>JAHHQU010000095.1 GCA_020026225.1 Phocaeicola sp. | reverse complement strand
TAAACTAAATTATTGAATATCAATAGATAAAGATGTTCTTAAGGGACGACTATTTTAGGATGTACTTCTGAAAAGATGGAAGAAGAGAATCGTACGAAAATAGCTCAATGGCTGAAAGCACGCACAGGAGCAAAGAAGTTAAAATTGATTATAGAGTGATTCTCATTTGAAGGAGGAATGACCGTATTCTCCTTTAAAACAATAAAGCCGTTTTAGCATTTCGCTAAAACGGCTTTATTTATTTTAGTTTGAACGTTTATTTTCTTTTTTTGCTGCGTCGTGCCCATCCTTCTTCTTCAAAGTCTGGCATTTCTCCTCTAAAGGGACGTTCATCGTTGTTGAAGAACTGTTTCCAGTCATCTTTCTTCTTAGGACCTCTGGCTGCAGTGTAACCACGTTCTTCGCGGCTTGGCTTATTCTTCTTTTCAACGTTGTCTCTGTTTTTCCCGTCACGACCTCTGGTCTCTTTTCCTCGTGAAGAGCGACCTTCATCGTTCCCGCGTTTGCGTCCACCTTTATCACTCTTACCCGTATTTTCTCCGGCAATTTCTACTACGACACGGCGGCCGTTGAGGCTTACCTTATTCAGGGCTTTCAAAATCAGTGGAGCCTGTGCTTCGGCAACTTCGAAGAAAGAGAAGTTCTGCATCAGGTCGATGCGACCAATTTGAATGCGTTCCTTTTTCAAGTTGCGATTAATCAGCTCTATAACTTGGTTGGCGTAGAAACCGTCTGTTTTACCGAGGTTCAAGAAGAAGCGGGTATAACCTTTTTCTGCCTTTCGAGCTGTCTTTTCTCTATCGGAACCACGGTCCTTACGTTCTTTGGGCTCACGTTGTCTATCGTTTGCACTAGGTTGTTCAATGACAGGAGCATTCTTATAATAATCCAAGAAGCGATTGAATTCCATAGAAACCACACGTTTCAACAAGTCCTCTTTGCTAAGCCATTCCAACTTGCGATAGATGCCAGGCATGAAGGCTGCAATTTCTTCTTCATCAACTTTTACCTTTTCGATATCATCCACAACCTTAATCAACTGCTGTTCGCAGATTTCTTTTCCTTCTGGAAGAGTTTCTACATTGAACTTCTTGTTGATGATCCGTTCAATTTCACGCATCTTTCCTTTTTCACGCAGGTTGATGATGGCGATAGAAATACCAGTCTTACCAGCACGACCTGTACGTCCGCTTCGATGAGTATAGCTTTCTGTATCATCAGGCAGTGCATAGTTGATGACGTGAGTCAAATCATTCACGTCAAGACCGCGAGCGGCTACGTCGGTAGCAACCAATAACTGGAGATGACGCTGGCGGAACTTCTGCATTACGAGGTCACGTTGAGCCTGACTCAATTCTCCATGCAATGAATCTGCATCGTAACCGTCTTGAATCAATTTGTCGGCAATTTCTTGAGTCTCTTTACGAGTACGGCAGAAAATGATACCATAAATTTGAGGATAAAAGTCCACGATACGTTTCAAGGCAAGGTATTTATCCTTTGCGTGAACGATATAAGCAATGTGATTCACATTCTTGCTTCCTTCGTTCTTTGTACCTATCGTAATTTCTTTGGCATTGTGAAGATAAGTTTTTGCGATGCGCGCAATTTCAGGACTCATGGTAGCAGAGAACATCAATGTATTGCGGTCTTCTGGAACTTTCTCCAAAATGGCGTTGATGCTGTCTGTGAATCCCATGTTCAACATCTCATCGGCTTCGTCCATTACAACGTCACGTACGGTCTCGAGGTGAGCCACTTTACGTTCCATCAAGTCGATAAGACGTCCAGGAGTTGCCACGATGATATGAACTCCTTTTTTCAAAGAGCGTATTTGGCTGTCGATTGATGAACCGCCATATACGGGCAATATCTTTAGGTTTGTGATGTACTTGGAATAATCGGTCAAGTCGCCTGCAATCTGCAGGCAGAGTTCACGGGTAGGGCAAAGAACCAGTGCTTGCGGCACATTGTCCTTTACATTTATTTTTTGAATCAGCGGCAGACCAAATGCGGCTGTTTTTCCAGTTCCGGTTTGAGCCAGAGCTACTACGTCATTGCGATTTCCCAATAAATACGGAATTACTTCTTCTTGTACAGGCATAGGATTCTCATATCCCATCTCTTGAATGGCCTGGCGTATTTCTTCAGAAACGCCTAATTCTTCAAATGTCTTCATCTAATGTTGCTGTCTAATTTGGGTGCAAAGATACGTACATTTCGCGGATAAATAATTATCTCTTAGGTATTTTCTTAATTAGACCAATCAGTAAAATAGAAGAATTTATTATCGGAGTATTTGCGAAATCCTTTCTTTATCAATATTCAATTGCTTGACTAGTTCATCTAGTGAGTCAAACTTCTTTTCTTTACGGAGCCGGGTAATGAATTCGATGCGCATCTGTTTATTGTATATGCCTTCATGAAAATCGATGATATGTGCTTCAATGCTTCTATCGGAGCCATTATTTACAGTCGGTCGATGTCCTATGTTCAGCATGGCGGGATACCGGGTACCGTTGATGTAGGCATAAACAGCATACACTCCTTCAGCTGGAACCAGTTTGTCGTCGCAGGAGGGAAGCAGGTTGGCTGTAGGAAAGCCCAATTTTCTACCTACCTTATAACCGTTGACAATGGTGCCATCCAAATAATAGCAATAACCTAGATAATGGTTTGCTTCTTCTACTTGGCCTTCCTTCAATAAGGAGCGGATGAGTGAAGAACTGATGGAGTTCCCGTTTTCCACTAACGCCTTGGCTTGTATTACTTCAATACCCAGTTCTTTTCCGTATTGGCAATACTCTTCGAAACCTTCGCTTCGATTATGGCCAAAACGGTGGTCGTAACCTATCACGAGTACTTCTACCCGGTACTTGTTATGCAAAAATTCCATGAATTCCCGTGCCGATAGTTGGGATAGCTCGCGGGTAAAAGGAAGCAGAATACAATAATCGGCTTCCAACTGACTGATTAAATCTATTTTCTGTTGCAGACAAGATAAAAGTTCTGGTTGATAGTCGGCTTGCATTACCACTCTTGGATGTACAGGAAAAGTGATGAATGCACTTTTAAGACCTCTGGCTCTAGCTACATCGTAGACTTGGTCGATAAGAAATCGATGTCCACGGTGAACGCCATCAAAACAGCCGATGGTGGCAGCACAAGGCAAGATAGGGTAGGGTTCTGTATTTCCTTTTAGTATTTGCATAATTTTTCAGAGAGTACAGTCCTTAGGTCTGTACCAGGTATGTAATAAAGGGTTTGTAATTGAACGGCGGCGGCAGCCTCGCAATTGATGGGAGAATCATCTATAAAGAGTGTTTCACCCGGATTTAAATTGGCTTCTTGGAGTGCGGTACGGAATATTTTTGTATCCGGTTTGGCTAAATGCATGCGGAAAGACAAGAAGGTTTCCTTGAAGAAATCTTCTCGCTTCATTCCTTTATATTGGAAAACCTTATCGGAAGCGTATTCCCAATGAAGTTCATTGGTATTGCTGAGCAGATAAACAGCATATTGTTCCTTTAATTCTGCGAGCAATTGCAACTTTTTCTCAGGAACACTTTTTACCATGGCATTCCATACATGATCAATGTCTGCATCTGTGAGTGGACGGTTGGCAAGATTTCGAACAGCTTCATGAAACTCACTGGTAGTGCAGTTTCCCAATTCGTAAGTTTTAAAAATACCCGTTTCTTCAGCCCCTGTGATGAGTTGATAGAAATCATGAATCCCGATTTCTTCGAAAGCTTTGATACAGCCTTTCATATCAAGGTCAATCAATACGCCTCCCCAATCAAAAATGATGTTTTTTATTTTCATCTCAAGACTCCTTATTCAATTCTTTCTTTACTGTGAAGTCATTCACAGTAAAGAAAGACAACTATCATAATCATTTCTTTTTCATTCGTTGTAAGCCTCGGAGAATCTCACCTATCCAGAATACAAGTGAGGTACCTGCAATGATGTAAATCCATTCCATGAAAGCAAGAGGCTCTGTACGGAATACCTTTCCACCGAAGCTGACAATGATAATTTGTCCCACCAAGATAATGAGTGCGACTCCTAACATACCCAAAGCATGACTTGCATCTTTGAATACGGAATGGTTGGTCCCGAAAACGCTTGCATTAAACAAGTTCCAAAATTGCAGCATGACAAAAATCGTAAAGAAGATGGTCAGGTGGTGAGTACTCATTCCCCCAGGTTGTCCTTTATAGTAAATAAGGAGTCCCATCAGCAGAGCAAGGAATGTCAAGCCTACGCCGAAGATTGTATTTCTCATCGATTTTGTAATGATGAAGTCTGTTCGTTTACGAGGCTTCTCATTCATAACATCCATGCTTGGAGAAATCGAAGCTAAAGCCATTGCAGCAAAAGTGTCCATAATCAAGTTTACCCAGAGCATTTGCGTAACGGTAAGAGGTAGGGCAGTTCCGAAGAAAGCACCCAACAATACACTGAATAGAGCCACAACGTTGATGGTAAGCTGGAAGACAATAAATCGTTGTATGTTCTTGTATAAGGAACGACCCCACATGACGGCTGTTGCAATGCTATGGAATGAGTCGTCAAGTAAAGTAATGTCGCTAGCTTCTTTTGCAACGGATGTTCCAGTTCCCATAGATAACCCTACTTGTGCATGATTCAAGGCAGGGGCATCATTCGTACCATCTCCTGTTACTGCTACCACTGCTCCTTTTTGTTGCAGTAATTGCACCAGACGCTGTTTATCCATTGGGCGAGCACGGCTCATCACCTTTAAGTCGAGCACACGATCCAATGCTTCTTCATCGCTTAAGGCTGCGAAGTCACTTCCTGTAATTCGATTGCGTTCTGTGTCTTCTGGTTGCCAAAGACCAATCTGACGAGCTATTTCGGTTGCCGTTCCAGGAGTGTCACCTGTCACAATCTTAACGCTGATTCCCGCTGATTGGCATTTCTTTACAGCTTCAGGAACATCTGGTCGAATTGGGTCGCTGATTGCAAAGATTCCAAGGAAAGTCATATTTCCGGCATTTACCAGTTCTGCACAATCCTTTGAGTCCTCTTCTGAAATCACTTTATAGGCAAGTCCCAATGTGCGCATGGCTTTATTCTGGTAAGCCAATAATTGTTCATTGTTCTTTTGAATATCCTCAGCAGTCAGATTACATTTTCCCATTACAATCTCTGGCGCACCTTTTATATATAAGATACGCTTTTTCTGTATCGGTGAATCCACGAGGGTTGCCATGTATTTACGTTCTGTAGAAAAAGTCAGTTGATTTACGATTCTGGCTCCTTCTCGTAATTCCATGTAGTTTTTACCTTGTCCGTTCAGCCAAAGCAGAAGAGCTACCTCTGTAGGATTACCAACTCCAGAAGGTTTTTCACCTTCATTCTTTTCTTCCAAAAAGGCAGTTGAATTGGTTGCGATATTCTCGGTGGTCAGTTCTGCATCCTTTTCATTGAGTTTGGCCTCATATACTTGCATCAAGTTTTGAGTCAGTGTTCCTGTCTTATCAGTACAGATAACATTGATGGCTCCCATTGTTTCACATGCATGCATTTTTCTGACCAGATTGTTAGTCTTGAGCATACGTCGCATGTTCAGTGCCAGACTCAAGGTTACGCTCATGGGTAGTCCTTCTGGAACTGCTACAACAATCAATGTGACTGCCATCATGAAATACTTCAATACGATTTGGGCACATTCCAACACTTGCTGCCATCCGGTAGCATCGGTAGTGGTGAAATATTCATAAAGGTCTTTACCTGTAAAGATTACAAAGGTGAGGGTAGCAATGGTAAATCCGACCTTGCCGATAAGGTTGGCTAACTTGGTCAGCTGAATGTTAAGAGGAGTCTCCTCTTCACTCTGTTCTGTTGATTGTCGAGCGACCTTACCGATTTCAGTATGGTCCCCCACACGTTCCACCTTCATGATTCCATGTCCGTCTGTAACAGTGGTGCCACGCATCACGGCATTCGAAGGATAAGTTGCTTCTTCATCGAATTCTGCTTCTTCTGTCGTTTTGTGGACCATCAGTTCACCGGTCAGGTTGGATTCATTGATTTGCAATGAAACCGCTTCCAGTAATATTCCGTCGGCTGGGACCTCTTCACCGGTATTTAAAATGACGACATCTCCAACGACAATTTCTTTTCTAGGTATTTCGTGAATTTTTCCATTTCTGATAACAGTAATGGGAGTCTCTTCTCCTACAGCATTCAGGAGATCAAATTTTTTGTTGGCGTCGTATTCAAAATAAAATCCGATACCTGTAGCCAAGAAGATAGCGAAGAAAATACCTATCGTTTCAGCATATTCATTTTCAATTATTGAAATAATTAGTGAAAAGAACGCAGCGACTAGCAGGACCTTAATGACAGGATCTTGAAATTTTTCGAGATATAATTTCCAAATAGAGGGGCGTTTGGGAGGAGTTAAAAGATTTACACCGTATTTTTCTCTGTTGGACAATACTTCTTGGTCTGTAAGTCCCAAGAAATGTGATTCTTTAGTATTCTGTGACATTTAATAAAAATTGAAAATAAATCTGTACAAAAATACAATATATAATGAGAAAAATAGAAGTATTAGTTTTTTTTTGATTTTTCTTACAAAAATGTTGCATATTTGGGTTCTTTATTCTACTTTTGCAGTGCATTCGGATAAAAAACGAATACCGGACTTGTAGCTCAGTTGGTTAGAGCAACAGACTCATAATCTGGAGGTCCT
>JAHHQU010000094.1 GCA_020026225.1 Phocaeicola sp. | reverse complement strand
CACGACCCCCTGCTCCCAAAGCAGGTGCGCTAACCGGACTGCGCTACACCCCGAGGTCTTTTTCTTAAAAGCGGTGCAAAGGTATGTTTCCCTTTTGAATTCTCCAAATGATTTTAAGAAAATTATTCAAAATTCAGTGAAAAAAGTTCCTTTTTTAGTAATTCAGTCCAATCAGTGGCATTTTGAGGGTGAAAAGTGTGCATCCCTAATCTTTCTCCCATGGCTATATTAGAAGCTCCGTCATCAATGAAAAGTGATTCTTCCGGTTTGATTTTTGCATCTTGTATAAGGTAGTTGAAGATTCCTTCGTGAGGTTTGGTATATCCAGTTTCATACGAAAGATATAATTTGTCGAAATAATCGTTCAATGATTTTCCTTTGGATGTAAAGTTTGGACTGCAGGCCCATTTCATAACATACGGATTGGTGTTGCTCAGAAGAAAAATCTTATAGTCTTTGCGCAGTTCTTCTATGCAATCCAGTTTCTTTTCATTCATACCATTGAAATATCCCATCCAAGCACTTTGAATTTCTTCTTGTGTCAAATCACGGTTGCAAAGCTTTCCCAATTCTTTTCTGAATGTTTCAGTATCCATTTTCCCTTCTTCCAGATCTTGAAAAATTCCGTTTTGGTGATACTTGTCTAAAATCTTGTCTGCATTCTTTAAACCGATGCGAGAGAAGGATTCTACAGCTCCTTCCCATGTGAGGTCTGTAATAACCCCGGCAAAGTCAAAAATAAGTTGTTTGATCATGTTTCTATCTATTTCTGTTAAATGATTTTGGAAGGCTTCCTTAAAAAAGACAACGAATTCCAAAGTCAGTATCTGGTCTTTGGAATTCGTTGTCGAATGGAAGAGCATCGCATTGATTGAGATGCTCTATAAGGCGTTATTGTTGTTTTTTAAGCATCAAGCTCTTAAAGGCTGAAGGGTAGGGAGTCTCAAACTCCATCTTCTCACCGGTAACAGGGTGATAGAAGCAAAGTTTGAAGGCGTGCAAAGCCAGTCTGTCTAAAGGATTGACTTCACATCCGTAACGCTCGTCTCCCAGAACCGGATGTCCCAACTCCTGCATGTGCACACGAATTTGATTCTTGCGTCCTGTTTCCAATTGCAGTTCCATTAAAGAATATCCGTTGGCACGTTTTATGGTTCTGTAGTGTGTGATAGACAAACGTCCTCCATCGTCAACAGGTGAGGAGCTCACATAAAATGTATGGTCAGTAAGCCAGGACCTCACTGTTCCTTGATCTTTTTCCATCTCACCGTCTACAATCGCTACATAGCGTCGGTCATATACGATTTCCTGCCAGTTGTCACGTAAAGTATGCTGGGTCTTTTCATCTCTTGCGTACATCATGATGCCTGAAGTCTCTCGGTCTAGACGATGTACGACGAAGACACGGTTGCCACGGTTCTGACGTTTTACATACTCATTCAAAACATGTTGGGCTGTCCGTTCTTTCTGTCGGTCAGTAGCAACCGATAATAACCCTTCTTTCTTTTCTACAACGATGATATATGCATCTTCATACAGAATCTTCATCATTCGGTGCTTGAATTCATGCATGTTTTTGGAACGGCTGATTTGTACTTTCATGCCGGGAACCAAAGCAAAGTTATACTGAGTCTGAATGTTGTTGTTTACCAATACGACACGATTGGTAAGCAATGCTTTTACGCGTGTGCGACTGATACCATCCATTTTTTTCATCAAGAAGGCCATCAACTCGGCAGGTTCAGTAACGTTGAACTCTGTATATTTTGAATTGGGACGTGTCTGAGGACGTTGACCCACAGTTCTTCTATTTCTTTCCATGTTTCAAGTTTTGATACGTTGGAATTATCTTCTTTCTAATAATACCACATTCTCTACGTGATGAGTATGTGGGAACATGTCAACTGGTTGTACGGCTGCTACACGGTAAGCGCTATCTAACAACTGCAAGTCTCTCGCTTGTGTTGCAGGATTGCAGCTCACGTAAACAATTCGTTTAGGAGCAGCGAAAAGCAGAACATCAATCACATCATTGTGCATACCTGCTCTTGGAGGGTCAGTGATGATGACGTCGGGACGACCATGTTCGTTGATAAAATCTTGAGTAAGGATATCCTTCATGTCACCTGCATAAAACAAGGTGTTTTCTATACCGTTGATCGCTGAATTTACTTTTGCATCTTCGATGGCTTCTGGAACATATTCTATGCCGATAACTTTCTTTGCTTGACGTGATACAAAGTTTGCGATTGTACCTGTACCTGTATATAGGTCGTACACCAATTCATCTCCTGTAAGTCCTGCAAAATTACGTGCTACCTTATATAAGTTGTAAGCCTGTTCCGAGTTAGTCTGATAGAATGATTTTGGACCGACTTTGAAGCGAAGGCCTTCCATCTCTTCAAAAATATGGTCGTTACCTTTGAAAACTTCCACATCCAAGTCACCGATAGTATCGTTGCATTTGTTATTGATGACATACATTAGAGAAGTGATTTCAGGGAATGTATCACCGATAAACTGGAGCATTTCCATCATTTTGCTCTTATCTTCTTCGTTTTCCACTTTACATTGAAGAAGTACCATCAATTCTCCAGTAGAAGAAGTACGAACCATCATGTTTCTAAGTAGTCCTTCCTGAGTGCGGAGGTTGAAGAAAGAATAATTGTGTTCGTATGCATAATCGCGGATAGCGTTACGGATACGATTAGATATATCATCCTGTAACCAGCATTTTTCAATAGCCAAAACCTTGTCGAAGGCACCGGGAATATGGAAGCCCACTGCATTCATTTGATCGTATTTGACATCTTGTTTTACTTCTTCTTCTGTAAGCCAGCGCTTGTTTGAAAAAGTGAATTCCAATTTGTTGCGGTAGAAGCGAGTCTTTTCTGAACCCAAAATTGGGAGAAACTCAGGTAATTCTACTTTACCGATACGAGTCAAATTGTCAAAAACTTGTTTTTGCTTATATTTTATTTGCTCCTCATACTTTAAGCACTGCCATTTGCATCCGCCGCATACGCCATAATGCTGGCAGAACGGTTCAGCACGTAAAGAAGATTTTTCATGAAATTTCACTGCCACAGCCTCTGCGTAATGATTCTTTTTACGCTTCACTTGCAAGTCTACTACGTCACCAGGTACCACATACGGTACAAATACCACTAGGTCGTTCACTTTAGCCAAGGCTTTGCCTTCTGCGGCTACATCTGTAATGCAAACCTTTTCCAGTAAAGGAAGTTCTTTTTTCTTTCTTGCCACGTTCTTTTAAATAAAACCGATTTGGGGCAAAAATACAGCTTTTTTTTTATATCACCGCATTTTTTTGCAAATGTTGTTATTTGTAATATCGACATTGCAAACATGTTATATAATATCCTTTTTGATTTTGAAAATATCTAAAAAAATCTTTAGCTTTGTAATGTCAAAATAAAAAAACGCATTGAACGTATTGTTGACACTTGGAAAAATACAATAAAAACATAAATTAACAACTTAAATCTTTCATTTAACATGGAAACAAAAAGAGTTTACACCTTTGGTAATGGACATGCCGAAGGTAGAGCTGACATGAGAAACTTGCTAGGTGGTAAAGGTGCTAACCTGGCTGAAATGAATCTTATTGGTGTTCCAGTACCTCCAGGCTTTACTATAACTACAGATACATGTAACGAATACTTCAAAAAAGGAAAAGAAGCAGTTGTTGCTCTTTTAAAAGAAGACGTTGAAAAAGCAGTTCATGGTGTTGAAGAATTAATGAAATCAAAATTCGGTGATGTAGAAAATCCGTTGTTGGTTTCTGTTCGTTCTGGTGCTCGTGCTTCTATGCCGGGTATGATGGATACTATTTTGAACCTTGGTTTGAACGATGAAGTAGTAGAAGGTTTGGCACGTAAGACTGGCAATCCACGTTTTGCATGGGACTCATATCGTCGTTTCGTTCAGATGTATGGTGATGTTGTGTTGGGTATGAAACCAACTAACAAAGATGACATCGATCCATTTGAAGCTATCATTGAAG
Organism: Phocaeicola sp.; assembly: GCA_020026225.1. Lineage (GTDB taxonomy): Bacteria > Bacteroidota > Bacteroidia > Bacteroidales > Bacteroidaceae > Phocaeicola. The sequence goes on along the minus strand of JAHHQU010000094.1, from coordinate 2,793 downwards.
ACGTTAAGAAAGATAAAGGCGTACGCTTGGATAACGAACTTGATGTTGAAGATTTGAAAACATTGGTTACTCGTTTCAAGGCTGCAGTTAAAGCTCAGACAGGTCAGGACTTCCCGTCATGTGCATACGAACAGTTGTGGGGTGCTATCTGTGCTGTATTCGATTCTTGGATGAACGAACGTGCTATCCTTTATCGTAAGATGGAAGGAATCCCAGCAGAATGGGGTACTGCAGTTAGCGTTCAGGCTATGGTATTTGGTAACATGGGCGATACATCTGCTACAGGTGTTTGTTTCTCTCGTGATGCTGCAACAGGTGAAGACTTGTTCAATGGTGAATATTTGATCAATGCTCAGGGTGAAGACGTTGTAGCTGGTATCCGTACTCCACAGCAGATTACAAAAATTGGTTCACAGCGCTGGGCTAAATTGCAAGATATTTCTGAAGAAGTTCGTGCTAGCAAATATCCTTCTATGGAAGAAGCTATGCCTGAAATCTATAAAGAATTGGATGCACTCCAGACTAAATTGGAAAATCACTATCACGATATGCAGGATATGGAATTCACAGTTCAGGAAGGTAAATTGTGGTTCTTGCAGACTCGTAATGGTAAACGTACAGGTGCAGCCATGGTACGTATCGCAATGGAATTGTTGGAACAGGGATTGATTGATGAAAAGACCGCTGTTACTCGTTGCGAACCTCAGAAATTGGATGAATTGCTTCACCCAGTATTTGATAAAGAAGAATTGAAGAAAGCGAGAGTCTTGACTCGCGGACTTCCAGCTTCTCCGGGTGCTGCTTGTGGTCAGGTTGTGTTCTTCGCTGAAGATGCAGCTAAATGGCGTGCAGATGGTCATCGCGTAGTATTGGTTCGTATCGAAACCTCTCCTGAAGACTTGGCTGGTATGACTGTAGCAGAAGGTATTTTGACAGCTCGTGGTGGTATGACATCACATGCAGCAGTGGTTGCTCGTGGTATGGGTAAATGCTGTGTATCAGGTGCTGGTGCTATCAATGTTGATTACAAGGCTCGTACCGTTGAAATTGACGGCGTAGTACTTAAAGAAGGTGATTTCATTTCATTGAACGGTAGTACAGGTGAAGTTTACGAAGGAAAGGTGCCTACTAAGGCAGCTGAATTGTCTGGTGACTTTGCTAAGTTGATGGATTTGTGTAACAAGTATACTCGTTTGCAGGTTCGTACTAATGCTGATACTCCTCATGATGCAGAAGTTGCTCGTAAGTTTGGTGCTGTTGGTATCGGTCTTTGCCGTACAGAACATATGTTCTTCGATGCCCAGAAGATTATCGCTATGCGTGAAATGATCTTGGCTCCTGAAGTAGAAGGTCGTCGTGCTGCATTGGCTAAATTGTTGCCATATCAGAAGGCTGACTTCAAGGGAATCTTCAAGGCAATGGAAGGCTGTCCAGTGAATGTACGTTTGCTTGACCCACCTTTGCACGAATTCGTTCCACACGATTTGAAAGGTCAGCAGGAAATGGCAGATGCTATGGGTGTAACAGTAGAATATATCCAGCAGCGTGTAGAAAACTTGTGCGAACATAACCCAATGTTGGGACACCGTGGTTGCCGTTTGGGTAACACTTATCCAGAAATCACTGAAATGCAGACTCGTGCTATCTTAGGTGCTGCTTTGGAATTGAAACGTGAAGGCGTAGAAACACATCCTGAAATCATGGTTCCATTGACAGGTATCTTGTATGAATTTGAAGCTCAGGAAAAGGTTATTCGTTCAACAGCTGCTAAATTGTTTGAAGAAGAAGGTCTTGATATCGAATTCAAGGTTGGTACAATGATTGAAATTCCACGTGCTGCTTTGACAGCTAACCGAATTGCTTCACGTGCTGAATACTTCTCATTCGGTACTAATGACTTGACTCAGATGACTTTCGGTTATTCTCGTGATGATATTGCTTCATTCTTGCCTGTATACTTGGAAAAGAAGATCTTGAAAGTTGACCCATTCCAGGTTCTTGACCAGAATGGTGTAGGTCAGTTGGTTACAATGGCGGTAGAAAAAGGACGTTCTGTCCGTCCTGACTTGAAGTGTGGTATCTGTGGTGAACACGGTGGTGAACCATCTTCTGTTAAATTCTGTCACAGAGCTGGTTTGAACTATGTATCATGTTCTCCATTCCGTGTGCCTATCGCACGTTTGGCTGCGGCACAGGCTGCAATTGAGGAAGCATAAGTAATATAACAATATTATAGAATTAGGCTGTAATACCCTGAGTTTCAGGTATTACAGCCTAAGTTATTTTTAAGCGGTTCGTGCATTTGGCCGCAGAAAATGTGCCAAATAAACGGCATTTGCTTACAAATAGCTTACAAAAACAAAAGGGTACACTTACTAAAAACTTACAAAAGTAATAACACTGAAAATCAATGTAATATGGCAACATTTAAAACAATGGTAAGGTACAAGAGAGCAGATGGCTTTTATCAAGTGTACATTAGGGTTCTTCACCACTCAAAGTCCGGTTATTTAAAGACTGATAAATTTGTAACCGACAAACAGCTAACTAAATCAAAAGAAATTAAAGATGCTGTAGTAAATAGTTATTGTGCTCAGGAAATCCTGCACTATACGAAAATGCTTAATGACAAAGATATTTCTAATTTCACAGTAACCGAAGTGATAGACTATTTACAGAATGCGGAAATGGAAGTCAACTTCAGTGAATTTGCCACCAAATTTATTAATAAAATGGCAGCCGAAGGTCATGAACGGAATGCTAAAAATTACCGATTAGCGGTAGATCATCTGC
>JAHHQU010000093.1 GCA_020026225.1 Phocaeicola sp. | reverse complement strand
TACTGGATGCGTCTCGGGTCGGAACCGTAGGAGGCGAAGTCACCAATCTTGGAAACGATGCGCTGCGAACCGATATAGATGTGCTTGGTGTAGCGTCCGCCCTGGTTGGCCACCAGATAAGGACTGACGTAGAGCGAGAACTTCGCCGTGTTGGTACGTCCACCTGCGAACTCGGAGTTCACGTAGAGCTGTTCACCCTCACCGGAGGTCTTCACCGTGCGTTCACCGTCGGCATCATACCAGTAGTTGGTCACGAAGCCGTTGTCATCGGAAGCCGTCAGGCGGTTCTCCTCGTCCCAGCGGAGCTTGCGCTCGGCTGCGGTGGAATCCAATGTGCCGTCCGGCTTGATGCGGCCTGTATTGACATAGACCAGGTTGCCGTTGGCATCGTAAGTATAGGTATGGTTGTTGTCCATCTTGGCCACGGAATCCGGATTCTCTTCCGTGCGGTAGTTCGCATCCTTCACTTCGGCCAACTGGAACTTCCTGCCCTCAGTCTTGCCGTAGGTATAGGCCAGGTCATAGCCCACATGGAGCGTACCGTCGAACTGCACGCCCTGCTGTGTGAGATGCTGTTTCTTTGACACGATGCGGTGCATGTTGTCGTAGCCCATATCCAGCCGGTAGGAAGCGGTCTTGCTGTCCGCTCCGGCATAGGTTCCCGTGGCACTTGCCAGGCGGTAGAGTGCGTCATACGTATAGGCATGCGCCATCTGTCCGCCTGCCTTTCCGCTTCCGGGAAGTGCGGCCTTGTTGGCAACGCTGAGCACGTTGCTCACGGCATCGTAGGTATAGCCATTGTCCATGATGGACTTGCCGCCTGCGTTGACCGTCAGGTTCTGCAGCCTGCGGCGTGCGGGTTCGTAGGTATAGAAGGTCTCCGCGCCGTTGCAGTACTTCAGGTAGGTGCGCTGCTCGAACTTGTCATAGCCGATGCGGTTCACGTAGTCATAGCCGTAGGACTTGTAGCCGCGTACCTTCTCCAGCTGACCGCCGAGGTTGTAGGAGTAAGTGACCTTCTCCTCGTCCGGGTAGATCATTTCCAGAAGACGGTTGTGGCTGTCGTAGGTCCACTGCGTCACATAGGTGGCAATCGCCCTTAATGTGTCTTGATGCCATACCGCCCGGTGTATCAGGATCATTCTTGACAATCTCAATCAAGTCGTTCAATCCCTAATCGACCACATAGGTTGAGTCCGCTGCAAGCTGTCTGTGAACATACTGTTTGTCTACACTCAGCCCGACAAACCAATCGGCAGAATAATGCCAATAACCTTTTGATACAGTTTATTTTACACCACGTCCAGATGGAAGGTCTTTTACACAACGTACTTTCATTTCTGTTTTTCCTGGTTCCACTGTGATTACTCCGTTTTCTAGACGTGCATATCCATAACTTCCTGCAGAATTATCATAACCTTTTCCACCATATCCATAACGAGTACCATTAAATTTTGTTCTGCACCAATATGCTGTCTGTCGTAGAATACCTAATTCATAATCCAAAAGCGACATTAACCCAAGCTCTCTCTGATTGGGCAGTCGCCAGCCTTTTTCGTTGATATGATAAGGGTGGACAAGATATACATCTTTGGCATTTTTGACATCATACCAATTGAAGAACCATTTCCTATCAACTCCAGGTTTTAGATTTTTAGCATCATAAGCAGATACTCTGAATTTCTGAGGCAATTTATTCTGTTCATCACGCTCATAATGGACACCAAGTTCCTGATTTACATTATTACGCAGAGCCTCAGGAGCCATGCGGCTACAATCCACATCTATCTCAATTTCTTTTCTTGGTTCACTAATGACACGTTTTGTATAAGTATAAAAATGATCAGGATCGCACAATCCTTCCCTTTCAGAATGTAAGGTGCGGAAACAGCGGACCTTACGTGCCTGAGACCAAGCTCCCTGCGAAATTTTGCTGGTAGACGAACCTTCCTCTGCCCAAAATATTTCATTACGGGACGCTGTATAATAATGCCATTTATTAGGTACATCGTGTTTATTTTTTTCAGTCAGAGAAATCATTTCATTTAAATCAAACAAACGGGTCTCAACTGGTAAAACTGCTTCACCATACCAGGTTCCGGCATATTGTCCTTCCGTACCTACATACCACCGAATCTCGTCTTTGTCAACTCTCCCATTTCCATTGAGATCCCGATTCCGTGTCAACATAGCCTTACCCACTTTTTGGTACAATGGCTGTTGGTTGGGTATAATTTTTATATTTTCGTCCCATGACTTGCCCTGAAGCGCTTCACACGCAACAGTAAACCCACGCCAAAAGTGCATTGAATTTATATTTATATCATAATCAGTATTGTCATAATCCTCTATATTACCTTCATCACTTATTATATATAGTTCATTGTCACGTTTTTCAAGAATTGATACAGGATGTTGCTCCTCAGATACTGATTCAATTCCAAAAGCTTTAACCTCTCCTGCTTTAGCCGGATTATAAAATGTCTTTATGGAACGTTGGGACAAGGAGTACATAACTTCCGAATAAACACTATGCGTATCTTCACTGATAAAGGACCGCGACCCAATATTCATGATTCTATTCGGAGTGTTAACATATTTGTCCCAAGTTTTATCTGCATAATAATTTTCATCTATAAAAGCCGTATAGTAAACACAGTTGGTTTCATCTGAATGTACATCTCTAATTTTATCCCAAAAGGTGTCGTCAGTTTCATGCATTTCCAAATTGTACAACAGAGCAAAAAGGTTGATTAAAGGTTCCTTGTCACCTGTTATATTAATATCCATATCTTCCTCACTTCCCATAAAATACTGATCTCCGGGATATTTACATACATAGTTTCTTATATCAGTCTTTCCTCCAATCAGATTCTTTTTTGTGTTTCTACGAAATTTCACCCAGTTGAAATCGCTCATTCCCACTACTGTCTTTAATTCTTCATCCGTATAACGTTTGCCGGTGGATACGTTATACAGACATCCATCTTTACGAATCTCACAAAGGGTTTTTTTTTCATCTGTCGGAGCCAGAATATCATACAAATAAACCTTTCCACCATCTTCAGAACTTTCTGCACAAAGAGAATACGATTTGCCAAAAGGAGTTGTGATATCAGCCATATAACCACGATGTGTTGCATTTTCACTTCGTGAAAATGCATTTAACTTTCCACTTTTCCTGATAAATTTGAGCACACGCGATTCATAATGCGCATCCAGTTCGTAGACAATCCCATTACCAATATGCATTACATTACCTTCAGCATAAGGATAGTCACCTTCCTTCTTAGCTTCTGCTATGACATCGTTTATTCCATTAATGGTGATTAAATAAGAATATTTGCTATTGCGTTCAACACAAAAATCATTCAATCCACCACCTTGTCCAAAATTTCCAAGATGTATGGTATAAACTACATCAGCAGTCATTTGCGTCACTTTATTCAGATATTTTCCATACAGTGTCACGTATGAAGCGTGAACAGGTGCATTTGTAAATTCTTTAACTCCATCCGCAGTATAGCTATTAGCCTCTCTGTCCTTCCAACTTTTTATATTATTACCATGATTTATATACTGGCAGTTTTCCGGACAATAGAATTGCAGATTATTTGTAGAATCCAGCTGTAATTGAATGTACCGCTCATATTTAACAACGCCTGTTGCATTCTCTGCAGTTGCTGGAGGCATCAGGTATCCACTGTTTGGGATATTATGTAAATATGCCTCTTTCAATAGAAAATCTGAGTCTGACTTATTCTGAATCCTGATCTTATTACTAGCTAAAATTCTATAGAGTTTTATCTGAATTTTCTCTGGTTCTGAAGGTGAAGATATTTTAAGATTTCGCACATCCTTTAGCGTTAAAATCACCGGATTGCCATCATTGACATGACCAGACATCAAAAAACTTCCATCGAGAGGTTGAAGACTATTATCCATTCGCTGGAAACGAATCTTCAGAAAGCGGTCACGGGTCAACTCTGAAGACTGTACTTTGCCTTCTCCTACATCAAGCAGTCTAAGATCATCAAGTGATACAAAATATTGCGATGATTCCAAATTTGCTATTGCATAAATATAACTTCTTCCACTATTGGTAGTCACTTTCACTTTCCTGTTATTTCCGGACAAGCTCTTACCCGTCCTATCCTCGAGAGATTTGTATCCGGTCAGTTTTCCAGAGTCATTAAACACATAAACTCTTAAGGATGTGATGGCAGGCTCTTTTTCTTTTACATTTCCAGAACGAGTGATATGTATATCTCTTTCTGAAAGTTTCTCAAAATTCAGTTCGAGTTCTCCCCTTTCGCCAGATATCGGTTCTATAGGTTGCTCGTCAGATATATCTCTGCATGCTGTAATCTGACACAACAATATAATCATGCAGCATATATAATAACTAAGTTTCTCTTTCATATGGCTCTTTCTGTATTTATTTTTTCTGAGCGTCAGTTGTTCCAAATGGGATTTCAACCTCCGGATACTCTTTCCACTGCATTACTTTATAGTCGATTTCAATATTCTGTTCTGATGACAATCTCAAGCAATAGACATAAGAATGATTACGAACTACATTTTGAGAAAAATCTATTACACGGGGCTTTTTTTGCTCCGTACCATTGAATGAATAGTATATTTCTATAATTAACTTATTTTTATTTGTTTGTTGTTCCGGCAAGTAAATGTAATTCATAAACTCACGAGTAAAAGTTTCGGCATTGTCGGAATTGACGAATTCGAGATCATTTGTCAAAGGTTGGGCTGCACCGGGAATAAAAGGTTCCTTAAAAAAAGGATACGCACCTGTAACGTCCATGACGCTCTCATCATGCGACATCGGAGCCACCCATCCTTTATTCATTGCTCCCCTCACTTTTACCTTCGATATGCGTATTTTTTCCTTAGGATAACCTCTTGCTTCCCCCGTATCAGTATCCACATTAATCATAAATCCCACCTTAGCCACAGCCCTGAAGAGTTTGCAGTCCAAGCCCGTCTTCTGAGGGCTTACAGGCAATCCTCCTATAGGAATCTTAGCGGTCTTTCCCCACATTGGTATATGCCGTTGAGAAATATCCCAAACTCCTGAAAATTCATAAGTCAGTTTCTTGTATACATCCGTATAATGTTGACCTATAGCACCTGAAAGTAAATCAAACAAAGATCCTTTCAGATTCTTCTGAAGATTTGCCAATACTACAAATTCTATATCATCATTTGTAATCTCTGATTTCGAAAATTTGAAATTCAGTTTCTTATCACCGCCACTAATTTCTGCAAAAACGAAATTCCGATATAAGGCAAGTTTGTCATTCTGAAATGCCAACACATAAATGTCATCTGTCGACAATTCATTCTGAAGGTCTGGCAATTCATTGATGAAAGTCCTACCGGTATTCGTTCTGGAAGCAGGTTCTATGCTATAGTGTGGAAATTCCACGTCAATAGTTACATTATACTGCAACTCAGAAACAAGATCAGCTGATCTTGGATCTGAACAAGAAAATACGGACGAAAGCATAGTAATCATCCCTATATACTGTCCGACCCTTTTTATTCTGTTTACATTTTTCCAATTCATACCAATCTCCTTTGTCATATTAATTGCCGCTGCTCAACCCGACAATACTCATAATGCATCAAAAATCTATTTCATTCAGATTCACTTTCCACCCATTAACTATAATTGTTGCTTCTGACCATAATTCATTTGAATGGCGAATAAAAGTTATATTCCAGAATTTCTGGCGATCAAAGTATTCCTGATCGCTCATCTTCCTAAATTGGGCGGGCTTGCTGAGACGGAGATGACTTAAAGGAATATCCAGCAAGGTCTCACCATCGACACGATTGAGGATTTGAATCCTCCCTTCTGTATCAGCCATCAGTCGTGAAATAGAGATATCGGCAGTAGCCACACTTGCATCATTATTTGTTCCTTTCTCCTGATACATCACAACATTCTTTGTGGTCCAGGGATAATAGGTTATCTCATCGCGCACAGTCTCTCCGGTATGCACCAGCCGGTTAGCATGATCAAAAAGAGTGTTGTTGTCTGTTATGCGAATCACATAGTCTTCTGCATAGACCGGCAAATAGACATCCTGTAGCGACTTGTCAGAACCAACACCATTAGAAATATGCTGCATCACTACGTGAACAGCATTAGTATTGCGCATGAATCGCAATGTATGATTCTTGTACATGTCTCCATCCACTACAACTTCAGTTTCCGTTATAGGCAGACTGTCAATAGCATATGCATAATAAAAATCATGCAGCAAACGGTCAGACTCCATCGTCTTCTTATTATAGTCCATCTGCCAATAAAGGTCGGACAGCGAATGCGAAACATTTACGTCAAGAAGTTCCAATTTGCCTTCTGAAAAACGGTATGGGCGGAACGACTTGTCTGCACAGACAGCACCTCCAAACGCACGGATTTTATATTTTCCATACGGCAGGTCAATAGTAAGATGATAATGATTGCTTCGTACTTGTTTGCTTAAATCTGAATAGGTTGCTATTAAGTTTTCATTTTCATCATAAACATACAGAACATAACAGTCTACTTGTGGATAAAATGCATTTGAAAAGTTCTGTAATGAAGAGTTCTGATTTACATCAGGCGACCAGCCTTCCAAATGATAATCAAAAACAAAATGAAGGTCAATACCTTGAGGACATGGACGAATCCCCTCATTGATGCTGCAAGAAGTTGGCAAAAAAAACATAATTGCAGTGCAAAACACTGCAATTATGTATGATTGTACTATTTTAATTCCATCTAGCATACAAATCTATACCGGTTTAAAATTCAATGTGGTAGTGTAAAATAAACTGTGTCACGCATTATTTCTCAGTAAAAACTTATCGGT
>JAHHQU010000092.1 GCA_020026225.1 Phocaeicola sp. | reverse complement strand
TATAAAAAAGAGGGTGCATCAATTTGTATTGATATACATTTTGACACACCCCCATCTATTAATCAGAATTCGTATAAAGTGATTAGGAAAGACTATACCTAATCAGAAGGATCCTTCATTTTTTATGATGAGAGTTAATGGGCTAACATATCCATGATTTCCTTAGCCTGTTTCCATTCTCCTTCATTGTCATTCTTTTGAGGAGCTCCTGGAGTGCTTCTTCCATCTCGGATGTATTTTACCATCAGTTCATGCAGCTCGCGGACGATTTCTGGGTGTTCAGCTTCTACGTTCTTCGTCTCTTCTGGATCTTCTGCCATGTTGTATAGTTGTACTTTAGGAAGTCCCTCTAATGCCTCCTTTTTATATGGGGTCGGTTCACTCCAACCTCCAGAGCTTGGAGAAAGAAGTAGCTTCCAGTTTCCTTTACGGATGGTGAACTGTCCTTCGATGGAATGATGTACGGTAGCTTCTCGGATGGGAGCGATTGCCGTTTCGGAATAGATGGCTGGCAGTAAGTTGTAGCTGTCTTCTCCTTCATTGTCCTTTAGCTGATAATTGTTTACAGCTGCAAAGGTTGCATAGAAGTCGGTCAGGCAGATGGTCTGATCAACGTGATGATGTTTGGCTTTTGCAGGCCAGCGCAGGATGCAAGGTATACGATGTCCACCGTCAAATAGATCGGCTTTGTGTCCACGGTAGATTGAACTTGGATAGTGTCCTTGTGCCTGGAGTTCTTTGATGCCGGCAGCTGGACTGCATCCGTTGTCGGTAGTGAACACGACGATGGTGTTATCTTCTTCCCCCGATTCTTTGACAGCTTGGAGTACACGGCCCACCATGGCGTCTACCATCAGCACGAAATCACCGTATTCGCCTAAACCAGATTTTCCTCTGAACTCTTCGGTAGGAAGAATCGGAGTATGCGGAGCTGGAAGAGGGAGATACAAAAAGTAAGGTTGGTCGCCCGCTGCTTTTTCTTTGATATATTTGCAGGCACGTTCTGTCAGATTAGGGAGTACTTCTTCATGTTTGAAGTCGGCTCCGGTAGGACCTTTTCGCCACCAGCTGTATTTGCCTTCATTTACTGTCACGCGGTCGGGAAGGGCTGTTGCCATGTCGTTTTCCACGTATACATACGGGTCCATGTCCAAGGAACCGATGAAACCGTAAAAGTAGTCGAATCCTCGGGTTGTAGGACCATTGGCTATCGGTTTGCTGAAATCTATGTGCTCTTTGCCTGCTTCGATATTGTTCCAGTCCCATCCCAAATGCCATTTTCCGATTCCGGCAGTGGTATAACCCTGACGGTGCAGCATGGAAGCCATTGTTTCTCGACCTTCAGGAATCAATGCTTTGTCGTAACCGAAGAGTACGCCCGATTTCAAGCGAGATCGCCAGTTGTATCTTCCTGTCAGCACTCCGTAGCGAGTTGGTGTGCTGACAGATGAACTGGAGTGTGCATCGGTAAATACGACACCTTCACGAGCCATCTGGTCAATGTGAGTGGTGGTCAGCTTGGTTTTCTCACCTAAGTAAGACACGTCTCCATAGCCCATGTCATCGGCTAGGATAAAAACGATGTTTGGCTGTTTCTCTTTTTCCTGAGTACAGGAAGCAAGGATAGGGAGCAGGACTCCTGCTACTAATGCCCAATGTTTTTTCATAGGAGTTTTATTTTCAATGATTGTTTTTCTAAGTCATTCTTACGATAGGCAAATATATAAAAAATCTGTCGAATACGGTCAGATTTTCGCGGTAATCAATGTATGGTGTTGCTTTTTGCCACCTGCTTGCTAAGTCTGGTAGCTTGCAACTTTTATAGAAGGGGGTATAAAGGAATTGCTTTTAGCGAATGGTAAGATAAAAAGAGATACAATGTAGAAAGGGGCTTTCAGTTGGTCCTTGTATGCGTGAATGGAAAAGTCTTCTTTTTTTTTACTATTTTAATTGCTTGATAATCAATAAAATAGTAGGAAGCTAAAAACGACCTGACGTTTTTTAAAAACGCCTTGTCGTTTTACTTAAAATGTCAAGTCGTTTTAGGCAAAACGACAAGGCGAATTTTTTTTCTGTCTTGACAAGTAAGAAAGAACATGTATGGAAGGGAAATTAATCCGGATGATTTCCTAAACAAATTTCAATACCACCCATAAGAAAGGGCTGGAAATCGTCTTCTGTAATGTATGAACCGCTTCCCACAAGTGAGGCTGTTACTGGGATTTTCCGTATCATTTGCCATACGTTATCTGTCCCTTTCTATTGGTTAAAGTCATTGATTGGTTGTTGGTATAATTCCCATTCCAAACTTTCTGAAAGTGAAAAACCTTCCTTCTCCTGTGAACAATCTGCCTTTCCTACGAGTTGTTTTTATATGCTTTCGTTATTTTTTAGCATTTTTCTCATAAGATGTTTGTTGCAGAATTTCTTTTCTGCTTATTTTTGCACAATAGTTGCTACTTTAACTTTTGGAGGGGAATGAGGCAGAATGCACCTCTTTGCCAGTTGTAAGCCGGATAATGGGTCGTTAGTTGTTTAATAAACTATTGCCTTGTCAGGTGGGGTTGGTGCTTTGTTTCAGGTTTCCAAAAGGAAGTTAAAATCCTATCTATTTAACGCTCCTCTGGGCTTTTGTGAGGATGAAAGCCAAAGTTTTGACGGATGCTTGCTGGAGGAATATCCGACTTTTGCAAGTAAGGAGCATCGCGGGCAGGAATCGAAAGCATCACGATGAGATGAACGTTAAAATAAGTCCATGAAAATTGAAAAATGATGAATAGAATAAGTATATTTGCTAATTAAGGGATAGTAACACTCCTTTTGTGCGTGTTTTAACCCAAGAGTGCAGCTTGAAACGCCAACCTTTGTGGAGGTGGAAGCTGCTGAGAACAAAACGAGACGGAAGGATGGTTCTGAGCCTGGAACGACTTCCTTACATTTTGAATAAACATAAAAAACGATTGAATATGAGAATTTTTAATTCTATCTTAACTAATCTTTGTCTGATTTGTCTGATAGCCTCTTGCTCTGATGGGGCACAAAAGACAACTCAGATTCCTTCAGTCAAAGTTGACACGGTGGTTGCCAACGGACAAAAAAGTTATTTACAGTTCCCAGGACGTGTGAAAGCGGCACAAGATATTTACTTGGCTTTTCGCGTAAGCGGTACCATTCAGAAAATACTCGTCAATGACGGAGCGTCTGTACGAAAAGGACAGCTGTTGGCTGCGATGGATCCAAGCGATTACGAAGTACAGTTGGCCGCTACGGAAGCGAAATACAAACAAGTCAAAGCTGAAGCTGAACGTGTCATCGCTTTATACAACGATGGTGGTTCTACTCCGAACGATTACGATAAAGCGACTTTCGGATTGAAGCAGATGGAAGCATTGTATCAGCATCACAAGGATGAATTGGCATATACCAAGATTTATGCACCTTTCGATGGTTTTATCCAGAAGCGTTTCTTTGAAGCTCATGAGACGGTAGGTGCAGGCATGCCGATACTTTCCATGTTGGGCAATGGAACCCCTGAAGTGGAAATTAACCTTCCTGCAGCTGAGTACATCCGTCGCTCTCAGTTCTGCAGTTATCATTGTACTTTCGATATTTATCCGGGAAAGGTATATCCTTTGCAATTAATTGGAATTACCCACAAAGCCAATGCAAACCAATTGTATTCTATGCGTTTACGTTTAGAAGTGGGTGATCTTCCAGTTCCTTCAGCCGGTATGAACACGATGGTCAGCATCTTTTATACCGATGGAACCGATAATTCGATGCTGGTTCCTACCACTTCTTTATTGCATGAAAACGGTCAGGCGAGCGTGTATGTATACGATGCAGCTTCTCAGACTGTCACCCTTCGTCCGATTCGTGCAGTACGGCCGTTGAGTAACGGAACCACTCTCATTACATCCGACGACGTCAAGGCAGGCGACATCATCGTCTCTGCAGGTGTACATGCCATTCATAACGGTGATAAGGTTCGTCCTATCGCTCCCGTTTCAAACACTAACATTGGAGGATTATTATAATGGATATCAGTAAATGGGCATTTAAAAACAGCAACTTGGTCCATTTCCTCATCGCGGTGCTCATGGTTGGAGGAATCTTCGGAGCTTACCAGATGAGTAAGTTGGAAGACCCTGAGGTAAAGGTCAAGACAGCCATGGTAGTTACCATGTATCCTGGAGCTTCTGCCCATCAGGTAGAGCTGGAGGTGACCGATGTTTTAGAAAAAGCTATCCGAACGGTCGCTGGAGTAGGAGACATCGAAAGTTATTCATACAATGACTATTCTTTGATTCAAGTCGATTTGCTCACTACGGTGATGGACGAGGATGTAGAGCAGTGCTGGGACGTGTTGAGAAGACGTGTGGCACAGACTCAGGCTTCTTTCCCTTCTGGCGTTGTGGCTCCAGTGGTAAAAGATGACTTCGGCTATGTATATGGTATGTTCTATGCGTTGACAGGTGAAGGTTTGGACGACCGTGAATTATCTGATTATGCTGAACTTATCAAGCGTGAAGTGATTGAAATCGATGGTGTGGAACGTGTGGAATTGTACGGAAAACGTCCGGAATGTATCAATATCTCGCTTTTGCAGGATCGTATGGCCAACTTGGGCGTTCTTCCTGCAGAAGTGCTGGTGACATTGAACGGACAGAACCAGACAACATATACCGGTTATTTTGAAAACGGTGAAAACCGTATTCGTGTGAACGTAAGCGATAAGTTCAAAACCGTAGAAGATATAGGCAATATGCTGATTCAGGGTCATAGCAATGACCAGTTGCGCTTGAGTGACATCGCTCGCATCGAGAAGGGCTATGAGAATCCGAGCCGTAACGAACTCTTTTTCAATAAACAGCGTTCTATCGGTTTGCTGATTGCTGCATCTAGTTCTTCTGACATCGTGAAGGTTGGTGCGAAGGTGGAAAATACCATCAGCTGCATTGAAGCTAACCGCTTGCCGGCCGGGGTGAAATGCCATAAAGTGTTTAACCAGTCGGAACGAGTGAAAAGTTCTTTAGGTACATTTGCCTTGAACTTGGTAGAATCCGTACTCATCGTGATTGTTGTTCTGATGTTGACCATGGGATTCAAGAGCGGTTTGATTATCGGTTACAGCTTGGTAATTACAGTGCTCGGTTCCTTCCTATTCTTGCATTTCATGGATGGTACCATGCAGCGTGTATCCTTAGGTGCTTTTATCTTAGCCATGGGAATGCTCGTTGATAATGCCATTGTTATCATAGATGGTATTCTTGTCGATTTGAAAGCGGGCAAGAGTCGTATGGAAGCAATGACTTCCATCGGACGCAAGACAGCTATGCCTCTGTTGGGTGCAACGTTGATTGCCATCATCGCCTTTCTGCCGATTTTCATGTCGCCGGATACAGCTGGTATCTATGTACGTGACTTGTTTATCGTCTTAGCAGTGTCTTTGATGTTGAGCTGGGTACTTGCTTTGATGCATGTGCCTTTGATGGCCAACCGCCGTCTGAATATTCAAGCGGGTTCGAATGAAAATGGCAAGCGGGAATATCCAGGACGCATTTATGGATTCCTGCGTGGAATCCTTCATTTCGGCTTGAAGCATCGTTGGGGAACCGTCTTTGCTATGCTTGGATTGCTTGTACTTTCCGGTATCGGTTTCGGCTATATGAAACAGGGATTTTTCCCAGATATGGTTTATGACCAGTTGTACATTGAATACAAACTTCCAGAAGGTACCAATTCTACTCGCGTAATGAAAGATTTGGACCAGATTGAATCCTATCTTAAAACTCGTAAAGAGGTAACCAACGTGACGACTTCCATCGGAGGAACTCCGGGCCGTTATAACTTGGTAAGATGCATTGCCAATCCGTCGCTTTCTTATGGTGAATTGATTGTAGACTTTACTTCTCCTGAAACTTTGGTAGATAATCTTGATGACATCCAGCAACGTTTGAAGGCTGATTATCCAGATGCGTATGTGAAGGTGAAACGCTATAACTTGATGTATAAGAAGTATCCAATTGAGGCACAGTTCCTTGGTCCGGACCCTGCAGTCTTGCATCAGTTGGCCGACAGTGCCCGTCTGCTTATGAAGCAGACCCCCGAAGTGGAATGCATTACCACCAACTGGGAACCCGATGTGCCGGTCTTGAATGTGGAATATGACCAAATGGCTGCTCGTGCTTTGGGATTGAGCCGTAACGATGTGAGTTTGTCCTTGCTGACAGCTACCAGTGGAATTCCTATTGGTTCATTCTATCAAGGAATCCACCGTGACAACATCTATATCAAGTGCTTGGATGAAAAAGGAAATCCAATAGAAGACTTGAACAACACTCAGGTCTTTTCACAGTTGCCTCCGTTTGGCAATCTTTTGAATAAGGAAACATTCTTGAAGTTGAAGTCGGGCTCTTTGCAGAAAGAAGAATTGATTGAATCTATGATAGGCAGCACTCCGTTGCAGCAAATCAGCCGGAGCATTACGTTGGATTGGGAGCCTCCTGTAATTCCACGATTCAACGGACAGCGTGATCAGCGTGTACAGTGTTCTCCTGTGTTCGGAGTTGAAACAGACCGTGCGTTTAAGTCTGTATCTGCTAAGATTGAAAAAATTCATCTTCCAGAAGGTTATAGTTTGAACTGGCAGGGAGAGAAGAGTGCCAGTGAAGAGTCCATGAAATACCTGTTTGCCAATATTCCTTTAGGCATCATCTTGATGATTACCATCTTGATTATGTTGTTTAAGGATTATCGCAAGCCGATTATCATCTTCTGTTGTTTGCCGTTTGTCATAGTGGGAGTGGTGATCGTGATGCTTCTTACCGGTAAGGTATTTAACTTTGTAGCCATTGTAGGTACCTTGGGACTGATAGGTATGCTTATCAAGAATGGTATTGTGCTGATGGATGAAATCAACTCTCAGGTTGACTCAGGCATTGAACCGGTGACTGCTTTGATTGACAGCGCACAGAGTCGACTTCGCCCGGTTATGATGGCATCACTTACCACTATTTTGGGTATGATTCCATTGTTGCCCGATGCCATGTTCGGTTCACTGGCAGCATCTATCATGGGAGGTTTGCTCTTTAGTACCGTCATTACCTTATTGTTTATTCCAGTCCTTTATGCCTTGTTCTTCCATATCAAGGTAAAGGAATGAATGACCTTTTAAAATTATATAGAATGAAATCCCCATGAGATAAAAAAATCACGCCAAAGAGAATGTAAATAGTCAAGC
>JAHHQU010000091.1 GCA_020026225.1 Phocaeicola sp. | reverse complement strand
ATAAAAAAGAGGGTGCATCAATTTGTATTGATATACATTTTGACACACCCCCATTGGGTAACTTTATCGACCTACAGTAATAGGTAGATCTTAGTAAACTCTCTACTTTTTATCTGTACAGTTCGTTAATTCTTTTCCGGTTCTTTCCAACCGCCTCCAAGTGCTTTGTATAGAAGTACAAGGGTTATCTGTTTGTCACGGATGGAGTTGCTTAATCCGATTTGTGCATCTAAGTATCCACGTTGAGCGTCCAACAAATCAAGGTATCCAATCACCCCGTTAATGTATTGCAGGTTGGCCAATTCCAATGAACTCTTGGATGCTTGTTCAAGGCGCAAACGGGTTTCATAGATTTCACGTGCTTTATTGAACTCGATGATTGCATTGCGTGCATCCTTGAAAGCATTGAGAACCGCTTTTTCATACGCATATACCGCCTGTTCGTAAGCTGCTTTTTTAGCTTTGAGCAAAGCACGGTTTTTCCCCATATTGAAAATAGGGGCCAGTAGGGTACCGCTCAACAAATGATAAGGCGATTTCAATACATTTTCCAGTTCTTTACTTTCAGAACCCACACTGGCTGTCAGTGAAAGACGTGGAAATAGGTTGGTGTAGGCCATACCGACTGCGGCATTTGCAGCAATCAAACTTTGTTCAGACTGGCGGACATCGGGACGTCTTTCCAGTAAAGTCGATGACAGTCCTACGGGAAGTGCAGTAGGAAGAAGCACGTCTTCAGGAAGAATAGCTCGGTGGATTCTCTTGGGATATTCTCCCATCAAAAATGCGATTTCGTTTTCTTTAACGGCAATCTTTTTCTCCAAGTCAGGAATAAGCGTTGTTGTTCGTGCCAATTCGACTTGTGCCTGTCGGAAAGGAGTTTCATTGGTTAATCCCCCTTCATAACGGATACGGGCAAGGTACAATCCTTCGCGACGGGCATTTACGGTTTGTCGGACAATGGAAAGCTCGTTGTCGAGAGCTACCAACTCGAAATAGGATTGTGCCATCTGAGCGATAAGACTCATTTTCAAGGCACGTTGGTTTTCTATAGAACCCAAGAAATCTGCCATGCTCTTATCTTTTGCCCAGCGGAGATTTCCCCATAAATCGAGTTCCCATGTTACATTCGCTTTTACATAAAATTTATTGCTCGGTGAATAATTGTTGCCGGCTTCGTTGGTCGCTTCTTTTTCACCGTATACGCTGGCACCCAACTTGGGAAATAAATCGGCAAAATCGATTCGTTTCATAGCGGCTAATTCTTTCACACGAGCTGCAGCCATTTTCATATCCTTGTTGTATTCTAAGGTCTTGCGAATCAGTCCTTGCAACAAGGTGTCTGTATATACTTGTTCCCATGGAACATCTGCTACCGATGAACTGTCGATATTCATCGAATCCAGTCGTTGTGGAAGATTAACTTCGGGACGGGTAAAATGCTTGCCTAACTTGCAGCTTCCCATCAAGAGGGAAGATGCAAGAAGGAAGAACATTGGATATATCGTTGATCTTTTCATCTGTCATTAGGGGTTGATAAAGCTTTCTTTTTCATTTTTATTTTGTTGGTTGCCTTATAAATCATTACAAAGAAGAAAGGAACCAATACAATACCGATTGTTACTGCTACCAACATACCGAAGAATACACCGGTACCGATAGAGTGGCGGCTCGCTGAACCTGGACCTGATGCCATGACCATAGGAAGCATACCGAGGATGAAGGCTAAGGAGGTCATCAAGATAGGGCGGAAGCGGAGTTTGGCTGCATAAATAGCAGACTCAATGGCATCTTTTCCATTGTCAACCTGTTCTTTGGCGAACTCTACAATCAAGATGGCATTCTTAGCGGCCAAACCAATAAGCATAACCAAACCGATTTGGAAGTAAGTGTCGTTTTCCAGTCCGCAGAGTGTGATTCCGGCATAGGCTCCGAGCACAGCTACCGGAAGAGAAATCAAAACTGCGATAGGTACGGTCCAACTTTCGTAAAGAGCAGCCAAGAAGAGGAATACAAATAAGAATACCAATGCAAGGATAATACCTGTTTGGCCTCCTGCTTGTTTTTCTTGGTAAGATAATCCGCTCCATTCTACTCCGATGTTTTCAGGTAGTTTCTCTCGGGCGATTTGTTCCAAAATCTGCATGACCTGACCTGAACTGGCTCCATTGGCAGTTACACCGCTGATTACAGCAGAGTTGAACATATTGAATCGCTTGATGCTTCCTGGGCCGGTGGTATATTTGGTTGTACCTAATGCCGTAAGAGGAATCATGGCACCATCTGCACCTCTAACGAAGTAGAGATCGATGTTGTTTCGCGATTGACGATAAGGTGCTTCTGCCTGCAAGTATACACGGTAGATACGGTTGAACATATTAAAGTCATTGACGTAAACAGAACCGGTATATGCTTTCATGGTAGAAAAAACGTCAGCCATAGGAACACCGGTGAGCTTTACTTTATCACGGTCCACATCAAAATAGAGTTGAGGTATTTCAGCCTGCAGTGAGGACGAAAGTCCAGAAATCTCTTTATGTTGTGATGCATAGTGCATCAGTGTATCGGTTGCACGAACCAAATCATCAAAGGTCGCATCTCCGCGGGCTTCAAGCTGCATTTCAAAACCTCCGGCCGAACCAAGTCCGGGGATAACAGGAGGAGTGGTCAGAAATACTTTGCTTTCTGGATATTCCTTCAGTTCCTTCCTTACCGCTTCCATGATGCGGTTGATGGTGGTATTGTCGCGTTCTGTCCATTCTTTCAAGATTACGGTCAGTGAACTGCGTGCCTGACTGTTTCCTACACGAGGGCTACTACCCGTTACGTTTTGTACATAGGCTACAGAAGGATCCTTCATCAAGAAATGGATGGCACGGTCGGTCACTTCTCGAGTTCTTTCCAAAGTAGTTCCTTCGGCCAATTCCAATTCAATATTGAAGAAACCTTGGTCTTCTGTTGGAAGGAAACTGGTAGGAACGAGTCGGTTGAATACATAGATTGCAACCAATGCGATTCCAAATACAGCCATGACGCGTTTTGGGAACTTGATGGTATGTTTGATAAATACGATGTATTTGTTGTTCCCAATTTCCAGCCAGCGGTTGATGGCTGCGAAAACTCGGTTCTTGGGCTTGTTCGGGTCTTGTGGCTTAAGAATAAGTGAACACATTACCGGACTCAATGTCAGTGCGACGATGGTTGACAGCAATACGGATACAACAATCGTTACAGAGAACTGACGGTAAAGCTGTCCAGTGATTCCTGAAAGGAAACTAACAGGAACGAATACGGCTGCCAAAACCAGTGAAGTGGCGATGATGGCTCCTACAAGTCCTTCCATCGCTTTCTTGGTCGCTTCATAGGCATTGAGCTTTTCGTGCTCCATAATGTGTTCCACGTTCTCAACAACAACGATGGCGTCGTCCACTACAATACCAATGGCAAGAACCAATCCTAAGAGGGTAAGCATATTCAACGAAAATCCGAAGATGAGCATGAAGCCGAAGGTACCAATCAATGAGATAGGTACAGCTACTACTGGAATTAAAGTTGCACGCCAACTCTGCAAGGAGAGGAATACCACCACAATCACGAGGAAGAGGGCCTCGAATAAAGTCTTGTACACCTCGTGAATAGATTCAGCAATGTAATTGGTCATGTCGAAAGGAATCGAGTATTCCAAACCCTCTGGGAAGTTCTTGCTGATTTCTTTCATGGTTTCTTTGATTTCTTCTGCTACTTTCATGGCATTGGCTCCAGGAAGAGTATAAATGGCAAGAATAGCAGCATTTCCACCGTTGATACCACTTTCAGTACTATAAGACGATGCTTCAAGTGAAATACGGGCAACGTCACGTAGTCGGATGATAGAACCGTCAGGATTAGCGCGAAGGACGATTTCTTCAAATTCTCCTACCGATGACAAACGGCCTTGTGCAGTGATAGGAATAGTAATGTCTACTCCGTTCATAGGTTGTTGTCCCAATACACCCGCTGCCGATTCACGGTTCTGGTCCTTCAAGGCACTCTGTACGTCGGCCACCGTTAATCCGTAGTTGGCCAGTTTGGCTGGTTCTACCCAAATCTGCATGGCGTAATAGCGGCTACCCAAGTTCGAAATTCGTCCGACTCCCGGAATACGGCGAAGCAAGTCGAGAACGTTCAAGGTAGCGAAGTTACTAAGATAGATTTCATCGAACTTCGGATCGTTTGAGGTAAGGCAGAGCGTCATCAACTGGCTGGCTGCCTGTTTTTCTACGGAGATACCATTCTGTACAACTTCTGCTGGTAGACGTGATTCTGCCAGTTTGATACGGTTCTGGATTTCTACGGCTGCCAGTTCTGGATTAGAAGAAATGTCGAAAGTTACGGTTGCAGAAAAACCGCCAGAATTGGAACTGTTTGACTCCATGTAAATCATGTCTGGAGTACCGTTCAGTTCCTGTTCGATAGGAGTAGCTACTGCTTGTGATACAGTAAGTGCGCTGGCTCCAGGGTAGGAAGCGCTGATCTTTACTACCGGAGGGGTAATCCGCGGGTATTGGTCAATGGGAAGCATCATCAATCCGATGATACCCACAATGACAATAAGTATAGATATGACAGCCGAAAAGACGGGTCTGTCTATGAAGAAACTTACTTTCATACGGTTATTGTATATTAGTTAATTGCGACAACTGCTGTTGTCTGTGAATAAGGGAAGGTTATTCGGCTGTTGCCTGAGATTGGCTCTTGGCTTTTTGTTCAGCATACGAGTTGTCTATTCTCATCTTGATGCCCGGAGTCAGCTTGTGAAAACCTTCGGTTACGATGATTTCTCCAGGGGCGAGTCCACGTTCTACCACTACATTGTTCAGGAATTCTGGCCCCAGTTCTACATAACGTTTCTCAGCGGTCGTATCGCGGCGCATTACGAAGACGTACGCACCTCCCTTTTCAATGATTAATGATTTTTTCGGAAGGACAGTCGCATTTTCACGGACGTCAAGCAAGATCTTTACCTTGGTAAACTGTCCTGGAAGCAATACATGATCGGGGTTCGCTATTTCTGCACGTACTTGGAACGTTCCGGTTTTCGGATTAACTTCCGGTGCAGCGAAATCTACCAAACCTTTTTGTGAGTATATGCTGTTGTCTGGCAATGTGATGCTTACTGTCTGTTGCCAATTGCGGGTAGAGTCTTTCTGTCCGAAAGTAACATTTCTTTCTTTTCCCTTCAAATAGTCTAATGCAGTCATACTGAAATCTACTGATACCGTGTCTGTCTTTACGATGGTAGCTAAGAGCGACTTGGCGCTGCTTCCTACTAAAGTTCCCAGGTCGACCTGGCTTTCACTGATCTGTCCTGAAATAGGGGAGCGTACTATTGTATAGCCCAATTCCTGCTCTGCCTGCTGTAAGTCGGCGTTGCTCATTCCCACGCTGGCTTCAGCCGTTTCATAAGCAGCGATTGCATTGTCCAAATCCAATTGGCTGGCTGCATTCTGTTCATACAATGGTCGTATACGTGACAAGTCTCGTTCTGCTTTGCGGGCCTGTGCCTGGTCTTTTTTCAACTGAGCACGTGCTTTGTCGGCCTTATTGCGGTATTGGTCTTGATTGATGATGAATAAGACCTGATTCTTTTTAACAAATGTTCCCTCTTCAAAGTGCATTTCTTCGAGAAAGCCTTCTACGCGGGCACGTACCTCAACGAATTGCTGTGCACGGATACGTCCTACATAGTCGCCGTAGATTTCTACGTCTTCTTGAGCGGCTGGAGCAACACTTACAATTGGAAGTTCTTGCGTAGGTTTGCTCTTTCGGTTAATGAAAAGATAGCCTGCTACTATAATCAGACAGCAGATGATTCCAACTATCGTTTCTCTCTCTTTAATCTTAAAACTAGATTTTGTCCAGAAAAATTTAATGTTCATGTGTTAATGTTTTAGATGCCAATTACTTTTGGCAAGAGGTATGCCATAAAAGGACTTGTTTTATTATCTCTTGAAAATCAATATATTAAAATAAAAATAGAATCAAAAGCTTTTCAAATATTGTGGAATACTGTGGATTTATTCTACAGTATCAATCGTTTGTTCCTAATCTTAGAATCTCTCTATAATACACAACTTATTCATTTATAGTCTATAATTAGTTAAACAATGTTAGAGACTGAAGTAACGATTTGTTCGTTAATTAAGGATTTGTCAATTACATTATTCATAAAAGATAACAAATTTTGCATCATAATGTTCGGGAAAAACATTAGTAAATGTTTGAATGTTAAAGAATCTTGATGAATCTATCGAATAAGGTCTTCTCTCAAACAAAAAGTGGCTCTAATTCGTTTTATTGTTGATTGTTTGGGATCAACGATCCTATGTTTCATTTATAAATAAACTTATAGTATGATTAGATTAAATGTTTTTATTCAAGTAGAAGAAAAGAATTTAGAATCGGTGGTAACTATGGCAAAAGAATTGGTTGCTGCATCATTAAATGATAAGGGATGTGTTGCTTATGACCTCTTTCAAAGTGCCACTCGTCGTGATGTCTTGATGATCTGCGAAACTTGGGAAGATGCAGAATCTTTGGCAGTTCATGAATCTTCTTCACACTTTACAGCCCTTGTTCCTAAAATTCAGGAATTGGCAGCTATGAAACTGGAGAAGTTTGAATTCTAATTTATATTGTCTAGTAGTTTACTTGGTTAAGTTGCTATCTGATTCCTTCTTTATGGATAGGAGAGGATGGTAAATGAACGATGAAAATCCTGCAATCATTTATTTGAGGAGGAGTAAATCTTTCAAATTAAAGTACAAATTCAATCTGATTTTATAAAAGCTCCATTCGAGGTTGATTCGAATGGAGCTTTTTATTTGTTTTTTGACAAAAAAAAGGATTGCATGAAATTCATGCAATCACTTTTTTTAATGTTGTATAAGAATATCTAATTATTTCTTCTTATTTTCCAACTGTTCTTTCAATGCAGCCAATGCATCGATGTCACCTAATGTTGTAGCAGCAGCCTGGTTCTGGATAGCTGGAACTTCTTCTTTCTTAGACGATTTCTTAGATGCTCTCTTTTCTGCTTTTTCTTCAGCTTTAGCAGCATCTTCGAAAATACGGCTGTGAGACAAGATGATACGTTTTGCATCCTTGTTGAATTCGATTACTTTGAACTCAAGTTTTTCTTCCAACTGAGCCTGTGAACCGTCTTCTTTTACCAAGTGTTTAGGAGTAGCGAAACCTTCAACACCGTAAGGCAATGCAACTACTGCACCTTTATCCAACATTTCGATGATAGTACCTTCGTGTACAGAACCTACAGTAAATACAG
>JAHHQU010000090.1 GCA_020026225.1 Phocaeicola sp. | reverse complement strand
TACCGACAAAGGGAGCTTTCACGAATTATATTCCAATATGAAAGCAGAAAATCCGTTGAATTTTCCCGGATATAACGACAAGATTGAAACGGTTCGTCTGGCGAGCAGTGAAACAGAAGCTGTGGTATGTGGTACGGCTATGATTGGCAAGCAAAAGTGCTGCTTGTTTGTTATGGAGTCTTATTTCATGATGGGCAGTATGGGCAGTGCCGTTGGCGAAAAAATCACTACATTGTTTGAATATGCTGTGCAGCACCGTTTGCCGGTTATCGGCTTTACTGTATCGGGCGGTGCTCGTATGCAGGAAGGCTTGCTGTCTTTGATGCAGATGGCGAAAACAAGTGCTGCGGTAAAACGGCACAGCGACGCAGGACTTTTGTATATTGCTGTCCTTACCGATCCGACAACCGGCGGTGTGACGGCAAGCTTCG
The DNA here is from genome assembly GCA_020026225.1 of Phocaeicola sp. GTDB lineage: Bacteria > Bacteroidota > Bacteroidia > Bacteroidales > Bacteroidaceae > Phocaeicola. Next base: position 6,910 of record JAHHQU010000090.1, on the reverse strand, counting down.
CTATGGAAGCGGATATTATTCTTGCAGAACCCGGTGCAACTGTTGGTTTTGCAGGCGCAAGAGTTATTGAGCAGACGACAAAGAAGGCTCTGCCGGAAGGATTCCAAAAGTCGGAATTTGTATTGCAACACGGATTTATCGACAGTATTGTCCAACGTTCCAATCAGAAAAAATATTTGACCGAGCTGTTAAAAATGCACGATGGGAGGGCGATGGTATGAGCGAAACTGCTTACGAACGTGTGAAGCTTGCCCGTGACAGCAAAAGACCGACAGGACTGGATTATATAAAAAACATTTTCAAAGACTTTATCGAATTTCACGGTGATCGCCGTTATGCAGATGATCCTGCTATCGTGGGTGGTATTGCAAAACTGAACAACACTCCTGTGACGGTGATTGCGATTGAAAAAGGTCATAGTACAAAAGAGCGTACATATCGTAATTTCGGTATGCCTCAACCGGAAGGATACCGCAAAGCATTACGCCTGATGAAGCAGGCAGAGAAATTCGGCAGACCGATTATTTGCATTGTGGATACGTCTGGTGCATACTGCGGAATCGGTGCTGAAGAACGAGGACAAGGACAGGCTATTGCAGAGAATCTACTGGAAATGTCCACTCTCTGTGTCCCTGTTATCTCCATTTTGATTGGCGAGGGAGGCAGCGGTGGTGCACTTGCACTTGCTGTTGCAGATAGAGTTTGGATGCTGCAAAACGCAGTATATTCCGTTATTTCTCCCGAAGGGTGTGCGAGCATTCTTTGGAAGGATTCTGTCAAGGCAGAAACTGCTGCGGAAAGTTTGAAATTAACGGCTGAGGATGCCAAAAGTCTTGGTGTGATCGAGCGTATCCTTTCTGAGAATGACATTGGCAAAAAAGAGTTTTATGACCGCATTCGTACCCTTTTAACGGAAGAACTCAAAGAACTGTCAGGCAACATAGACTTGACACAGAACCGTTATGACAGATTCCGTAATTTGGGTGTCAGTGCAGTCGTTAAGGAGTAAGTATGAGCGTATACAAACAGTATTGTAATGAAATTGTCGATGAAAACGGCAGACTGAAAAAAATAACACTTGAATATCCCGACAACTTTAACTTCGGTTATGATGTTGTTGATAAAATTGCAGATGAAACCCCAGAAAAGCGTGCTCTCGTGTGGTGCAACGTAGAGGGCGAAGAACATATTTTTTCATTTGCAGATATAAAAAAGTACAGCAATCAGATGGCAAATGTGCTTCGCAGTGCAGGAATCGGTCACGGAGATCGTGTTATGCTGATTTTGAAACGCCACTATGAGTATTGGTTTGCGGCAGTAGCGCTGCATAAACTGGGTGCTGTGATGATACCGGCAACGCATATGCTGACGGTTAGCGATTTTGTGTACCGTATCAAATCCGCCCAAGTAAAGGCGATTGTATGTACCACTCAAAACGAGGTGCCGGAAAAACTCACTGCAGCGCTTAAAGAAGCCGAAATGGCAGTAAAGCTCTGGTGCGTTGGGAAGGAAGCAGAAGGCTTTGAAAATCTGACAAATGCTATGGAATATGCTTCCGAAGATTTCGAACGTGTGCCGACTTTGGCTACTGATCCCATGATGTTGTATTTTACCTCCGGTACTACCGGTTATCCAAAAGGCGTAATTCACGAGCACAGCTATCCGCTTGCACATATCGTCACGGCAAAATATTGGCATCAAGCAGAGGATAACGGCTTACACTTTACGGTGGCAGAGACGGGATGGGCAAAAGCTTCATGGGGAAAAATATACGGACAATGGCTGGTTGGCAGTGCGGTTATGGTATATGATTTCGATAATTTTGAGCCGAAGCAATTACCCGCTATTATTAACCGCTATGGCGTAACCTCCTTCTGCGCTCCTCCTACCGTCTATCGCTATCTTGTGCGTAAGGGCATTCCCGATATGCCGACGCTCAAACACGCAACAACAGCAGGAGAAATGTTAGCACCCGAAGTATTTCGTAAGTTTACAGAACGCACTGGGCTTCAGCTTTGTGAGGGATACGGTCAAACTGAGACAACTCTTTTAATGGCTAATTTCAAAGGCTGTGATGCAGTAGAAGGCTCTATGGGAACGCCTTCACCCTTTTACAACATTGAGCTTCGTGGAAAAAACGGTCAGCCGGTTGAAGTTGGTGAGGTAGGAGAAGTCGTTATTGTGCCAGAGAAAGCTGGTAAACAACCCGGTGTTTTTACTGCATATCTTGACGATGAAGAACAGTATCGCTATGTTTGGCGTGATGGCGTGTATCATACAGGCGATGCGGCATATATGGATGAATGCGGTCATTATTGGTTCCACGGACGGTTTGATGATATTATCAAGACAGGCGGGTTCCGTGTAGGCCCGTATGAGGTGGAAAATGTACTGATGGAGCATCCCGCTGTTGTGGAATGCAGTGTGATCGGCGTACCGGATTCGCTCAGAGGTCAGGCAATCAAGGCTGTAATTGTTCTTGGCGCAGGATATACTCCTTCGCCGGAGCTTGAATTGGAAATCAAAAATTTCTGCAATCAAAAGCTTGCTGAATACAAATGGATTCGTCTCATTGAGTTCGTAACTGAAATGCCTAAAACGATCAGCGGCAAAATTCAAAAAACTGTACTGCGCGGTCAAAAATAGGCGATGATATGCGAGCGGGTATCGATGCTGTGGGTGGTAACAATGCATCCGAACGGATATAACCTGTGTTTTTCGGGTCGATAAAATATGTACTGATGCGCTGCGATTTGTGACAATCTACCACAAATAACAGATGCGCCTCCCGCAACCGCAAAAACGGATGGAAGCATACGGCAAAAATTGAAGGAATAAACGATTGAGGGGAGCTTCTGGTAATTGATGAAAAAGAGCAAAAGCAGTTGTGCTCCAGTGGAATAACAATTGCCTCTATTGAAGCAGATAGCAGGTGATAAGATGAATGGTTCAATGAAGGGGATTGGGTGCGACATTGTCAGTGTCTCCCGCATTGCTGCGTTAATAGCCGATAAAAAGTTTCTCAATAAGGTATATACGAAGCATGAGCAGAATTATATAAGCGGCAAAGGCACACAGACCGCAGCAGGCTTGTGGGCGGCAAAAGAAGCTGTGAGTAAGGCTCTGGGCACAGGATTTGTTGGATTTACCGCAAAGGACATTGAGATCAGGCATCATGAAAGCGGAGCACCGCAAATAGTGCTTTACAACGGAGCAAAGAAAAAATCTGAATTGATGGATGTCGAGAATATATATATCACCATTTCGCATGAGAAAGAACAAGCGTTAGCGTTTGTTGTGATCGAATAATTTTTTGGATTTTACAGAAAATCAAAAATTCGTCATAATTTCGTACTATAATATAATGTAAATCTGTATATAGTCCCATTGGCAGAGGCAGAAACTCTGCAAAAGGAGATACTATGAACAACACACTGGAGAATATGGAGGAAATACTTGATCATCATATCTGTGGCTTTCATCAGTTTGTATTGACGCCTACTGTTCATCTAAACTATGTTAGCCACAATTTGTGTGAAATGCTCGGCGTTCAACAAGATGAACTGTTGGATGATAGAACCGATCTTTATCTGCAAATGGTGCATCCTGCAGACCGTGAAAAGTATTCCGACTTTACCAAAAAAATAATTCAGACAGAACAAGCGCTTACAGGAGAGTACCGCCTTGTAAAAAAGGATGGTACGATGATCCACGTAAGAGATACCGTCACTCCCAAAAGACAGGAAGATGGAACTCTTATCGGGAATTCTGTTTTGACAGACATAACCGACATTAAAAAAGAAAATGATGATCTGCAATTTTTGAACGAAACCGTTCCTTGCGGATTTTTAAAATACACCTGTGAAAAGCAACCGAGAATTACATATATCAATCCCAAGATGATCGAATTTCTACGTTTTCCCAAAGCGAAAAGCGGGGAAATGGATTATCTGGAAATGTATAAAAGCAATATCTTCTTGATGATTCCAATGGAAGAACGTCGCAGATTTTCAAAATACCTGAATCGTGTTTTCTCTGCGGATGTTCCCATTGCTGGTGATATGACCTTGCTTCGTTGTGACGGAACCCGTGTGCATATTTTCGGATGGGTTACAAAATGTATCAATGAACAAGGCGAAGCAGAGTTTCAAAGCGTTTGTATAGATATTACGGAGCGTTATCAAGCACGAAAGATGAGTGAAAGCAAACGCTATCTGCAAGCCCTTACCGATGTTTACGATAAGATCTTTGAGTTCAATCTGGATGCTAATACTGTGAAATGCCTGCATTGTGAGGCAGGGTCCTGTTTTAAACGCTTTGAAAGTATAGCAATGCAGATTGAAGATGCATTGGAAAAATGGCTGATCGCTTCTGTGGATGCGGAACAGCAAGACAATGTTCGTCGATTTTTCAAGGATTTCTGCCAAAAGAGGTTGAATGGAGTTGACGGCAAGCCGCCGAAAATCACCTATAAGGCTCGCTCTAACGATAATACCATCAAACAGTATACGGGCGTGTTTATTAAGGTCGATGAGTCGGTAAGCTTTTATTGCTGCCGTGAAATCAAAGAAACAGCAGATTCTGTGGAACTGAAAGCTGAAAACGACCGTTTGAAAGGAACAATGCGTGATTTGGTTATGCAATTTTCTGATGGAATTGCAGCCTTTGAAGTTTCACCGGAAGGTTTGGTAAAGCCGCTGTATGCAACCGAAAATGTTTGCGAGTTCTTTGGCTATACCAAAGAAGAATGGCTCCCGCTGACCGAACGGTTTACTCCCGTAGAAAACTTCGTTGCAAACAGCGAAGTCCCTTATGAGAATTTCGCAAAATTGCTAAGAAATGGAGAAGCGGAATTCGCCTATTTCGACTACCAATCTGAGACAGAGCGCAAAATGAAAGCAATCTGTTCCGAGAAAGAACCGAATGCCAATACTTCACGTTATGTTATGCTTTATCCGGTAGAAGGTCAGTCGGAAGTCGGTAAACCGGCCTTGCCAGAAAACCGAACAGTATCTATACGCACCTTTGGATATTTCGATGTTTTCGTGGGAGACACCCCCATTGCGTTCCGCAACAAAAAATCCAAGGAACTTTTTGCGCTGCTTGTTGACCGCAAAGGAGGATATGTTACTTCCGAAGAGGCTATCAGCTTCTTGTGGGAGGATGAATCGGCAAACACTTTGACACTTTCAAGATACCGTAAGGTTGCTCTCCGCTTGAAAAGCACGCTGGAGGAATACGGAATTTCAGATATTGTTGAAGCTGTTGACGGAAAACGTCGTATCGTAATGGATAAGGTCGAGTGTGATCTGTATAATTACCTTTCCGGTAAAGAAGAATATTCACAGCTTTTCAAAGGGAGTTATCTGACAAACTACAGTTGGGGTGAAACGACCTTGGGAGAGTTGGTAAATAACCAGAAATGAGTCTTTTTATGAGCAAGTATACACATAAGGTCAACTATTATGAGACCGACAAAATGGGAATAACCCATCATTCAAACTATATCCGTTTTATGGAAGAAGCCAGAATGAATTATCTGTCTGAAATCGGTTTTCCGATGACGATGTTGGAGAAAGCAGGAATAACCTCTCCGGTCGTTTCGGTGAACTGCGAATATAAGCACACAACTACGTATAGTGACGAAATTGAAATTGAAGTGTGCGTGACCGGATATACAGGGGTGCGACTGACGTTTTCTTATACAATGACGAACAAGGCAAATGATGTGTTGGTTGCAACTGCAACATCGACCCATTGCTTCATAAATCAAGTGGGAAATCCGATCCCGCTAAAAAAGTATTTTCCTGAACTTGATGCCATCTTGAAAGCAACCGATTAACCGCTTAAAACATACAAAGAAGTGCTCCACTGTCTTATGAGACAGTGGATTTGAATGGAATCCACATAATGAGCATTACCACGCTTTTATTTGATTTGGACGGTACGCTTCTGCCGATGGATCAAGATGTTTTTGCAAACGCTTATGTAAAAGGATTGGCAATGACCGCAGCATCTGCCGGGTATGAACCGAACGCTTTTTCTAAAGCTGTCATCGCCGGAACATATGCTATGGTTAAAAACGATGGCAGCAAAACGAATGAAGAAGCATTCTGGGATACCATTGCAGATATTTGTGGCAACAGGGTAAGACAGGATACGCATATTTTTGATGAGTTTTATCGAACTGATTTTCAAAACATTCAATCTGTTTGCGGATATGCTCCCAAAGCAAAAGAACTGATAAAGGGAATCAAAGCGAAGGGATACCGTGTTGTACTTGCAACGAACCCGCTATTTCCAACGGTTGCAACCGAAAGTCGGATTCAATGGGCGGGGCTTGATCCAAGTGACTTTGACGCTTACACCACGTTTGAATATGCTCACTATTGCAAGCCAAATCCAAATTATTATAAAGAACTTCTTGAGCGGTTACACCGAACGCCCGAAGAATGTTTGATGATTGGAAACGATGTAGACGATGATATGGTCAGCAATCAACTTGGAATGAAAGTATTTCTACTTACAGACTGCTTAATCAACAAGAATAATGCTGACATATCCGTTTATCCTCACGGCAGCTATGATGAATTAGAAGCGTTTATTGATGAGTTAAGCAATATCGTAGAGTAAGACAAAGAAAAAAACGAAAGTGAAGCCAAATTCACTTTCGTTTTTTTGTTAATCAGTTCTTTTTGCAGATTGTACTGATAAATTTTCTTATTCAGGTTTATCGGAAAGGCCAGATTGACGAGCAGATCGGTCACAGCATTTTGGAATCGCCTGGGATTACAAGGGGATTTCTCATTCGATACACATTCAACATGAGAGGACAGAACCATATAGTTTCGCCTCTCGGTACCGTCAAGAGTTATGCGCAAAATGGTTTGCAGCCCCCTGTGTGAATGAG
>JAHHQU010000089.1 GCA_020026225.1 Phocaeicola sp. | reverse complement strand
TCAAGAATGAAAATCTTGCGTCCTAACCGATAGACGAACGGGCCATCCTGTTTTGCAACTGAGGTTTGTTTCTCGATTGCGGGTGCAAAGGTACGCATTATTTTTAATTCTGCAAGCCTTTTGCTGATTTTTTTTCGAAAAAAAGTTGAAAAATATTCATTCTCCTCAGGTTTTACTATCCAAAGGGGAAGTCCATTTTTCAACTTTTCGCATCTTTTTCCGCTGATTATAAGCGGTTTATTCATTCAATCTCTCTTTTTGCAGCATTTCCCCTCTTTCGAGAGCAAAAAACGGATTTTTCAAGGTATCTTTTTTATTTCGTCGATATTTTTTTGAATGACCTCATCGCTCAATTCATAATTGGTCAGGTTGCCCGACAGGTACTGGTCGTAAGCACTCATGTCAATCAGCCCATGTCCCGACAAGTTGAAGAGGATGACTTTTTCTTCTCCCGTATCGATGCACTTCCGGGCTTCCTGTATTGCAGCCGCAATGGCATGGCAGGATTCCGGTGCCGGAATGATTCCTTCCGCTTTCGCGAACAAGACACCCGCATCGAACGATTCCAGTTGCTTGATGTCGACCGCTTCCATCAGGTGGTCCTTCAGGAGTTGCGAAACGATGACTCCCGCACCGTGGTAACGCAATCCCCCCGCATGAATGTTGGCAGGAGCAAAATTATGTCCCAGGGTGAACATCGGAAGCAGGGGAGTGTATCCCGCTTCATCCGCATAGTCGTAAGTGAACTGTCCGCGGGTAAGTTTCGGACAAGAAGCAGGTTCGGCAGCCACATAACGCGTCTGTCTGCCTTCCAGAATGGTATGACGCATGAACGGGAAACAGATACCTCCGAAGTTGGAACCGCCTCCGAAGCATCCGATGACGACATCGGGGTATTCTCCGGCCATTTCCATCTGCTTCTCCGCTTCCAGTCCGATAACGGTCTGGTGCAGGGTGACGTGACTCATGACGGAACCTAACGTATATTTACAGTTGGGCGTGGTGCGTGCCAGTTCGATGGCCTCAGAGATGGCCGTTCCCAAAGAACCCTGGTGATTCGGAGTCTGAGTAAGGATATCCTTTCCCGCACGGGTAGACATGGACGGAGAAGCGGTGACTTGTGCCCCGAAGGTTTGCATGATGCTCCGGCGGTACGGCTTCTGCTCGTAGCTGATCTTCACTTGATAGACCGCTGCCTCCAGTCCGAAAACACGGGCCGCATACGAGAGGGCAGCCCCCCATTGTCCGGCTCCGGTCTCCGTCGTGACATTGGTCACTCCTTCTTGTTTGCAGTAATAAGCCTGAGCCAAAGCAGAATTCAGTTTATGGGAACCGATGGGACTTACGCTTTCATTCTTGAAATAAATGTGTGCCGGCGTGTTCAGCGCCTTCTCGAGACCATAGGCACGCACCAAAGGGGTACTTCGGTAGTATTTGTACATCTCACGTACCGGCTCCGGTATTTCAATCCACGTATCGGTCTGATTCAATTCTTGACGGGCCGCCTCTTTCGAAAAGATAGGGTATAAATCCTCGGGCTTCAGCGACTGTCTGGTAGCCGGATTCAGAGGAGGCATGGGTTTGTTCTTCATATCCGCCTGAATGTTGTACCAGTGGGTAGGTATCTCATTTTCAGGAAGGAAAAAACGTTTCTGTTTGTTGCTCATTTGTATTCTTTTTGGGTTATTTTTCAAAGTTAGCCAAAAAAGAATATGAAACAAATATATCCCTATCTTTTTCATAAATATAAGGATATTTTTTATCTGCTTGCCTTTTGCAGGCAAATGGTTGGCTCGGGTATACAGATAAATCGTCTTGCCCGGCATGAACTTTATTTGATCGCTCTGTGGTTGAGCGCCTGCTGGTACCGTCGGGCATTGACCTTATGGACTCCCAACGTCTTGGCGAAATTGTGTGTCCCAGAGAAATCCTCTTTGGCACACATGTACAAGTATTGATGTTTCGTGCGTTTCAATACACTTTCTAGTCCGACGACCGAAGGAATGCGAATCGGTCCAGGAGGAAGTCCGGCATATTTATACGTATTGTACGGACTTTCCACTTCGAGGTGCTTGAAGAGAATCCGTCGCAAGCCAAAATCTTGCAGGCTGAATTTGATGGTAGGGTCAGCTTGCAGCGGCATGCCGATATGCAGGCGGTTCAAGTACAAGCCAGCGACCATGGGCTTCTCGGCGTTGTTGGCCGTTTCTTCTTCTACAATCGAGGCCAGGATACTCACTTCCACCGGAGTGAGTTTTAGCGCTTCAGCCTGGGCTCTTCGCTTTTCATTCCAAAAGGCAAGGTATTCCTTCTTCATGCGTTTGATGAAAGCCTGTGCATTCAGGTTCCAATAGATTTCATACGTATTGGGAATGAACAGAGCCGGCAACGTTTCTTTCTGGAATCCCAGTTTGCTGCAATAAGAAGAATCGCTCAAGAGTTGGGCTATCTCTGCAGAGTCGGCCATGATTTGCGGAGCTACCCGCTTGATGAGCTGGTCGACGGTCCGTACGCTGGGTACCACCAGACGTACCGGAGTCTGATGTCCGGCTCTCAGCGTCTTGAAGATGCTCCAAGGCGTATCTTCCGTACGGAAGCGGTAAGCTCCGGTATGGATGTGTTTCGGATAACTTGAAACGGCTCCGAAGAAGCGGAATGCAGCAAGTGATTCAGCGTGCAGTTTCGTTTCGAGCTTGACGCATACGGAGTCGTAATCATCGTCCTCGTCGATATACAAAAAACTGGGTTGAGAGATGCGGAGCGGGTGGCTCAGAAAGAGCAAGTGAGTGATGGTTCCGCCCCCTGCCAGCAAGAGAATGAGGATGGAAGCGAATAAAACTAGTGATTTTCTTTTCATCGGTTATCTTTTTGCGGTGCAAAGATAAGGATTTTCTTCTTGCAGAGAGGAAAGAGTCGTATTTATCTTGTGCAGAAACAAGAAAAGCGGGTAACATTCATTCTGGATGTTACCCGCTTCTGCTACTATATAAATGTGATAGGCTTAATCGAACAGGCTTCTGAATTTCTTGAAGATCTTCTCCTTCAAAGTCATGTTCGGTTGGAAGTTTTCGGCTTCCTGCCATTTCTCTAATGCCTGACGTTCTTCTTTTGTCAACGTTTCAGGAATGTAAATGCTTACGTGAACCAACAAGTCGCCTCTGCCGGTGTTATAGCCATAGTTGTTGATGCTAGGCAATCCCTTTCCACGCAAACGTAAGACCTTGCCCGGCTGTGTACCCGGTTCAATCTTGATCTTAGCTTTTCCGTCGATGGTTGGAATTTCTACGGTTCCACCCAAAGCAGCAGTCGGAACGCTCAAAAGCAGGTTGTAAATCAAGTCGCTTTCGTCACGAATCAGTTCCGGATGCTTTTCCTCTTCAATCAGAACCAGCAAGTCGCCCGCTACACCGTTGTGCTTACCGGCATTACCTTTTCCGTTGACAGTCAGCTGCATGCCTTCAGCAACTCCGGCAGGAATCTTAACGGTTACCACTTCGTCGCCGTATACGATACCTTCTCCATCGCATTCCTTACATTTGTTCTTGATGATCTTTCCTTCACCGTGACAATGCGGACAGGTGGTCTGCGTCTGCATCATACCGAAGATGCTTTGCTGAGTGGTAGTGACACTACCAGTACCGTGACAAGTAGGACAAGTCTCAGTCGCGCTGTTTCCTTCAGCACCGCTTCCGTGACAGTGTGAACAAGGAACATATTTCTTAACCTTGAATTTCTTTTCAGTACCTTCTGAAATTTCCTTCAGCGTAAGCTTTACCTTTACACGCAAGTCGGAACCACGAAATTTACGCTGTCTAGGCTGGCTGCTTCTGCCGCTAAATCCACTGAAGCCGCCGAAACCGCCTCCGTGACCACCGAAAATGTCACCGAACATGGAGAAAATATCATCCATAGACATACCTTCTCCGCTGAATCCGCCAAATCCACCGGCACCAGCACCAGCACCGTTCATGCCTGCATGTCCGAACTGGTCATAACGGGCACGCTTGTCAGGGTTGCTGAGTACTTCGTATGCTTCTGCAGCTTCTTTGAACTTTTCTTCCGCTTCCTTATCGCCTGGATTCTTGTCGGGGTGATATTGGATGGCTTTCTTACGATACGCTTTCTTTATCTGGTCGGCTGTCGCTGTTTTCTCAACGCCTAGCACTTCATAATAATCTCTTTTCTCCATTTCTTTCTGATGATTTATTGAGCAACCACAACTTTAGCATGACGGATCACCTTGTCATGAAGTTTATATCCAGTCTGGACGCAATCCAGTATCTTGCCTTTCTGGTCTTCTTCCTGTGCTGGAACCAATGCAATGGCTTCATGGAAGTCGGTATCGAACACTTCACCGATAGGTTCCATCTTCTCCAAACCTTCCTGATGCAAGTTCTTCAAGAATTTCTGATAAATCAATTCGATGCCTTCGTACATGGCTTCTACATTGTCGGAATTCTTCATGTTCTGCAAAGCACGTTCCAAATCGTCAAGAATAGGGAAAATGGCACTGATTGCTTTTTCACCGCCGTTTTTGATCAGTTCTGCTTTTTCTTTAAGGGTACGTTTGCGGTAATTGTCGAACTCAGCTGACAGACGAAGGTATTTGTCCTTTTGGTCTTCTACAGTTTGTTTGGTTTTTTCCAATTCTTTCGTCAGTCTCTCTTCGGCAGACAATTCTTCTTCTGCTGTATTTTCGGTCTGTGTCTCTTCATTCACTTCCTGGTTTTCAGCAGCAGTTTCTTCTGTTTCTTGGTCTTTCAATACTTCTTCTTCCGGAGTATGATTCTGATTTGTACTCATAATTATATTTTTGTTTTTTTATTATTCTAAATAATGTTTATTCCCGTTCCAGCAAAAATCGTGCCTAGGTAGACAAATGCTGTAAACAGGGACAAAGTTAGTCATTTTCTGTCATACTGACACAGAATGCAGGCAGAAACCGGCAATTTACGTCGTCCGATAGGGAAAAACTCGTTGAAAATAGTGTCAGATGGTATGCTTGTTTTGTATATTCTCCGAATAATGAGTACCTTTGTGGCGTTAATTCAGAATTTTATATATATAAATTAGGTATAGATACATGATTACAGTTTCAAATGTAGCCGTACAATTCGGTAAAAGGGTTTTGTACAATGATGTAAACATGAAGTTTACAAATGGTAATATTTATGGAGTCATTGGAGCCAATGGTGCAGGAAAATCTACTTTCTTGAAAGTTATTTCAGGTGAGTTGGATCCTACTAAGGGTAGTGTAACTCTTGGTCCGGGTGAACGTCTTTCTGTATTGAGTCAGGACCACTTTAAATTTGATGAACATACCGTTCTTGATACCGTTTTGATGGGACATACGGTGCTTTGGGATATCATGAAACAGCGTGAAGCGCTTTACGCAAAAGAAGAGTTCTCTGATGAAGACGGTTTGAAGGCTGCTGAATTGGAGGAAAAATTCGCCGAAATGGAAGGTTGGAATGCGGAAAGTGATGCGGCTATTTTGTTGAGCGGATTGGGTATCAAGGAAGACAAGCATTATACATTGATGGGTGACCTCAGCGGTAAGGAAAAGGTGCGTGTCATGTTGGCTCAGGCTCTATTCGGAAATCCAGACAACTTGTTGCTCGATGAGCCTACCAATGACTTGGATATGGATACCGTGACTTGGTTGGAAGATTATCTGGCGAACTTTGAACATACAGTGCTGGTAGTCAGTCACGACCGTCACTTCTTGGACTCTGTATGTACTCATACTGTGGATATCGATTTCGGTAAGGTGAACATGTTTGCCGGTAACTATAGCTTTTGGTACCAGTCTAGCCAGTTGGCTCTCCGCCAGCAGCAGAACCAGAAGGCAAAAGCAGAAGAAAAACGTAAGGAATTGGAAGAATTTATCCGTCGTTTCTCTGCGAACGTGGCTAAATCAAAACAGACTACTTCTCGTAAGAAAATGTTGGAAAAACTGAACGTGGACGAAATCCAGCCTTCTTCTCGTAAATATCCTGGTATCATCTTCCAGATGGACCGCGAACCGGGAAATCAGATTTTGGAGGTTTCTGGCTTGCGTGCTGAAACGGAAGAAGGACAGGTTTTGTTCAGCGATGTGAACTTTAATGTGGAAAAGGGAGATAAGATTGTATTCTTGAGCCATGACCCTCGTGCCATGACTGCTTTCTTTGAAATTATCAACGGTAACCGTAAGGCGAATGCGGGACATTACAACTGGGGCGTGACGATTACAACAGCTTACTTGCCGGTGGATAATACAGACTACTTTGACTGTGACTTGAATCTGGTAGATTGGTTGAGCCAGTACGGTGAAGGCAATGAAGTGGAAATGAAGGGCTTCTTGGGTCGTATGTTGTTCTCCGGTGAAGAGGTTATGAAGAAGGTGAATGTCCTTTCCGGAGGAGAAAAGATGCGTTGTATGATTGCTCGCATGCAGTTGCGTAATGCTAACTGTTTGATTCTGGACACTCCGACCAACCACCTTGACTTGGAATCTATCCAGGCATTCAACAACAACTTGAAGCAGTATAAGGGAAATGTGCTCTTCTCTTCACATGACCACGAATTCATTGAAACGGTTGCCAACCGTATCATCGAACTGACTCCGACAGGTATCATTGACAAGATGATGACTTATGATGAATACATCACTTCTGATCATATCAAAGAGATGAGAGAACGTATGTATAACGTGAAATAATAGATTCTGTAAGTATAAAAAATTGCGGGACGGTAAATCAAAGCATTTATCGTCCCGCATTTTTTTTGTTTCATAGGTCCTCTTTTTCACTCCAGGAAACTGCTTCCGAATGATAGAGGCAACAAGTTTTTCGTGCCGTTCACGATGAAAATTTCTTTCTTCCCATACAGGATGATTCTCATGGGGTGATGGTAGCGCTGTTCCGTTTCCATGAGTACCTGACGGCACGCTCCGCAGGGAGGGATGGGAGTGTCGAGAAAGTCTTTTCCGTTTTGTGCGGCAATAGCGAGTGCCAGTACCGGTTGTTCCGGATATTGTGAGCCGGCATAGAAAAGAGTGGTACGTTCTGCACAAGTGCCTGAAGGGTATGCGGCATTTTCCTGATTGGTACCGGTGACAATCATTCCATTCTCTAACAAAGCAGCAGCACCGACGGAAAAATGCGAGTAAGGGGCATAGCTGCGTTTTGTGGCATCTTTGGCTTTATCGACTAAAATACGGTCTTCTGCACTTAGTTCGCCATATGTGCAGGATGTAATTTCTATTTCAATCTTTTTCTTTTTCATAATATTGAATTCTAACGCTCTTACTTTACAAATATAGGTTTTTTATTAGATAATCCATCTTCAATACTTCGGTAATTTTTTACCGAAAAATTAAAAGTTAAACAATAGAAGCAGTA
>JAHHQU010000008.1 GCA_020026225.1 Phocaeicola sp. | reverse complement strand
GATATCGAGTTTTCTGTTCTTTAGAAATACAATGTGTACTTTATCGGATGCTTACTGAGAAATATCATGTCATGATAGAAAAGGGAATTAGGAAAGAGATAACAGCCAGTGAGGACCGATGCTTTGCCAGCAGCACATGTGGTGAAGACCATTGAGAAGCTGCTACGTAATATTGATCAACAGTACGCTGACTTCCTTCTTTGAGAACCTTTTGTAAAAATTTAAGAATAAATCTTCTTATAGATTGTAAATCAGAGGCTTTTCTTCTGTTTTTCGTGATGGATTTCCATTGTTATCTTATGATATTTTTTATCTTTGTGTTTGAGGTAATGAACATTTTTAATCTTAATATCTATTTATTATGGCAAATTTATTGGATGAAGTGACTGGACCGGTGAATGAACAGGGTCGTGATATACATGTGATTGACCGTCAGCTTCCGGTGGTAGTAGGCTTTGGCTCTACGCTTTTTGAGATTGCTTTGTGGGTGGCTATTCCAGTGTTGGTTCTTTTGTATGTGTTGATAATGGGAGATTCGTTGGAGAATTCAGCACTTGTAGCGTTCGTTGGTTGTCTGGCGGGAGTGTTGCCTGGAGTGATCTTTATTTTTATGAAGATTTCAGCAAAAAATTATTTTCAGCAGTTGGAGCAGCGCATTCAGGCAGAGGCTTCAAATATTGATAATTTCTTGGAGCAGCGTGTGCAGATTTTGCAGAATGTGGTAGGAATTGTGGACCGTGCGATCGATTTGGATAAGGATGTGATGAAATCGGTTGCTGCGTTGCGTAGCGGTAAGGTGACAGCGGAGAACCGAAGTAAGGTGAATGCACAAGTGAATTCTGCCTTTGGCAGTTTGTTCCCTCAGGTGGAATCGTATCCAGAGTTGAGGGCACATGCGGCGATTGCGGATGCCATGCAGCAGAATAGTTATCTTCAGCGTGAGATTACGGCGGCTCGTACTGTATATAATAGTAGGGTGACTCAGTGGAATACGGATATTTTCTCTTGGCCTACGAAGATGATTGTGGCGGCCCGACAAGGTTATACTACACGTATTCCGTTTACGGCTTCAGCCGAGACTCGTAAGGCTGCGAGAGAAAAATTCTTCTAATGTCATTTTCCCTTTCGTTAGATTTTAACGTCAACAAACAGAGTATATTATGTTGGAGGAGATTTATGATCCGTTGGATGAGTATGTGAAGGTATTTCATCCACGTTTCAAGAAGGTGTCGGAGCAGACTTTTGCAGCGTTAGCCGCGGAGGCACAGGTAGATGTGCAGGCAAATAAGAAGACTTGTGCCCAAGTATATAAGTTAGAGGAGACGTTAGATTCTGTACGTTCGAGAATTGTTTGCTGGACGGTGGCTTGTGTGTTGTGCTGGTTAGGGGTAGTTGCAGGAGTTGTCTATGTTTTAGGTTGGCACGAGGAAATTGACTCCGTTGGATTGTTGCTGTTCGGGATTCTGGTGCTGTTGGTCTTATTGTTTGCGATGGTGCAACCGAAGTTGAAAAAACTGAAAGAAGAACGGCAGGGATTGTCTGGAAAGTTGGAAGAGCAGAAATCGTTGGCCTGGGAACAGATGGCACCGCTGAATCGGTTGTATGACTGGGATATACTGACACGTATGATGACGAAGACTGTGCCTAATCTTGAGTTTGATTCGTATTTTACTACACAGCGATTAGAGGATTTGAGACAGACGTATGGATGGGACGATCGGTTTAACAAGAATCGGTCGGTAATCTATTCGCATTCTGGTTTGATTAATGGGAATCCTTTTGTACTCTGTCGCACACGTAAGTTTGTGATGGGTTCAATGGTTTATACGGGTTCGAAGACGATTTATTGGACCACGACAGAGGAGGATGAGAACGGGAAGGAACATACGGTGGAGCATTCGCAGACATTGGTAGCGGAAGTGACGGCTCCTTATCCAGAGTATCCTGAGCTGACGCGACTGATTTATGGTAATGTGGCAGCTCCGAATCTGATCTTCTATCGTGAGAAGAGTGGATTGGCAGGGAAGGAGGATTCGTTAAGGTATAAATGGAACAGGAGGTCGCTTCGGAAGAAATCTCGTGATTTGAGCAATATGGATTTTGCCATGATGACGAATGAGGAATTTGAAGTGGTCTTTGATACGAGTAATCGTAATGATAACCAGCAATTTGCATTGCTGTTCACTCCATTGGCTCAGGAAAATATCTTGAAATTGTTGCGCGATAAGCAGGTGGGATACGGTGATGATTTTGATTTCGGGAAAAATCGGATGATTAATACGATTATTCCGGAACATTTGCAGGAACTGAATTTGGATATGAATCCAGATCAGTATCGGCATTTTGATTATGAGAAGGCTAAGGAAGATTTTTATGAGGTCAATGCACGTTATTTTCGTGCAATTTATTTTAGTCTGGCTCCATTGCTCTGTATCCCTATGTATCAGCAGATTCGTCCGCCATACGCTATTTATGGTCGCGAGATGCAGCGTCACAGTGCATTTTGGGAGCATGAAGCGTTAGCTAATTTTTGGGGACAGGAACACTTTATGAATCCGAGTTGTGTGACGGATTGTATCTTGAAGACGGAGCAGGTAGAGGATTGTGGTGACGAGTCGACGCTGAAGGTGTATGCCTATGGTTATACTTCAGAATCGCGTGTGACGTACATCAGTAAATGGGGTGACGATGGAAACTGGCACGAGGTTCCGGTTTACTGGGATGAGTATCTGCCGGTGACAGGTGTGGGAAGTATTCGTATGAAGGAAGATAATGCGACTCCTGAAAAATCGGTTTCGCAGGGTGAGCGTATGAATCATATTCATGAGGTGTTGAATCAAGGTGGCTTGAAACAGTATCGAAGACACATCGCTTCGGAGGTTTGATTTAGTTGCTGAATGTTGATTCACGCAACGTGAAAGGACAGACAAAATAAACCCGCCGGTGGAATGAAGGTAAATAGCATGTTCATTCAGCCGGCGGGTTTCATTTGTGAAATAATTCGGTCTTTTGCACTGGATACCAGAAACGATTACCTTAAAATTTTCCCCAATCGGTAGGGGTGCTGCTCAATTCCATTTCTATCGTATGAGCATTCATCAAGTCGGCGTGTCGGATGAAAGGAGAATTCCATCTTTTTCCATTCACTTTACAACGCTTGATATAAACATTCTCTTTAGCGGCATTGGCTTTGATAGTGAGCGTTCTTTGGTCAGATAAGCGAATCACCGCTTTTGAAACGGTCGGTGCATTGAAATAATAGTAGTCCTGTCCTGCGTTCGGGAAGAGGCCGAGTGAGCAGAAAATGTACCATGAGGCCATGGAGCCGGTATCGTCGTTTCCTGGGTATCCTGTCAGGTCGTAACTGCTGTTCAAGGTGTGATGAACCCAATAAGACGAGAGATCGGGACGACCGGCATGTGTGAAGGCACGGAATGCAAGGAAAGCCGGTTCATTCGTATACTCTATGAGCTTGTTCTCAAAACCGTAAGACAGTCGTTTCACAAATTGTTCTTTGCCTCCCATCAGCTCGATCAGTTTGTCAAAGTCGTGAGGAACATAATAGCTGTAGGTCCAGGAACTTGCTTCGTAGAAGGGACTTTGCCATGAGCCGCCGTATTCTCTCGGATTCATCTGGGTGAAGGTTCCGTCTTCGTTTCTTCCGTCCATAAATCCTTTAAAACCAGAATCTTTTAAATCGGGATTCCATAAGCATATCCATTTCCCACTTCTTTCGTAGTAGGTCCTGAAGTCGCTCTCATAACCAAGCCCTTTGGCCATCAGTGCAGCACAGAAATCATTGTATGCAAATTCCAGACTCTGAGAAGAACTCATTATGCAGGCGGGAATCCATCCGTATTTTTTGTATTTTTCGTAGTTCTTGGTCGTGTCTTTCTGATGGGAGAAACCGATGCGGCGATGGTCGGCATTGTATTTGACCACTTGATACGCTTCTTTCCAATCAATACCTTTTACACCTTTCAGGTAGGCATCTACGATGATGTGGTCCACATCATTTCCTCCTTGGTCGGCTGTACGTTCCATTCCGGCTATAAAGCCGTCGTATACGCATCCGTTGTGCTTGAACCGGTCGATGATTGCGAGAATATTGTCACGGACGGTGTTTTCGTCAATGAGGGTAAGCAGGGGATAGGCGGAACGGAACGTGTCCCAAAAAGCATAATTGTCGTCCCAAAATGGGGCGTCCGATTTCCACTGGTAGTTATCCAGACTGCGGTCGTGTGCCAGGGTGAATACGCGATACAGGGAAGAGTAGAACATTTTTTTCTGGTCTTCTGAAGAGGTCTTTATCTGGATGCTGCTCAACTTGTTTTCCCAGGCTTGTTTCCCTGCTTCCTTGAGTCCTTCAAAGTCCCATGCCGGTATTTCTTTCTGCAGGAACTCTTCTGCTTTCTCGAAACTGGTAAATGATAGAGCCAGTTTGAGCAGCAGCTTTTGGTCGTTTCGTGTGTCAAATTTGCAGTAGCCTCCCATGTGTTTTCCTTTTACGGAGTCTTTTTGAAGAAGAAGCTGGTTAGCAAAGGTCTCATTTCCTTCCCACGTGCCTGCTTCGATGGCTTTTTGGTTGAACTCTCCTACCAGATAAAGATTGTAGGCTCCTTCCGGCCATCCTCCTTCAAAGCGGATGTGCATGCGTATCTGGTTGGTCTCCGGATGGATTTCTACCGAGTTCTTGGAAATGCTTCCTTTCATAATGCTTTGGGAAGCGTCGAATTTCAATACAGCATCCTCCGTTGCAGGGAAGGTAAACTGGTACAGGGTACTGTAATAGCTTGGTGCTATTTCGGTGGTGATGCCGTATCGGTCTAAATGGGTCTTGTAATAATAGGCTTTGTTGACATCTTGTGAGTGGGGAGAATCATGGTCTTTCAGGCCCACCTGAAAACCGATTTGAGGAGAAATCAGGAAATGGCCGTAGGTGCTCCATCCGGTACCGCTTACATGCAGCTGGGCAAATCCTCGTATCGGGGAAAGAGGGTCGTAGCCGTCCATGTTGCCATTTTCGGTGAACGGGGAAGGATTGATGCTTCCATAGGGGAGTTCTGGTCCTATTACACAGTTGCTTCCTCGGTTATCTGTTACGCCGATTTCTGTGTGTACATAATCTGCATAGTGGCAGTCGGTATCTGCTTCTTGGCAGCCGATTAGTGAAACTGCCGTTAAAAGAAAGGGTAAAATGTTCTTCATGTTCATAAATGAAAAGGTAACAATCCATGATACGGTGGAAACTGAGTCATGGATTGTTTGTTGACGGTCGTTTTTAATCGGCCGCCATACTTGATTCGTAGAGTATGGCGGCCTGATGTGTCACGTTACAGTGAGTTCAATATCTTCTGAGCTTTGCGTACCGTTTTTTCGGCAGGAATGTCTGGGTAGTTGTTCAAGTTGAACGGTTCCAGCATCTTTTCTATTTTCTTCAGTCCACTTCGGTTCCCTTTTTGGGTGAATTCGTTGCGGAGCAAGGTGATTTTCTCATGGCATTGGATACCTTCCAGCAATCGTTCGAAACGGATGGAAGTTCGTGCTCCAGGGTAGACAAGGTAAGTGTCTCCGCCTGCCCATGAACGGAAGCGAGAGTCAAGTAAAGGTTCTACCGGCCAACTGTTGTATGCCCATCTCAAATAACCGTCGACGTGTTGTTTGGCACAATAGAAACTTATCCATGCGGCTTCCGCCGGCTCTGAGAAGGTGAAGGTATTGGGGAACGGTTCGGTGCAGCAGGTATAGAGGGTAGATTTCTTTCCTGTCTCTTTGCGTCGTTTCAGTACTTCCTCAGGAAATTCTTGGGCGATGCTGATGCAGTAATCGTCCATATCATCTTCTATTTCCTTATGGTAATTTCCGGCCAGAGCCACCTTGAATTCGGGGTCGGCTTTGCGGATAACCTTCAAGGTCTTCTGCATGACTTCCATCGGGCGTTCGTCCATGGCTATCATGCATTTTTCAAACCATCCTTTTTCACGTAAGTGGCGGGAAAAGGAGCTCAGCATGGCAACCCAAAGTTCTTCGTAGGTATCTTCTCCCGGTGCGGTCTTGATGCTTTGCATGCGGTTGGTCGCCTGGTCGAAGTATTGGAAGGAAAGTTCCCAAGGTACCATGGAATAGCAGTTGATTTGCTGGTCGATGCCGAGGCTCATCATAAATTCTACCCATGCATCGAATACTTCGTAGTCGAACTTCCAGCTTCCGTCTAACTTTTTGGTCCAAGTTACCATGCTTTCAAAATAGTCTTCTGTCTGCCCGTTCCACGGCTTGTGCATGATGGAAGTGGTAATAATCTTTTGTCCGGCATCGGCCAACATCTTCATGACAGGACGCATGGCTTCGAAGTGTTCCTTGCTCCATAAAGGAACTTGATAATAACGGGCTACCGAGAAGGGGTTCTGCCACAAGTCCAAATGGAAGGCCCATTGTGAAGGAGGAGGAAGAATGCGGGAAGAAACGCGGATGTCCAGTTGCAACTCTGACAATATGTTCTCCGCGTCCTTGATGGTCAGGCTTCCGTGGTAGGTGCCGGCTGAAACATTTTCTGGTACTTGGCAACTTACCCAAATGCACTGGTTGCTGTTCTTCTTGACTGCGATGGTTGGGGTAAGATGGTCTATCGCATCGGCAACCAATGTAGAGTCGTATTTGCTATGGTCTGGACGGTTGCCGCATCCTCCTTTCCCGTCGAGGTTCAGTTCATCGGTCAGTACATAGCGGACGAAACCACCGGTTACAGCACTGGCAGGAAGCACTTCGCCTTTGCGGTTCTTGAACTCGCTGAAGGAATAGTTCAGACTCTGAAGTTCTTTAGGAGTGGAAACGATGGCCTGTGCATGGAGCTTTTCTCCACGCCATCCGTTAAGGGTGACATGTAGACTTTTCTTTTGTTCAGGCACTTTATGCTTGGCGTAACGGATGTCGGTACTTCCCCAACTGATGAAAGGGGATTTCAATACCTTCCATGTAGAAGCATCTGGAATCTTGGGGTCTGGTAATTCTTGAAAAGTGGTGAGCGGAAAGGGAACTTGTCCGGTAGGGGTTCCGCATTGGGTGATTCCTTCTTCCTGTGCCCATAAGGAACTGGCTGAAAAGAGGGCCATGCATGATAGCATAATAAGTTTTTTCATGGTGTCTATTTTTATGTTTTCCTTGACAAAAATAACTGATTAAAGTGAAACGGGCAACTTCTGTACAGTAGAATTGGACTGGAATGATACGTTTTGACTGATTTGATTTCAGATGGAAGAGAAATGGTTTTCTCTCCAATAAATGTGTATCTTTGCAATAGAATCGTTTGAAGATGGCAGACAAATTAACTCCTCAGCAGAGGCACAAATGCATGTCGCATATCCGAAGCAAAAATACCAAGCCGGAAATGCTGGTCAGGAGGTATCTCTTTAAATGTGGTTTTCGATACCGCATTCATGTGAGAAGCCTCCCGGGGACTCCTGACATCGTCTTGAAAAAGTATCGGACGGTTATTTTCGTGAACGGTTGTTTCTGGCATGGGCATGAGGGATGCAAGTATTACGTGATACCTAAAAGTAATGCGGATTTTTGGAAAAAGAAAATAGAGCGGAATCGGGAGAGAGACTGGGAGGAGCGTATCCAGCTCCGTGACTTGGGATGGCATGTCATCCAGTTGTGGGAGTGTCAGTTGAAACCGAAGGTCCGGGAGGAGAATCTGCGTGGTTTGGTTTGTACGCTCAATCATTTGCTGCTCCTGAATTATGGGGCGAAGGACTATCCGCTCGAGGAGGAGACCGGGGCTGAGGCTGCCGAACCTGAGGTGGAGGACTTGGGTAGAACCGATGGGTGAAACCATGGGGCCTACGGAATGGAAAATCTGGTTTCTGTATCCTTTTTTGTTTCAGCTCGCCGTCATTTGTCGTGAAAAATGAGTAACTTCACGCCCCGAAAGTGAATGAATTATGATGACTGATCCTGAATTATTGTCTGAAGTGTTGAATAATTCTCCAAGTGTGGAGCTATTGAGGCTTCGAAACAGAGAAATCACTCTTTTATTTCTATATAATGTTTTTTACCGGCATCGGGAGCCTGTGGCTTACGAGGCCTTGCGCATGCGGCTGACCGACTATCTGGCGTCCATTCATCTGGAGAGGGATGAAGAAAGTGACATCCATGATTTCGACTCGTATGAGGAGAAGGCGTATAAGTATATCCAGCGTTGGACGGATAAGGGGTTCTTGCGCAATTATCAAGAAGAAGACGGTGAGGTGTTTTATGAATTGTCGTCCTACACCAGCAAGACGCTTGACTGGCTGCTGAGTCTTCGTAGGGAAGAATTTGTGGGTACTGAGTCGAAGTTTATGGGACTCTTGGGACAGATAAAAGACTTGGTGGAGTTTACTAATGAAGATACTTCTGAGCGTATCCGTATGTTAGAGGCCAAGAAGATGGAGATAGAACACCAGATCCAGAGTTTGCGTGCCGGTGAAAATGCACATGTATACGAAGAGTATCAGGTGCTTCCGCGTTTCCGAAATATTACGCAAACGGCAAAGGAACTTCTTTCTGACTTTAAGGAAGTGGAGGATAATTTCAAGACTATCACGAAATCCATTTACCAGAAACATGCCGAGGGAGCATCTTCCAAAGGAGATATTTTGGGCTTTACCTTCGATGCTTTGGATAATCTGCAGCGTAGTCCGCAGGGGAAAAGCTTTTATGCCTTTTGGGATTTCTTGATGACTCCTTCTATGCAGGATGCTTGGGATAAGATGGTGGCTGAACTGTATGGTGCCATTGACTCGAAACAGATGCGCCAAGAGGATTATTTCCTGCGCAACATGAAGAGCTATCTTTATAAAAGTGGCAAGAAGGTATATCAGGCGAATGATAAGATGGCCGATAAATTGAGCCGTATCATTTGTGAAAGCAGTGGAAAGCAGATGGTGGCTACTCAGCGTGTCATTCAAGATATTCAGTCGCTTTTGTTGCAGTTGGCTCAAAAGAATGAGAAGCCGGATATTTCGCTGGAAATAGAAACCTTGCCGGATATAGCCATGCCGCTGGAACGGCGACTTACCATGGAACGTTTTCAAGAGGTGTCGTATGAAAAGGTGCTGGAAGTGGCCGGTGCGGACATCTCAGGGGCAGAGCATGCCGATTCGCTCTTTGTGAACCATAGCGTAGACCGTGCCGTGCTGAAACAGCGAATTCATGCGGCCTTGAAACGCAGAAAACAGGTTTCGCTGGCAGAAGTGATAGAACAGAATGGAGGTCTGGAAAAAGGATTGTCCGAACTCTTCGGCTACATCGGCGTGCTGAGGGGATTCCGTCACCTGATTCATCCGGAACGCACTCAGACGGTTTTATTCAATGAAGCGGAACAGAAATCAATTGTCATACCTGAAATTATTGTACTGAAATGAATTTAGATACTATCTTGGCTCCTTATGGACGTACGGTAGTGCGTCTGTTGAAGGGTCCTGTAGACCATACGGACGGAAAGTCTTGGGAGGATATATTGAATTATCAGACTGAAATACAGAAGTATATTTCTCAAATAGGACTTGAACTGATTGTAAAAAGAGATGAGGGCTTTGCCTATCTCAAGCAAGTGGAGAATGAAGAAGGCAGAACGGTGGGGTTGATACCGCGTCAGCAGTTGGGCTTCGAAGTGTCGGTCATCTTGATTATCCTCCGCCAGATGCTGGAAGAGTTTGACAGCGACATGGATGAACTGTATGCAACCGAACGCTTCGTGACGGCAGAAGAATTGAAGGAACGTATTGAATTGTTCTTGCCGGAACGATTCAATCGCGTGAAGCTGCTGAATGAAATAGACATGTATATCAATCGAATTGTGGGCTTCGGATACTTGAAGGAAGTCAAGCACGACACGATTTCTACTTATCAGATACATCGTATCATCAAGGAAAAGGTGACATTGGATAAATTACAGGAGTTTAAGAATAAATTACAAGAATATGTTGAGTCTGTTTAGTACCGGATCTGATGCGTCAGGATTCCGTTTACAATACATGGAAATTTATAACTGGGGTACTTTCCACGAAAAAATATTCCGCTTGGACCCTCAGGGAAATAATGCACTGCTAACGGGAGCGAATGCTTCGGGAAAGAGTACCATTATTGATGCATTGCTGACTTTGATGGTCCCAGCCAAGAAGGACCGTTTCTATAATCAGTCGTCGGGAGTGGAAAAGAAGGGAAACCGTACCGAAGAGACTTATGTATTGGGACATTATGGTAATATCCAGAAGGAGGGTGAACGAGGAACGTCTACGCAGGCCTTGCGTGACCAGTCGGCATATTCGGTCTTGCTGGCTTCTTTCTCTAATGCGGACCAGCAGACGGTGACGGTCTTCCAGGTACGTTGGTTCTCTGGTGGGGAACTTCGTCGTACTTTCGGCTTGGCACACTGTGCACTTGAGATCCAGCGGGATTTCCAACCGTTTGACGGAAAAGGAATTTGGCGTCGCCGTTTGGAGAAGGAATACAAGGGAAACCGCACGATGGTGGAATTCTTTGATGGTCCGGTGGGGTATGCCGACAGAATGACACAGCTGTTTGGTATGCGTTCTACCAAGGCTTTGGGACTGTTCAATCAGATTGTGGGGGTGAAAGTCCTCGATGACTTGGATGAATTCATTCGGACAAACATGCTGGAAGAGCATAATGCGGAATCGAAGTATATCCTTTTGAAGGATAGTTTCAAAACGTTGATGGATGCAAAGACCAACATCGAGAAATCTCGTCAGCAGATTGAACTTTTGACACCTATCGCTGAACTGGCTGAGAAAATCCAGGATGCGGATGCTCGACTGAAGCAACTGGAGATTGACCGTGAGACGGCTGAATATTGGTTTGCCCGAAAAACCATCGAGCTTGGTAAAGAGCGTATCGAAAAAGCGGAGAAGGATTGCAAGAAGATGGAAGCGGACCGCATGAAGTTGCGTGAAAAGGAAGAAGACCTTCGTGCGGAAGAACGCTCTCTTTCTTTGGCTATCGAGAATGATGAGGTAGGACGAAAAATCAAGGATATCCTGCAGGATGCAAAACATCTGGAGAAAATCCGTGATGAGCGGATGAAGCGGATGGATGAATACAATCGCATCGCCCGTCAGTTGGCCTTCTCTACTGATCCTACTGAAGAGGTGTTTGTCCAGCAACGGGAGACCGCTCAACAGAAGGTACAGTCGCTGGATGAAGAGAAAGAAGAGCAAATCCGTCAGACGGTATCCTTGGAGAATGAACGGAAGCAAATCGCTGGCAAGATAGAGGAACAGTTGCATTCGGTTGATTCGGTGAAGAAGAATCGCAATAACATACCTGTCCGTGAATTGGAAATCCGCGAGATGATTTTAGCGGAAACCGGAGCCACGAAGGAGGAGATTCCTTTTATCGGTGAGCTGGTGCGTGTGAACGAGGAAGAGCAGCAGTGGGAAGGAGCGGTGGAAAAGATTCTTCATCATTTTGCCTTGCATCTGCTGGTGCCGGAAAAATATTATCGGGAAGTGAACCGTTTCATCAATGATACGGACTTGAAGGGACGTATAACGTATTATCGATACCTTACTTATAATTCGCTTTCAGGCATGGATTGCTTTGAGGATATGGGCAATCGACTCTTGGGCAAGATTGAAATCCGTCCGGATTCTCCTTATGAAGAGTGGGCTCGTGACATGATTTATGAGAAGTACAATTATGCTTGTGTAGATAGTCTGGAGGAATTTGAACGTTATTCTGAAAAGGCAGTGACGGCGGAAGGATTGGTGAAGTTCTCGAATGAGCGTCACGAGAAGGACGACCGCCCGCACATCATCCGCAAGGAGAATTATATTTTGGGGTGGGATAATCAGGAGAAGATGCGTCTGCTTCAAAGTGAGGTGAGAAAGCTTCAAGAACACGACGTGGAACTGCTGAACCAGTTGAATGCTTTGGGAGTAGAAAAGCAGAAGATGCTCCAGAGATATGAATTGTATCATCAGCTGATTGATCAGTTTACGGATTATGACCAGGTGAACTGGAGTGAATATGCGGAACGCTTGCAGGAAAAATTGAATGGGAAGGCGGAATTGGAAGAGAATAATGACCGCATCCATACGCTTCAGAAGCAGCTGGAGGGAGTGAAGGAGTCGCTCCGCCAGTTGAATCAAGTGGATATCGAGCAGAAATCGCGTTCCATCTATGGATTGGAGAACAGAATTGAAGAGACACAGCGGGACTTGGATGCTTGCCAGCAGAAGATAGCTACCCAAAAGCATGTCTTGCTGACGGACTTTGAAAAGGCTTATGAGGAACTGCAGGGACTGGAATATGAACAGCTGAAACAGGAACATGATGCTTTCCTTGCTCGTAATAATAACTTACGCAGTAAATTAGGGAAGGAGAAAGGTAATTATGAAAATTCTGCGAAGACCAAGATTCGTGCTTTCAAATATCCTGTTGAGTATATTACTGATAAGTTCAAGGACTGGCGTTCGGATGTTGACGCTCTTCCTGAAGATTCAAATGTGGAACTGATTGGTGAATATCAGCTTTTGTTGGCTCGTTTGCAGAAAGAAAATCTTCCAAAGTACGAAAAGCAGTTCGATAATTACTTGCAGAAGACATTGACTGACAAGGTGGGAGAGTTCCGTATGTTCTTTATGCATTGGAAGGATGCTATCGATGAAAATATCAAGATGCTGAATGAATCACTTCAAGGTATCGATTATCGCCCGCAGCCAGCCACTTACATCCAGTTGGTTACCCAGAATCGAATCAATGAGGAAATCAGTGAATTCCGCCGCTTGATAGACAAGGCTATGCCGGAAACGCAGGCTGACTTGATGGAAGGCGAGGCTCGCCGGATTCATTTCCGTGACCATATTGAGCCGTTCATGAATCGTTTGGCTGATGAAGAATGGAGAAAACGAGTGATGGATGTCCGTTCGTGGTTTACTTACCGTGCCGAGGAGTTCAATCGGGAAACAGGCTTGAAGGAAAATACGTATGAGAATATGGGACATCTTTCAGGCGGGGAGAAGGCACAGCTTACTTATACCATTTTGGGGTCGGCCATCGCTTATCAGTTCGGATTGACCAAAAGTGGACAGCAAGAGAACTCTTTCCGATTCATAGCTATTGATGAGGCCTTTAAGGCTCAAGATGAGGATAAGGCTCGTTATTTGATCAACCTTTGCAAGAAACTGCATCTTCAGTTGCTTGTGGTAACTCCTAACGATAATATCCATATCGTAGAAAATGATATTTCTTTTGTTTACTTCGTGGAACGAAAGGAAGAAAAGACATCTTGGATGTATAGTATGACTATCGAGCAGTGGAAGGGTGAGAAATCTCCTGACCGGTTGTTTTGATAATAGAGCAGCTGTTGGTGAAAAAGTATCTTTATAAAATCAAAAGTATAAAAAAGGTTAAATAATAAAAGGAAATGAATTGTAGAAACTTTTTCTTTGTTAAAAAAAACAACTTATGAAATAAAAAATACAGGCGTATTCCCTTGTTAGTAAGATGAGGAAATACGCCTATATTGCTATTGCTCTATAATCAATGTTTTAAATATATCTTTTAGAAAGTTTGTTTATAAGATAAGGAAATGTGTTTAGTGTCTTTAGATCCATTGCAAATAGACTGATTTGTTTTATTTTTATGATCCTACAAATAAAATAATCCTTTTCGTATTTAATTGATAATTATAGGGGCTTATTTCTTTGTCAGATAGAGGACGGTACAAAATGTATGTAATAATTAACAATCGTTGGACGTGTTTGTTAGCGAATGAACTTTATATATACATCTTAATATCTCGTTTTTTATGCAGTTTTTATGTAATGACTTAACTGACAGAATGTTTAAAAAGAGAAATGTATCACGGCTTTTTTAAAGGAGAAAATAGCGTCCTTTTTATATTTTAAAAAAAAAGTTTTGATAGTTGCATTCTTGTAGAAATTGTCTATCTTTGCAAAAATAAAGTTAACATAAATAAAGAATACTTTGTTATTTTATTCAAAGTGAGAGCTTTGATTTTATTTTGATAAGTTGCAAACTTTTGAGATCTAATATGATGAAATATTTAAGATAAATTATCTTGATATATCTTGAATCATACTGAAATCTAAAATAGAAAGATATCAATTATTAAATTTAAAACCTTAAATTATGGAAGTGAGAAAACTCTCTCAATTATTCTGTCTTTTGATGGCTTCAGGAAGTACTGCTTGGGGACTTCCTGCTGAACTTTCCTCAATGGAAAATCTTCAGATATCCGTACAGGCAGATAAAATCACAGTTCAAGGTACCATCGTTGATGCCAACGATGAACCTCTAATCGGTGTTAGTATCCTTGAAAAAGGAACGACCAATGGTACTGTCACTTCACTTGATGGTGCCTTTACATTATCTGTATCATCTTCGGCACAGCTTGAAATTTCTTATGTAGGTTACAAGACTTTGTTGCTTCAGGCAAATAGTGTAACAAAGAAGATTGTGATGCATGAAGATACTGAAGTCCTTGATGAAGTCGTTGTAACAGCTTTGGGTATCAAGCGTTCTGAAAAAGCTTTGAGTTACAATGTACAGGAAATTGGTAATGAAACTCTTACAACAGTGAAAGATGCTAACTTCATGAATTCTTTGTCAGGTAAAGTTGCCGGAGTTAACATCAATGCATCTTCTTCAGGTATGGGTGGTGCCACACGTGTCGTTATGCGTGGACCTAAATCATTGACTCAAAGTAATCAGGCTTTGTATGTTGTTGATGGTGTGCCATTGGGAAACCGTAATGGTGGTGATGTTGGTGAAAATAAAATGTATAGTAATCAGCCTGGTGGTGAAGGTATCTCAGATATCAACCCTGAAGATATTGAATCAATCAGCGTCTTGAGTGGTCCAGCTGCTGCTGCACTTTATGGTTCTGCTGCTGCACAAGGTGTGATTATGATTACTACAAAGAAAGGTAAGGAAGGAAAGGTTTCTGTAACTGTTACTAACAGTACTCAGTTCTCCAATCCGTTCAAAATGCCAGAATTCCAGAATGAATACATAAACCGTCCTGGACAGTATACATCTTGGGGTGAAAAGACACCTTCTAAGTTTGGAGCATTTGATCCTGAAAAATTCTTTAATACAGGTACTAACGTCCAGAATAACGTAGCTCTTACTGTAGGTAATGATAAGAATCAGACTTATATGTCAGTAGGTACAACAAATGCTGCTGGTATAATACCTAACAATAAATATGAAAGATATAACTGGACATTCCGTAATACTACTAAGTTCCTGCAAGATAAAATGACTTTGGACTTCGGCTTTAACTATGTTTTCTCTAAAGACCGAAATTTAATGGCACAGGGTCAGTATTACAATCCGTTGGTTCCTTTGTATTTGTTCCCTCGTGGTGAAAGTTTCGATGCAATTCGTACTTTTGAATTGTGGGATCCTGCTCGAGGTATTTATACTCAGAACTGGAATTATGGTGATGCTCTTTCTATGCAGAATCCATATTGGGTAGCATATCGTATGGACCGTCCTAATAGACGTCATCGTTATATGGCAAATGCAAGCTTGAAGTATCAGATCTTTGATTGGTTGGACGTTGCTGGACGTTTGCGCTTTGACCGTACTACAACGAAGTCAGAACATAAACGTTATGCTTCTACTAATACATTGTTTACTGGTGGTTCTCCTTATGGATTCTATCGTTATACTAATTCAGATGACCAAAACCTCTATGGAGATTTGATGTTGAATGTTAATAAGCATTTTAATGATTTCTCAATTGGTGCTAATATTGGTGCTTCAATGACTAGAACTCAATACATCAACGAAGGCTTCCAAGGAGGTTTGAAGGCTCCATCAAATATCTTTACACCGAATGCCATTAACTATGGTTTCGCTACCAATGATAACCGTCCAGAATACGAACACCAGAAGCATTATATCAATTCATTGTTTGCCAATGTTGAATTAGGCTGGAAGAGTATGTTGTACTTAACATTGACCGGACGTAATGACTGGGATTCAGCTTTAGCTGGAACAACTCATGAATCTTTCTTCTACCCATCAGTGGGTGTTTCTGGTATCCTTTCTCAGATGTTTAAGTTGCCAGAATTCATCAGTTACATGAAAGTGCGTGCGTCATGGGCTTCTGTAGGTTCAGCTATTGCTCCTAATATTTCTTCAGGATGGCGTTATGAATATAATCCAAAATCTCAGAGCTATCAAACAGTAACTTATAAATTCCCTGATACATTCTATCCAGAACGTACCGATTCTTGGGAAGCAGGTCTTTCTGCTAAGTTCTTTAACAATGCATTCTCTGTTGATTTGACATTCTATCAGTCAAATACAAAGAATCAGACATTCTTGCGCCAGATTGCTCCAGGAGAAGGTTTCGATAAGGAATATATTCAGACAGGTAACGTTCGTAACAGAGGTCTTGAATTGTCTTTGGGTTACAACAAGACTTGGAATGACTTTACTTGGAATTCTACATTCACCTATAGTATGAACCGCAATAAGATTATTGATCTGCTCGAAAATCCTAATGAAGTAGTAAATCAGGGTGGTTTGAAGGGTGCTGACATTATCTTAAAGAAAGGTGGAACAATGGGTGATGTTTACTCATTTACCGGCTTTAAATCTGATATCGACGGTAACTATGCTGTTGATAAATCAGGTAACGTAATTCGTGAAACATTGGATAATCCAACTTATATGGGTTCTGTATTACCAAAGGGTAATCTTGGTTTCTCTAATGACTTTTCATGGAAAGGCATTAACTTCGGCTTCTTGTTGACAGCTCGTTTAGGTGGTATTGTCATGAGTCAAACTCAGGCTTTATTGGATAGCTACGGTGCTTCACAGGCTTCAGCTGATGCTCGCAACAAAGGTGGTATTCCTGTTAACCATGGTGTAGTATCTCCAGAGGCTTATTATAGTGTAGTTGGTGGTGAAAATCCTATTTGGTCAGAATATACTTATAGCGCAACCAACTTACGTTTGCAGGAGTTGTATATTGGATATAGTTTCCCAAGAGAATGGTTAGGTGGCATAGGCTTAGATGTATCATTGACAGCAAACAATTTGTGGATGCTTTACTGTAAGGCTCCTTT
This sequence comes from Phocaeicola sp., assembly GCA_020026225.1. Taxonomy (GTDB): domain Bacteria; phylum Bacteroidota; class Bacteroidia; order Bacteroidales; family Bacteroidaceae; genus Phocaeicola. Next base: position 31,489 of record JAHHQU010000008.1, on the reverse strand, counting down.
CGATCCTGAGTCAACAGCATCAACAGGTACATATTATCAAGGATTCGACTACTTTATGCAGCCAAGTCTTCGTTCACTAGGATTTAATATCAAACTGAAATTCTAATCTATAAAATCACAGAATAATGAATAATAATAAAATATCCAAAGTTCTTTCAGTATTCTTCGGTGGTGCTCTTGCCCTCGGCTTGGTGACATCATGTACTGCAGGTTTCGAAGAAGCTAATCGTCCTGGAAATTGTGCTTCTGCTGAGGAATTGGGACGTGATAATTACAATACAGGTTCATTCCTTGTACAGATGCAGAATGCTGCATTTCCAGAGCAAGAAAATGACTATCAGATGTGGCAGGATTTGATCGGTAACACTTATGGCCGTTATTTCACTTATGCCAACAATGGCTTTGCAGGAAATAACTTCGCAAAGATGAATGCGCCGGAAGGTTGGATTAATCATCCTTTCCAAAATTGTACTCCTAGAGTTGTTTCTGCATTTAATGAAGTGAAACGTTTGACAAATGCAGAAGGCTTGGGTTATGCATGGGCTTTAATTCTGAGAGCACAAGCTTTCTTAAGATTGACAGATATGTATGGCTCATTCCCTATTGGTGCAGAAGATGATCCTAATGCTTATTCTTCACAAGAAAAAGTATACAAGACTTTGATTGAGGATCTTGATCTTGCAACAGCTACTTTAAGTGGTATGATTAGTGCTGGTGGCGGTAAGTTGACAGGTTATGCAGAATCTGATAATGTATATGGTGGTGATTTTGTAAAATGGAACAAATTTGCCAACTCATTAAAATTGCGTATGGCTATTCGTATGCGTTTCGTTGAACCAGAATATGCAAAGAGAGTAGGAGAAGAAGCTGTTAAGGCAGGTGTTATTACAGAAAATAGTGAGAACTGTTTGATTACTTATGTCCCTAATGGCTTGTTCAAAGTGTCAGTAGAATGGGGTGATAGCCGTGCATGTGCAGACCTTGAGTCTTATATGACAGGTTATAAAGATGCTCGTCTTGAAAAATTCTTCAATCCTACAGAAATTGCAGGTGACAGACCTGTGATAGGTTGTCGTGCTGGTGCTAAAATTGAAAATAAGCCTACAGCTGGTAAACTCTATTCTGCAGCAAATGTAAAGATTGCTGACCGTGGCGTTTGGATGAATGCTGCTGATATGACTTTCTGTCGTGCAGAAGGTGCTTTGGCAGGTTGGTCTAACATGGGAGGAACTGTTGAAGAATTGTATAATAAAGCTATTACTTTGTCATTTGAACAATGGAATGCTGGTGATGCAAAATCATATTATAATAATAACACTAATGTGCCAGCTAGTTATGTTGATGCCGAAGGCGGTTATGGTTCTGGATTCAGTTCTTTGAGTTCTCTTCCTGTAAAATGGGATGAAGGTGCAACTCCAGAACAGAAGTTGGAACGCTTGATCATTCAGAAATGGATAGCATTGTTCCCTGATGGACAAGAAGGATGGAATGAAATTCGTCGTACAGGGTATCCTAATGTTTCTGAAGTTTCTCAGACTCCTGTATATAATTTGAAGGTCGCAAATCGTATTCCATTTGATTACACTGAAAAGGTGAATAATCCTGATATCTATGCTGATGCTGTTCAGAAATTAGGTGGAGCTGACACTTATGAAACTAAAATGTGGTGGCAGAAAAAATAATTGGTTGTTAAACAATTAAGATTTTATTACAATGAAAAAGAAATTTTTTAATATATTTCTCGTTGCTGGTGCATTGGGTCTAATGCAATCTTGTGATACGGATTTTGAGATTAAAGACCCAGTAGATCTTACTCAAGTAACAAGAACGCCGGAATATTACGAGAACCTGAGAAACTATAAGAAAACAGACCATGAGGTAGCTTTTGGTTGGTTCGGTAACTGGACTGGTGGTGGTGCTTCATTGGAAAACTCTTTGATGGGTCTGCCAGATAGTGTAGACTTCGTATCTTTGTGGAGTGATTTTTATAATTTGGATGAAGCAAAAAAGAATGACTTGAAACAAGTCAAGACTTTAAAAGGAACAAAAGCCTTAGGTTGTATCATCGTTATGGATTGTGGTGATAGAATTACTCCTCCGATGAGTAAGGAAGATGAAGAAAAATATCAAAGTCTTCCAGAAAATCAAAGATGGAGAGCTTATCGTCATGATTTCTGGGGATGGGGTGAAAGCCGTGAATCTAAAGAAGCAGCTACTATTAAATATGCAAATGCTATCTGTGATAGTTTGGATAAATATGATATCGATGGATTTGATATTGATGCTGAACCGAATTATGCTCAGCCATTTGCTACAGACAAGGAAATGTGGAATGAACCGGGTATTATGCAGTTGTTCTTGGAAACATTGGGTAAGAGAATTGGCCCTATGTCTGGTACTGATAAAATGTTGGTAGTAGACGGTGAACCGTATATGATGCCAGAAACTCATGGACGTTACTTCGATTATTTCATTTTGCAGGCTTATGCTTGTAATAAATATTCTAATTTGGATGGACGTAATGAACGATTAATTAGACATTTCTGTAAGAATGATACCGAAGAAGTTGATTACTTGGATCCTTCTGAAGTTTCTAAAAAAGTAATTGTTTGTGAGAATTTTGAAAGCTACGCTGATGGTGGTGGTGTATATCATACTACAAGAGATGGTAAAGTTGTTCCATCTTTGATTGGTATGTCTTTGTGGGAACCTGTTTCAAACGGTGTACAGTATCGTAAAGGAGGAGTAGGTACTTTCCACATGGAATATGAATATAATCCAGGTTCATATATGTCTTATCCAGCTTTGCGTAAGTCTATTCAGATTATGAATCCGAGTGTTAAATAAACCAAAATACATAAATCATGAAAAATATTTCTAAATATATATTAGGTTGTCTTGCTTTGGCTGGGGTGACTATGCAGTATAGCTGTGATAATGCAGAATACGATGTATTGTCTTCTCAAGCTTTTATCGCTCAGACACAAACCAATGCTAACAGTTCAATGAAAATAACTGTTGGTCAAGAAGCTATTAGTACGGATGTTAATGTTCGATTGTCTGACATTGCAGATGAAGAAAGTACATATAAGTTAGTTGCTGATGCGGCTACCCTTGAAGCTTTCAATGAGGCTAATCAGACTCCTTATGAACTGCTTCCTGCTGAAGCATTTGAAATGTCATCTGAAACAGTTAAAGTTAAAGCTGGTTCTTCTATCTCTGAAGCTGTTAATCTTACCATCAAACCTTTTACCGAGGAAATGAAGAATAGTGGTAAGCAGTATGCTCTTGCTCTTAAGTTAGAGAAACTAAGTGGAAATACTAGTTTGTTGGCTTCAGGCTCTACAATGACTTATGTTTTAGATCGTGTAGTTTATCAGCCAGTGCCTGTATTTAATTCAGGTTTCAAATATACTACAAACTTAGGTAGAACTTATACTTGCCAGGATTGGACTATTGAATTCAATATCAATATGTCCCAGTTGGGTCAGGGTATCGGTCAGATGAATAATCAGGCTATTTTAGCTAACTGTAAAAAAGAGGGAGTTAAAGGTCAGGAAATTTATATTCGTTTTGGTGATGCTCCAATTGATGGTAGACAGTTCCAGATTAAACATCAAGGTACTCAGTTGAATAGTCATACTTTGTTTGAACAAGGTAAATGGTATCATTTTGCAATTGTCGTTTCTGGTAAGAAACTGAGTTTCTATGTAAACGGTGTGCTTGATAATGCAATAGATATTCCAGGTGAAACAACTGATATCTTTGCGTTCGAATTGATTCCAAGTCCAGATTGGACAAGAGCAAGAGAAATCTTATTGAGTGAACTTCGTATTTGGGAAGTAGCACGAACTCCTGCTGAAATTGTAAACAACATGTATGTTTGTAATCCAAATACTAAGGGATTGATTGGATACTGGAAGTTTAATGAAGGACAGGGTAATGTATATCATGACTGTACTCCAAATAAAGCTGATGGTACTTCTCTAAATACTCCAGAATGGAAACAAGATGTACGTATTGATGGTAAATAATAAATTAAAAATTAAGTTGAAATGAAATCTATATATAAATTTTTACCTTTATTTTTGCTTCCAATGGCCATTTTCACATCTTGTGAAGATGAACCAGAAGTAGGAACTCCACTCTTTCCTGTTGAGGAAGAATTCCAAGGTCCTAAGATATATATCAATGAAAAAAGTGTACCTGTAAACAGTAAAGAATACTTTATCGTTCATACTCCTGGAGGTTTGTCTTTTGACGAAGTTGTTGATTCATTCTATGTTTATTCAACGATTCCTGTAACAGAGGATGTAACAGTGACTTGGGGTGAAGCTCCTGCGTTGGCTGCTTCATTGAAAAAAGATTTTACAGCTATTCCACAAGGGGCAGTCGAATTCCATAATGCAACGGTTGTTATTCCAAAAGGACAAAAAAAATCTTTAGAACCTGTTAGATATTCTCTTAAAAAGGGAGAGTCATTGTTGGGATTTGATGAAAAAGCTGTAGTTGCTTTGGATATAAAGGACATGAAAGGTTATGCAGCAGCAGGAAAAAGTCATAATGTCTTCAGTCTTTTCATCAATAAGATGAAAACAAATATCAAGCTAGATGCAACGCTGGAAGGATGTACTAAATTGACAAATGATGAACTTACAATCTATGATCAACATGGGGATGAAAATACAGATTTGTTTGATGATGATGTTTGGTCTAAATTACATGAACACGATGAAGTTTGTATAAAGGTAGCATTTAAAGGTGAAACCAATTTTATTGGCTTTAACTATTGGACAAATCCATATTCTTCTATTTTTAAGCCTCTTCGTGTAGATGTTGAAACTAGTATGGATGATCAAACCTATGCTTCTCAAGGTACATTTATTATGGATAAGAAGCCTAATATGCAAAATGCACAAGAGCCTACTAACGTAGAATTATTTGGTACGGTTAAATGTAAATATGTTAAGTTGAGATTCCACGATGTCATTGATGAATCGAATCGCATTGAAGTTGGAGAAGTTAGATTCTTTAAAAAATAAGTTTTAGGCTTTATTATATAATGGGGTATACATCATGTATACCCCATTTTTTTGATAGATGCAGTGTATGAAATATTATAACCAAATAGGCTGGACTCCTAATTTAGGAGTCCAGCCTATTTGGTTATAAGTCCTTTATGTTATATATTGCGTGAAATTAAGGTTGCCGGATGTAAGCTTAAAATAGGTAAATCTATAGAATTGTCAGTAGAAGATATTTTTAGGCTGATTTCATTGAATCCCTTCCCTTGGGTATACTAACGTCCTTCACCTGTCTTTTCTAACGTTCTGATAAGCTATCCTATTTCCTTTTTCTGAATGTCCATTTCAAGAATGAAGCGAACATGGTATGATTAAACAGGTTTACTTCTTCCGAACGCATATTTAAATTATCCAATAGCGGTTCTGCGTCTTTGTCGGTAAGAACTCCTGAATCAATCATTTCTTCGAGGGTTTGCTTTTCTTTGCTCAATACCATACGGATTGATTTTTGAGTTAGCGCCTGTTTGTATGCTTTAGGGAATTCATTGGCCAAGCTTTCCGTGAAAACATTCATCCGGTGAATATTTTGGTTAATCTCTTCATACAGAGGTTGGATGACCGTATCTTGGTATGCAGATACAATTTCCGAATTCCTTAGCTCATTCAAGAAATTTAAATCTTCTTCTTGTAAAAGGATGAACCCTCTTCCCAAATCGTATACTACAGCTATGCGTTCTCTGAAGTAATAAGTCATCCAGTTATGAATGGAAGGTACCACTCTGAGAGCATTGATTAATTCGGTTCGTTCACAGAATAAAAAAATGGAATCACGATAGCTTAAAGGAAAACTTCCGTCGTGATCGTAAAGTTCATCGAGAGAATTCATTAATCTCAAGAATGTTTCTTCCGAAATGGTACCATTGGTATATAAAGCCCGACAACAAGTCTTTTCTCTGTCCAAAACACGCAGTCGCATCTCGGTGATTAATGCTTTGTCCTTCGGCTCTTTGGATGGTTCGGTAGGCTCGTCGATAATGTATTGACGAACGGTATCCCAGTCACTTCCATTCAAGTGCTCATGCTTCTGTAATTCTTTTAGATAATTTTCCGAACTTTCCCGTAAGGATTTCTGTATGTTGTATTCCATGCGGATTCTGGCTGATGGTACGTGGATTAATCCCAGACGGTTCAGTAGCCATCGCATGGTGGTGGCATTTACGGTTAAGGTCAGTGTGACGGTTGCTGCTGTAAAGAACAATACCTGTTCCCGGATGATTTCGGGAATGCCTGGGGTATAAGATACCATCAAAGCCAAGGTCATGGCCAATGCTCCACGAAGTCCTCCCCATGTCAAGATGATGGATTCACGCTTGCTCAATCCATATCCCATTCGTTTCATCATAGGATACAGCAACATAATCATGAGGTAGCGAATGAGGTTCAAGCCCCAATAGATAAGGACGGCTATGCCTAACGTTTGCCAGTTGAACGTTACTTTCTCAGCAATCACAATCCCCACCATGATGAAGATGAGTGTATTTGCAATGTATGTGAGCAAATCCCAGAAATTTTCCATGAAGGAGTTCACTCTTGGCTTTAAACGGGGCTTCCCTACATACGTGAAGGTTAGTCCGAATGCAACTAATGCAATGACACCTGATACGCCTAAGTAGAATTGGGTGACAATGAAGGTTGCATACGCAGAAAGGATAATGGCACTGTTCTGTATCATTTCATCTGAATTGATGCAAGTGATAGACCAGATAACGAAGCGTGCCATAATGAATCCGATGAGCGTGCTCAGACTGACTACTTTCAGAAATTCCACAACGGGTGAAGCGTCGCTGCCTCCTGTTGCCGTATAGATACCGAAAAAGAGCATGAAACAGACGATGCCTGTACCATCGTTTAGCAAGGATTCCGCATCAACGAGTGTAGAGAAACGTTTGCTCGTCTTGAGTTCATGGAGCAATGCGACTACGGCTACCGGGTCGGTTGCACTGATGAGCGCACCGAACATCAAGGCGAAGGTCCAATTCCATTCTGCAAATCCCGGTACGAACTTTCCGATGGCGACCATCAGTACTCCTGTCAGCAGCATGCAGATGACCAACCCTGGAGCTGCCAAGAGGGTGGCATTGGCTAATGTCTTCTTGAAAATGTGTAGGTTCAGTTCGTAGGCCGCATCAAAAATCAAGATGGGCAGGAACAGGTAAAGAATCAAATCTGGATTGATGTTTGCTACGGAGTCAATAGCCTTGGGTAGGGCTGGAATAAGGTCCAGAACCTCGTTTCGATTCAAGATTCCAATGAGAAGGCCTACTGCGAATAATCCCACAGTATAAGGAAAACGACTGTGTTTGAGTACTGTCTTTAGAATGGCTCCTATGACTAATCCCGCGATAGTTAAAAGCAATGGCGGTAAAAAAGCGAATTCTTCCATAAGCTGAATTTTTGTCGTTGTTTGGTAATAGGATTTTAACAAAGATAAAAGAATTATGTTTAAAAAACAATGATATTTTAGGAGGAATTATCTCTTCTACCGTGCTTCAAGCTGTTATTAATCTTTCTTTGCAAGTCGTTTTGCCGTCGCTCTGTCGGGCTTTCCTGTACCCGTTTGGGGGAGTCGTTCCGTAACGATGATTTCTTTGGGTCGCCAGTATATGGGGAGTTGTGAAAAGGCTTTTTCCAACTCTTCATTGCTTGGCTTTTCTCTTTCGACCAAAAGTACGATGTGTTCTCCGAATTTTAAATCGGGGGCAGAAGTGATGAGGTAAGGAACGGATAGAAAACCGTGAAGAGCATTTTCCACTTCTTCTATTTGTACTTTAATGCCTCCAGTATTGATGGTATTGTCTTTTCGGCCTATGATATGGAATTGTCCGTGTTCGTTGAAGGTGACGATATCGTTGGTATGAAGGACTTCTGGACATACGGAAGGGGCATCTATAATCAATGTATTGTCGGACGAAAGGGATAATCTGACATTTTGGAAAGATGTGTACCAGTCGGATGCATCGGCTCCACTCAAGCGGCGGAGAGCAATGTGCGAAAGGGTCTCCGTCATACCGTAGGTACTCCATACGGCGTGAGGAAAATCTTTCAGAATGGCGGCCATTTCGGGAGACACAGCTCCGCCTCCAATGATGAGGTGTTTGATTTGTTTCAGCTTTTCTCGTTCCTCAGCTATTTCCAGCGAATTGAAGACTTGCATGGGAGTCATAGCGGCAAAGTCTGGAACTTGCGTGATGGATTGCAACGGATGTCCGCAGGGAGTGACCAGTTGCAGGTTTAATTCGGCGGTTAAAGCACGGACTACTACCATCTTTCCTGCGATATAGGGAAGAGGCATGCACAAAAGGGCGGTATCGCCTTTCTTCAAGCCTAAGAATTGGATGGTAGCACGTGCACTGTTCAACATCCGTTGCTTTTCAACGAAGAGCTCCTTGGGAGTTCCTGTCGATCCGGAGGTGTGTACTTTTAAGGTGGGTTGCTCATCAAACCATTCTGCCAGAAAGTCGGCCAAAGATGCAGCAAAAGAGTCTTTCCCATATAAATCGGTAAAGAGGGCTTGTAGTGGACTTGTGGTGCATGAATGTTTTCTTTTGGCCTGTTCTGTAGAATAAGCTTGCTGATTGATATGAATGGTTTGAATGAGTTGCTTCATGAGACTGTAGATTAAAAATTAAAATGGACTTCTGATATTTTCTCTGGATTGAACCAAAGGCAGTCGCCCTGTATATGCAGTGGATAATCGATATTGTCAGTGAATAACTGTCCGGTTCCCAAACCTTGTGGCAAGGTAGGGTGGAGAGTTGCACACCATTGTGCGATGGCGTTGAGGCCGATGTTGGATTCCAACGCGGAAGTAATCCAATAGCCGATACCTCGCTCTTGAGCCAATCGAATCCATTCTTCTGATCCGTGAATGCCTCCATGCAATGAAGGTTTCAGAATAATGTATTGTGGGCGGATGGTTTCAAGAAGGCGAATTTTTTCATCCGTTTGATTGATGCCGATTAATTCTTCGTCCAATGCTATCGGGAGAGGTGTGTGGTTGCATAGAGTTGCCATTTTCTTCCATTGTCCAGCTCGGATAGGTTGTTCGATAGAATGTAGCTGAAAGGCGTTCAAGGCTTCCATCTTGGATGGAGCGGTGGCAGGTTCAAAGGCACCGTTGGCATCCACACGGAGTTCTATCTGTTCTTTCGTGAAATGTTCTCTGATATGGTGTAGAAGTTCCAGTTCTTTATTGAAATCAATGGCACCGATTTTAAGTTTGATACAGCGGAATCCTTGTTGCATCTTTTCTTCTATCCGACGGTACATCTCATCAAAGTTTCCCATCCATATCAGTCCGTTGATGGGAATACCTTCTTTTCCGTCGGAAAAGGGAGTGGACCATAATTGAAGGCTGTCGCTTTTCAATTGCTGCATGGCGGTTTCTATACCGAAAAGCATGGATGGATAGTTCCGTAAGGCTTCGTAAGGAATGTTGCCTTCATTTTCCAGAGTGCGGCATTGTTCTTGAAGAATCTTTTCATAGTCTGGAAGGTCGTCACAGCTCAGATTGGGGAGAGGGGCACATTCTCCATAGCCGTTATGTCCGGTCGTCGGGTCGTAAAGGTGGATATACCATACTTTACGCGTAGTATAAATGCCACGAGAAGTTCCCGCAGGTTGCTTGAAATGTAAGGTGTATGGATGGATCGTTGCTTTCATATATTCAAACGTAAATCAGATAACATATCAGGTTTTAGAAAACCAGCCGATACAAAGGGGTTTGTATCGGCTGGTTGGATTGATAAGGATTGTTATGGCATCTTGGGGAATTTGCTCCAATCAGGCTTGCGTTTTTCCAAGAACGCTTTACCGCCTTCCTGTGCTTCTTCGGTCATGTAATACAGCATGGTTGCATCACCGGCCAATTCCTGAATTCCGGCTTGTCCGTCGAGTTCGGCATTTAGTCCGGCTTTAATCATGCGTAAAGCCAAAGGACTATGCTGCATCATGGTTTCAGCCCATTCAACTACCTCGTCCTCTAATTGGTCAAGAGGAACTACCTTGTTGACCATGCCCATATCCATGGCTTCTTGAGCTGTATACTGGCGGCAGAGGAACCAAATTTCTCTTGCTTTCTTTTGGCCTACCATGCGTGCCAGGTAAGAAGAACCGAATCCAGCATCAAAACTGCCTACACGAGGACCGGTTTGTCCGAAGATTGCATTTTCCGATGCGATGGTCAAGTCGCATACTACGTGAAGTACGTGCCCACCTCCGATTGCATATCCGTTTACCATGGCGATGACCGGTTTCGGAATGGAGCGAATCTGTTTCTGAACATCCAATACGTTCAATCTGGGAACTCCATCGGTTCCAACGTAACCGCCATGGCCTTTTACGTGCATGTCACCGCCTGAGCAGAATGCTTTGTCACCGGCACCTGTCAATACCACAACGTTGATGTCCTGGCATTCACGGCAGATGAGTAAGGCGTCACTGATTTCAGAAGTGGTAGTCGGGGTGAAAGCATTACGATAACGTGGGCGATTGATGGTGATTTTGGCTATTCCGTTATAGAAGTCGAAAAGAATGTCTTGATATTCTTTGATCGTTTTCCATTCTCTTTGTTTCATAATTGTATCTTTTTATTAGTGGATTATTGTTTTAAACTTCGATAATACGCTTTGAGCAACTCTACGTCGTTGTCTTTGTCGGTAAATACTTCCAGAAGCATAGGGCGTTCGGTGATGTTCGGTTCGGTGAAGCGGACGGCAGCATTTTCCAATTCTTCTTCATTGTGGGCTGCCATGTATTCAAATCCTCGGTCTTCCGCCCAAGCACGTGCTGAAGCGGCATGAGGAGCTGTGACAAAACGGCGGGCATTTTCATGGAGTTCCAGACCGGGCAGTGCATGGAAAATTTCGCCTCCACTGTTGTTGAGCATCAAGATTCGGATATTGCTTCCATAATTGCTGTTCCACAAAGCATTCATGTCATAGAAGAAACTCAAGTCTCCGATAAGGATGAAATTCAACTTGTTGGAAACTGTAGAATACCCAATGGCGGTCGAAAGTGAACCTTCAATGCCGCTGGTCCCTCTATTGCAGAGGATTTCTGTGTCATTGGGAATTTCAAAGAATTGGGCATAACGTACGGCCGAACTGTTTCCCAAATGAAGGGAAGAAGGCGTAGGAAGATGCTCAATGACCTTGCCGATGGCTTCCATTTCAGAATAAGGGAAGACTGCTTTAGGAATAGCCTTGGACTTGTTTTCCCAAATACGCGGATATTCTGGAGTTCGATATTCCATCATCGGGGCAATCTTTTCCAAGAATTCAAACGGATCCATTTCTATGACGGTGGTAAGCGAACCGTAAAGATCGGCAATTTCACCGTCTGCAGAGATATGCCAATGCTCTACGGGAGGGTGACGGCGTAAGAATTTCTTGAGGCGCTTGGAGATGATATGTCCTCCATAGGTAATAAGAAGTTCCGGCCGCATCTTTTGCTGTTCCTCAAAATTCATGGAACAAAGCAGCGGTTCAATATTTTTGATAGGCATTCCAGGAATGGTGCGATTGCTGATATTTTCAGTAAGCCATGCGAAATGCTTGTACAATAACTTGGTGTATTTCTTATCGAACAGGTAAATGAGATTCATCTGTCCTACTATAACCATACGGCGCTGGTACTTGTTGAGTCGCTCAATCAGCGGTTGGTAGTCTTTGTCATAGACGTTAAGTCCTTGGTATCGGTTGATGACGCGTACTTCAGGTAATTCGTTGACTGGCAAGAGGAAGAAAGGTTCGCTTACGGGCACGTTGATGTGTACCGGACCTTTTCCATGGTGATTCAGTTCAAGCAAAGCTTCGTTGATGAGTCGGTTGCAGTACCATTCGTCTTCGTCGGTATGGATTTCGGGAAGATTGACTGAGCATTTGACCAATTTCCCGAAGATACCGGGTTGGGGAAGGGTCTGTCCGTCCATCTGACCAATCCAGGCTCCGGGACGGTCGGCTGAAATGACAACCAAAGGTATTTGCTGATAGAAGGCTTCAGCTACGGCCGGATGAATATTTACCAGTGCTGTCCCCGATGTGCAGCATACAGCTGCAGGTGAGCCGCCGTGCAAGGCCAGGCCCAAAGCAAAGAAACCGGCGCTGCGTTCATCCGTCACTTGGTAACAGGTGAAGTCAGGAATGTTAGCCAGAGTTTGTACGATGGGAATGTTTCTGCTTCCAGGACAAAGTACGATTTTTTTTACTCCGTGAGCTCGCAACAAGACAACGAGTTGCAGTATATTCTTTTTATCGGTAAACATAAATGTTTCTTTCGTAATAGGTAATTAGAGAAATGTTTCGTCAGGACCCAAACATTTTTTCATAACATTCATTTTAAACAGGGTCTCTTCCCATTCGGAATCGGCCGTTGAAGAGGGTAAGATACCTCCTCCTGCATACAATGTCGTTTGCTTTCCGTCGATGTGCATGCATCTCAAGTTGACATACAGGTTGGTAATGTCTTCTGGGTCAATCCATCCGATGATGCCGGAATAGTAGCTTCTGTCGTATCCTTCATGGCTCAGGATAAAGCGATAAGCTTCGTCTTTAGGAAGTCCGCATACGGCAGGAGTGGGATGGAGTGCATTCAGTAAGTCTCCCAACCGTTTGGATTTCTTCAATGAGAAGCGGAAGTCTGTCTTCAGATGTACCAGATTTCCTGCACGGGCTGTATATGGACCGTTCTGTTCAATTTTGCTCTTGAACGATTTCAGTACATTGTAAATGTAGTCACTGACGAACAGTTGTTCTTTTTGGTCCTTTTCGCTCCATTCAGAAGGAATCTGTTCGTCAACCAGTTGCATGGTACCCGCCAGGGCTACTGTCTGCCATGTCGGTTTTTGTCCGCTGAGGATGATTTCAGGTGTACTGCCAATCCATGTTCCACTTACTGGGGTATGGGTTAGTGAAATCATCATGCGGGGATAGTTGTTGCATGCGGTAACAAATGCATCAATGATGTAGAAATCCTCTCTTAAAGGATAGGTGGCATTTCGTGAAAGGACCAGTTTGTCAAAAGTACCCTTCTGTAATGGAGTTATGAAGTCGGAAAAGACCTTATCGTAAGTCTCTCTTAGAGTCGATTCACTTAAAAGTTCTTTTTCTTCACTTGATCCCGTGGGTTCACTGGCTGGAATCTGTGAAAGGTCGGAATAGATATCCGAAAGATACTGCATGATATTGTTCCATCCTATAGCGTAAATATCAGGTCGGATAAGAATGACCGGATGCGTCGCATTCGGTTGGAAAGGAGCAAAGAGGAATCCTTTTTTTCCATTCACTCCATGCAGATTGTCTGATTTCTCCACCTCTCCCTCCTTCTGAAGAACGAGAATCGGTTCATCCGTCCAGGGGAGACGATAAATGGCAAAGCTAATCAGGCTTTCCGCTAATTTATCTAATAAGATATGTAGATGTAATTCTGGTCTATCCATTATCGTTTCTTTACAATTTGATTTACAATGCGTGCAGTCGAAATAAGTTTACCTTCGGGTGAAGTGATGTCTACGTTCCAGATGTGAGTCGTTCGTCCCCAATGAATGAGGCGTCCTGTTGCCAGTACGTAGGAGCCGGTACGTACCATGCCTACGTGATTGGCACTAACCTGGATGCCGCAAGGCATTTCATTGGGAGTACATAAAGGAACGGAACCGTGACCTGCCACAATTTCTGCTAATGCCAATGAGGCTCCTCCGTTCAAAATTCCGAAAGGCTGGCAGGTACGGTGGTCTACAGGCATGGATGCTTTTACCAGTCCTTCTTCAACAGAAAGGAACTCAATGCCCAAAACTTCACCCATAGAATGAGCTAAATCGGGTAAGGGATGAGTGTTAGGTTCGTTTGTTTGCATACGCATTCTTTAATTATAGTAATATGCAAAGTTACATTTATTCATTGAAGAATAAAATAATGAAACGGAGAATTATAGTTTGTGTCGTTAAATCGGGAGTAGATTGAAAAGAGAGAGCGTGTCTTTGCTCCGTTCTGGCAGGAAAGTAAAATCTTTTATTGTCTCTGAAAAGTTTGAAAGATTTAATGTAATTTTGCATTCGGTTTACGTAATAAGGTTAAAAAGATGAAGGATAGTATCGATTTTGGTACAATGAATGTTGCTAAGTTGTTTAGGAAATTATTGATACCAACTGTTTTGGGAATGGTGTTTTCCGCTATATTTATTATCACAGATGGAATCTTTGTAGGTAGGGGAATAGGCAGCGATGCGATAGCTGCCGTCAATATCACAGCTCCTATTTTTATGATAAATACCGGAGTGGCTCTGATGTTTGGAATCGGAGCTTCTGTGGTGGCGTCCATTCATCTTTCGCATGGAAAATTGAAGGTGGCGCGAATCAACATCACCCAGTCCATCATTGTATCTTCTTTCATCCTGATTTTGTATGGACTTCTCATTTATCTGAATGGGGAAACGGTCGTGCGGTGGCTTGGAAGTTCTGAGAAACTGCTGCCTATGGCTGTTGAGTATGTACATTGGTTCGTTCCTTTTCTGGTTTTCAGTGCCTTGTTGAGCTCTGGGCTGTTCTTTGTCCGTCTGGATGGTTCACCGAATTATGCCATGGCATGTAATATTATCGCTGCGGTAGGAAATATCTTTTTTGATTGGCTCTTTATTTACGACTTACAGTGGGGAATGTTTGGAGCGGCTTTGGCTACCAGCTTGGGATATATTGGAGGTGCATTGCTGATTCTGGCTTATTTGTTTTGTCCGAAGCATCGTCTGCACTTGATTCGCTTCAAGACAACGTGGAAGAGTATGAAACTGACCATGCGTAACGTAGGATATATGTGTCGCTTGGGATTGTCTACTTTCTTGTGTCAGGCGGCGGTAGCTACCATGATGTTTGCTGGAAATTCTGTGTTTATGAAGTATTTGGGAGAAGATGGTGTTGCAGCCTATAGCATCGCCTGCTATTTCTTCCCGATCGTTTTCATGGTGTACAATGCCATCGCTCAGTCGGCACAACCCATCTTGAGCTATAATTTCGGAATAGGATGTCGTGAACGTGTGCGCATAGCTTTTCGTTTGTCGTTGTTTACTGCCATGAGCTGCGGTGTACTTGTTTTCGTGCTTACATTCTTTTTTTCTTCAAATATCGTTTCTTTATTTGTAGGGATGGATTCGCCTGCCTATTTCATGGCTGTAAAAGGGCTTCCTTTGTTTGCTTCAGGCTTTGTGTTTTTCGGAGTGAATATGGTGTCAATCGGTTATTACCAAAGTGTGAAGCGCGATACGCCGGCCATGGTCATCACGGTGCTGAGAGGGTTTGTATTGATCCTTTTTTGCTTCTGGCTGATGCCTGAACTGATTGGAGAAAACGGAATGTGGCTTGCCGTTCCGATGGCTGAATTGTTGACTTCCTTTGTGGTCATATTCATTTATTGCAGGGATCGGTTGAAAAATCAAAGAAAAATTTTCTATTTTTGACGCTGATTTTTAATTTGATATTATGAAACTACAACTTTCAGCCCGTCTCAAAGCTTTGTGTATGGGTACGTTACTGTGTACATCGGCTGTATGTGCACAGACCAGTGGGTATACTCCCACTCCCGAAAATTTGCAGGAACGTCAGGAATTCAGCGACAGCAAGTTTGGAATCTTCCTTCATTGGGGCATTTACAGTATGTTCGGTCAGGGTGAATGGTATATGCAGAATGAGGGAATTGATTGTCATGAATATGCTAAAGCTGCTTCTGGTTTCTATCCTTCTCGTTTTAATGCAAAAGAATGGGTTGCTGCTTTTAAAGCTGCAGGAGCCAAATACATCTGCTTTACTACTCGTCATCACGATGGCTTTTCTATGTTCGACACTCAGTTCTCTGATTATGATATTATGGATGCGACTCCTTTCAAGCGTGATATCGTGAAGGAATTGGCCGATGAATGTCATAAGCAGGGGTTGCGGTTCCATTTGTACTATTCTCATTTGGATTGGACTCGTGAAGATTATTATCCGATAGGTAGAACGGGACAGCGTACTGGTCGTAAGAATCATGGCGACTGGAAAACATATTATGAATTCATGAACAATCAGTTGACGGAACTGCTCACGCATTATGGAAAAATTGGTGCCATTTGGTTTGATGGCATGTGGGACCAACCGGACAACTTTGATTGGCAGCTTGAAAAGCAATATGCTTTGATTCATAAACTGCAGCCGGCTTGTTTGGTAGGGAACAATCATCATAAGAAGCCTTTTGAAGGTGAAGACTTTCAGATGTTTGAACGAGATCTTCCAGGAGAAAATACGGCTGGATTCTCAGAAGGAACCACCATTGGAAAATTACCCTTGGAAACTTGTGAGACGATGAACGGCATGTGGGGGTATCGAGTGAACGACCAGAATTATAAGTCGGTTCCTACTTTGGTACGTTTGTTGGTAAAGGCAGCTGGCAAAGGGGCCAACCTTTTGATGAATATCGGCCCTCAGGCTAATGGAGAAATTCCAGCTTTGGCTTTGGATCGCTTGAAAGGCATGGGCGATTGGTTGAATCAGTATGGTGAGACCGTCTATGGTACGACTGCTGGTGATGTGATGAAGGCTGAATGGGGTACTACAACCCGTAAAGGAAATACACTTTATGTACATATTCTTGCCGATGTGATGCCTGAGTTCATTCTTCTTCCTCTGAAGCAGAAAGTTGTGAAGGCGGTAGAATTCGACTCTGGTGAAAAAGTGGAAAAAGAAGCGGTCAAAGGTGGTGTCGTATTGCATACTGCTCGTTTGAAAGCGGGTATTGACCGAATCATCACATTGACATTGAAATAATGTAATCGAGCAGATTGAATTGTTTGAGCCGGCTTGACAAGTCGGCTCTTTTTTATGCTTGGAACAAGGGACGATCTTTATACAATGATGCAGAGGATGAAGGGGCATTCCTTATGACATCAGCAAATAAAAAAGGCTTCCATTTTTATGGAAGCCTTGATTTATTTTGTCTTTTGGGATTCATTAGAAACAACCAGAACCGTCGAAACAGTGTGTACAAAGTTTGCATTTCGGAAGACCGATTGATTCCACGAGAATTTCCAATGTGTTAAAGCTGAGAGAAGTCAGATTGAAACGCTTGCGGATTCGTTCTACCATTTCCTTGTATTCCGGTGAATCGGTTGTTGCATATTTGTCCAATTTTACATTTGCATCCCCTTCGATTTCTTCGATGATTCGACGAGTCATCAGTTCCATATCTCCTTTAGAAGAAGTGAAGTTCAAGAAAGGACAGCTGTAAATCAGTGGAGGACAAGCAATACGCATGTGGACTTCTTTTGCTCCGTAATCGTATAGAATATTGACGTTGTCTTTCAACTGAGTACCACGAACGATTGAGTCGTCGCAGAACAGAACACGTTTGCCATTCAGCATCGCTCTGTTAGGAATCAGTTTCATCTTAGCCACCAAAGCACGCATGCTCTGATTGGCAGGAGTAAAGCTACGTGGCCAAGTAGGAGTGTATTTGGTTATCGCGCGGTGATAAGGAACGCCTTTTCCCTCAGCAAAGCCGATGGCCATACCTACACCAGAGTCAGGAATACCACAGGTACAGTCTACTTTAGAGGTATCTTTCTGTCCCATCATATAGCCCGATTTGAAGCGGACTTCTTCAACGTTTCTGCCTTCATAGCAGGAAACTGGGAAACCGTAATATACCCATAAGAAAGAGCAAATCTGCATCTTTTCGTTAGGCTTTCTCAATTGCTCGATACCTTCTGCACGCATGTGGAGAATTTCTCCTGGACCAACGTATCGGTCAATTTCATAATCCAAGTTAGGTAAACTGCTTGATTCGCTAGTGGCAGCGTAAGCTCCTTCTTTCTTTCCGATGATGATAGGAGTACGTCCCCATTTGTCGCGAGCTACAATAATGCCATCTTCTGTAAGAATCAGCATGGAACAAGAGCCTTTTATCTTGTTAAAGACATTTTCGATACCATCAACAAAGTTTTTGCCTTGTACGATTAACAATGCGATTAATTCAGTCGGGTTGGTTTTACCCATACTCATTTCAGAAAAATGCATGTTGTTATCCAGCAAGTCTTTAACCAACTCTTCTACGTTGTTGATCTTGGCTACCGTTACGATAGCGAATCTTCCCAAGTGAGAATTGATTATGATAGGTTGCGGATCTGTATCGCTGATGACACCGATGCCGGCTTTGCCTTTGAATTTAGGAAGCTCGACTTCGAACTTAGTACGAAAGTATGAACTTTCCAAATTATGAATTGAACGCATGAATCCTTCTCCTTCTGAGAAGGTGGCCATACCGCCACGTTTGGTTCCCATGTGAGAATTGTAGTCCGTGCCGTAGAATAAATCAGTTACGCATTCAGCCTTAGAGACTGCTCCGAAAAAACCTCCCATTCTTAATGTGTATTTAATTAAAATTTTTTGCTCTGCAAAAATACAGAAAAATCGTGAAAAATCGGATAGAAAAAAATCTTAAATAGTTCAAAAAGGGATTCTCTTTTTCCCCGTTATTTATAATCCCTTACTCGAACTTTTTGTGCGACTTATCAGATGTCTCTGTCTGATAGTCGCTTATAGATGAATAAAAAGCAAACCGCAATTTAGAATGCTTCTGTTATATTGAAATAGAAAAGATTCTCCTTGTTGACAAAATTTCTACCGATGTCCAAACGGACATTCATGCGGGGTTGTACCTCAATTCGCAGTCCAACTCCGGCATTGGGCAGTACACCTTGAATCTTTCCTGGGTTGGGTCCCATTAAACCTACTCCTCCCCATACTACGTAACCTAAATGATGGGCTACTTTCTTGAACCAGTTGCTCTTGTCTGTATTGAACATCTGGCGGTATTCAAGGAGTGCCACATGAGAGGACTTGTCGCGGTATTGTCCCATGTAGTAACCGCGTAAGTCAAATGGACTGCCGGTAAGTACGTATTTGTTGAGTGGTATCTGGTCGCCGAAAACGTTCTTGCTCTGTGCGGTCCAGGCCAAAACCTTGCGTTTGCCTACAGTAAGGTATTGGCGGTAGTCCAGCTCGAACAGGTAATAGTTGTCGTCGCCGCCCAACCATTTCTGATACATGGTTCCTCGTAAATCCAAGTAGATTCCTTTATATGGATTGGCTGGAATATCGCGTGTGTCGTAAGTGAGCAAGAAACCGATACCTGAACTGAAGTTCTTGTATCCGGTGGAATCGCCTCCTGCAGCCCGATAGGTCGGATCTTCTATCATTCCCTGAGCGGGATCTTTTATCTTGTCGTAGTTCAAGTCAACCTGAGGACCCAAGAAGAAATTGCTGTCCTTCAAGCGGAAAAGGAACCATGGATTGATGCGTAAACCGCTGTATTGGTATTCGCTGGTCGTTTCACCGCGTTCATAACGCTTGTTGGTGGTATATCCCAGACCGTAGTAGTTTTCTTTGGTGTTTTTATATGAGAACTGTCCGAAAATGCGGAAGCGGTCGTTATGGAAAAAGAGCTGTGGCTTAACCATGATGTTCAGACCGCCATTGAACATGAAGGCGATAGAAGCGGGGATGACTGAGCGTCGCATGGTAGTGTCTTGCGGATTCATGCGGAAAGTCATCAAGGCACTTCCTCCAATCAGCAAGCCGAAGTCGGGCGTATAGCTGGGTCCCGCCAAGATGTTGTAATGGAGGTTTCTCTTTGCAACTTTCTGTTTATGGAGCTCTTTCTTGATTTGCTTGAGTGAATCTTTATAGGCTTTGTCTTTTCCTTTCAAATCATCGCCTGTGAGGGTATGACTCGTGCATGCCAATTCCATGGAAGGAATGGAAGAGGGGTTGTCAACTGGCTGTCTGTCAGTCTTGGCGTGAGAAAATAAGCTCAGCATGCTGAAACAGGCAATAAGGGTCAATTTGAATTTTTTCATAAGAAAATGTGCTAAATGAAAGCGTGTTCGCTTTCATATATTATGCTGCAAAAATAATAAAACTTGTTCAAATCTGCTTCTTCTTCTCCGAATACTTTCTTCTTTTGTGTGGAAGCTGATTGCAGTTGCCAACTGTTTTATATGGGTAAATCTCCCTTTCGGATGGCTAAAAAATGATAATGTATTTGGTCGTTCAAAATCAATTTTCTATTTTTACAAGACTTAAATTAAACAATATACAAATAAGCATAATGAACGTAATAGATCGATTTTTGAAGTATGTTACATTCGATACGCAGTCGGATGAAACTACAAATGTTACTCCAAGTACCGGTAAACAGATGATTTTTGCCAATTACCTGAAAGATGAATTGGCTTCTTTGGGATTAGAAGAAATAACATTGGATGAAAATGGTTACTTGTTTGCCACTTTGCCATCAAACGTGGACCGAGAAGTGCCTACCATTGGATTTATTTCTCACATGGATACCAGTCCTGATATGAGCAGCGAGAATGTACAGCCTCGTATTGTGGGAAATTATGATGGAAAAGATATCGTACTTTGTAGCAAAGATAATATAGTCCTTTCACCGACTCGTTTCCCTGAATTGTTGGATCACGTGGGTGAAGATTTGATTGTAACGAACGGACATACGTTGCTGGGTGCTGATGATAAGGCTGGAATCGCGGAAATTGTTGCGGCAATGGCTTATTTGAAGGAACATCCAGAAATCGAACACGGTAAGATTCGTGTCGGATTTAATCCGGATGAAGAAATCGGTTTGGGCGCTCATAAGTTCGACGTGGAGAAATTCGGTGCAGAATGGGCTTATACGATGGATGGCGGTGAAGTAGGTGAATTGGAATTTGAAAACTTCAATGCCGCTTCTGCTAAAGTCATGATCAAAGGTGCAAATGTTCATCCGGGATATGCAAAGAACAAGATGATTAACTCCATGTTGGTGGCTCATGAATTTGCTGCTATGTTGCCGGCTGATGAAATCCCTGCAAAAACAGAAGGTTATGAAGGCTTCTTCCATTTGGTAGGCATGAAGGGTGACGTGGAAGGTTCTGAATTGGCTTATATCATCCGTGATCACGACCGTGAAAAATTTGAAGAACGCAAGGCGTTGTTTGCTGAATGTGCAAAACGTATCAACGAAGCTTATGGTGAAGAATTGGCCGTAGTGGAAGTGAAGGACCAGTATTATAATATGCGTGAAAAAGTGGAACCGTTGATGCATATCATTGACATTGCCTTTGCTGCAATGACAGAAGCTGGGGTAGAACCTCGTGTAAAAGCTATCCGTGGAGGTACAGATGGTGCGCAGCTTTCATTCAAAGGCTTGCCTTGTCCGAATATCTTTGCCGGTGGCTTGAATTTCCATGGCCGTTATGAGTTTGCTCCGATACAGTCTATCCAGAAGGCGATGAATGTAGTCGTGAAGATTGCGGAACTTACGGCCCGTCGCTATTGAAAGGACGACAAGCTGAATTTAACCATAAATTAATCATACCTTAAAAAACGCGTTATGAAAACAACTCCATTTACAGAGAAGCATATCTCTTTGGGTGCCAAGATGCAAGAATTTGCCGGTTATAATATGCCGATAGAATATTCGGGAATTATTGACGAACACATGACTGTTTGCCAAGGTGTAGGCGTGTTTGATGTATCCCACATGGGAGAGTTTTGGGTGAAAGGTCCGCATGCGTTGGACTTTATACAAGAAGTGACTTCAAACAATGCGGCTGTGCTTACTCCTGGAAAGATTCAGTATTCTTGCTTCCCTAATGAAACAGGTGGAATCGTGGATGATTTGTTGGTCTATGCTTACGAACCACAGAAATACTTGTTGGTGGTGAATGCTGCTAATATTGAAAAGGACTGGAATTGGTGCGTTTCTCATAATCGCGTGGGAGCTGAATTGGAAAATTCATCGGATAATATGGGGCAGTTGGCTATTCAAGGACCCAAAGCACTTGAAACGCTTCAGAAACTGACTTCTGTCAATCTTTCTGACATTCCTTATTATCATTTTACTGTAGGTGAGTTTGCCGGTGTTCCGAATGTGATTTTATCCAATACCGGTTATACGGGAGCCGGAGGATTTGAAGTTTATTTTTATCCTCAGTATGCGATGAAGATTTGGGATGCTATTTTTGAAGCAGGTGAAGAGTTCGGAATCAAGCCGGCAGGTTTGGGGGCTCGTGACACGTTGCGTATGGAAATGGGCTTCTGTCTGTATGGAAATGATATTGATGATACCACTTCTCCTTTGGAAGCCGGTTTGGGATGGATAACCAAATTTGTAGAGGGAAAGAACTTTACGAATCGTCAGGCCTTGGAAAAACAGAAGGCCGAAGGGGTAACCCGCAAACTGGTTGGATTTGAAATGGTGGATCGTGGTATTCCGCGTCATGGCTATTCCTTGCTGGATGCCGATGGAAAGGTTATCGGACAGGTTACATCGGGTACGATGTCGCCTACTCGTAAGGTGGGTATTGGCATGGGATACGTACAGGTCGGCTTTTCTAAAGTCGGAACGGAAATCTATTTGGACAACCGAGGCCGGAAATTGAAGGCACAGGTTGTGAAACCTCCATTCAGAAAGTAATTAAGTACAACTTTATAGTGGCGTCTTGTTTGTCGTTAGAGACAGACAGGACGCTTTTTTTATGACATATTGGGAATTTCTTTCAGATGATTATATGCTTGTCCAATCTTCTTCTTGTTCAAAATTATTTTTTATAATTTTGTATTAACAAAGTAAAATATTTCTTATGTCGCAGTTAGCTCCTTTAATAAGTGATTTGGCACTGATTATGGTTTGTGCAGGAATCATGACGTTGATATTCAAGAAACTTAAACAGCCTTTGGTGCTGGGGTATATTGTAGCGGGATTTCTGGCGAGTCCGCATTTCCGCTTTACTCCTTCTGTTACGGAAATCAGCAGCATTCATACTTGGTCGGAAATAGGGGTCATCTTCTTGTTGTTTGCTCTTGGATTGGATTTCAGTATCAAGAAATTGATGAAGGTGGGAGGTTCCGCTGTAATCTCGGCTTGTTCCATCATTCTGTGTATGATAGCTGTCGGTGTCTTTGTGGGATACTTGTTCGGATGGAAGCAAATGGATTGTATCTATCTGGGTGGTATGTTGGCCATGTCATCCACTACCATTATCTATAAGGCATTCGATGATATGGGGTTGAGGCAGCAGCGGTTTGCTGGTCTGGTGCTGAGTATCTTGATTCTTGAAGATATATTGGCGATTGTACTGATGGTCATGCTGTCAACTATTGCGGTACGTAAGAATTTTGAGGGAGCTGAAATGGTATATAGCATCCTGAAGTTGATTTTCTTCTTGGTGCTTTGGTTTGTAGTGGGACTTTATCTGATTCCGATATTCTTGAAGAAAGTACGCCGCTACCTTACGGGAGAAACCATGCTGGTTGTTTCGCTGGCTCTTTGTTTGGGAATGGTAGTCATGGCTGCTCAGGCCGGTTTCTCTCCAGCATTCGGAGCTTTCATCATGGGCTCCATTTTGGCGGAGACCGTGGAAGGGGAACATATCGAGAAAAGCATTGCTCCAGTGAAAGATTTGTTTGGAGCCATCTTCTTCGTCTCTGTAGGTATGATGGTTGACCCGGCTATGATTCTGGAATATTGGGGACCGATTCTTGCGATTGTTGCAGCGATTCTTCTGGGACAGACGATTTTGGGTACAGGTGGCGTATTGCTTTCCGGCCAGAGTTTGAAGACTTCCATGCAGTGCGGCTTCAGTCTTACGCAGATTGGTGAGTTTGCTTTCATCATTGCTTCGCTGGGTGTCAGTCTGAAAGTGACCAGTGATTTCTTGTATCCCATTGTAGTTGCTGTTTCTGTGATAACTACTTTCCTGACTCCTTATATGATTCGTTTGTCCGTTCCGGCTTACAACTTTGTCGACAAGCACCTTCCGATGCGTTGGAAGCATTTACTCGAACGGTATTCAGCAGGTACGCAAACGGTGAATCGTGAAAATCACTGGAAGAATTTGCTTTCGGCGGTCTTGCGTATTGTCTTGATTTACTCTGTATTGAGTGTGGCCGTCATTGTCTTGTCCCTTCATTTGTTGGCTCCTGTCGTGGTGGATGCATTGGGTGAGAAATGGGGAGGTCCGGCTGCTGCCATTTTGACTTTGTTGTTCATAGCTCCTTTCCTTCGTGCGTTGATTATGAAGAAGAACCGTTCCATCGAGTTTCGTGCTCTTTGGGCAGATAGTCGTTTCAATCATGGTCCTTTGATTTCGTTGATCATTCTACGTGTTGTGATTGGCGTCGCTTTTGTGGTGTATGTAATAGAATCTCTGTATCAGACTTCTGCAGCTATTGGTGTAGGGATTTCCATCTTGGTGGTGGGCGCAATTGTTTTTTCGCGTTTCTTGAAGAAGCAATCGATTCTGTTGGAACGTACCTTCGTGCAGAATCTCCGTTCAAAAGATGTGAAAAATGTGTATCTGGGAAAGCAACGTCCTGAATATGCCGGTCGGTTGTTGGATCGTGATATTCACTTCTCGGATTTCTTGATACCTACTGCCTCTTTGTGGGCTGGATATACATTGAAAGAGTTGGATTTGGGGAGGAAATTCGGAGTGCATGTTACTTCTATTATCCGTGGGGAACATCGTATCAATATACCGGGTGCCGATACCAGGGTCTTCCCTGGTGATACGTTGCAGGTGATCGGAACCGACGAACAATTATCGGCTTTCGCTTCTCATGCGGCTCAGATTGCTGAGGCTCAACAGGATGAGGACTTTGAAAAGCATGAAATGTACTTGAAGCAGTTTGTTGTCGACAAACATTCGCCTTTCATTGGCCGCTCCATTCGTGAAAGTGGCATCCGCAATAAATACCATTGTCTGGTAGTAGGTATTGAAACGGTAGCGGATGAGTCTTTGCACTCTCCCGATGTGGATGCTCCGCTTTCTGCCGGTGATGTAGTGTGGGTCGTAGGAGAAGAAGCATCTTTGTTGCGCTTGTTCTCTGTGGAATGATTCAGGTGGATGAAAAAACAGAAAGCCCTCCTGCAGAAAAGTTTCTGCGGGAGGGCTTCTTGTTAGGTTCCCAAGGAATTAGTCTTCGTCCTCATCGTCGAAATCAAATTCATCGATATATTCAGGAGTGAAGAATTCGTCTAAGTCACGACGGTCTTTCTTGGTAGGACGTCCTGTGCCGCGAGCACGGTCAATGAAACCGCTGATCTTGCTCATTTCCAGTAATTCATATTGTTCTGGAGTAGTAACGTTCTCCATGATCTCTGAAACCAATTTGGCTCCTACGCGTTTCTCGATTGCTTGTAGAACCTTGAAAGAGTAGGTGATGGGAGATTTCTTTACTTGAATAACGTCGCCAGGTTTGACCATACGTGCTGGCTTTGCCTGAGCACCGTTGATGCTGACTCTGCCTTTCTTGCAGGCTTCGGCAGCGATGGTCCGCGTCTTGAAGATTCGTGCGGCCCACATCCATTTGTCTATTCTTGCTTCAGCCATGTTCCTTCTTTATTTCTTGTTAAACTGATTCATTGTGATATTCAGGCCGGCCAGACAGAAGCTCTTGATGATTTCTCCTGCTGTTTCAATGCGTTCAGGCAACATTTTCATTGCTTCTTCATCGAAATGCCCCAGTACCCAGTCTATTTGACCGCCACGTGGAAAATCATTTCCAATGCCAAAGCGTAAGCGGGCATAATTCTGAGTGCCTAAAAGTTCTGCAATGTTTTTCAAACCGTTATGGCCTGCATCGCTACCTTTTCCTTTTAAGCGTAGGCTACCTAATGGAAGAGCCAGATCATCGACAATGATTAATACATTCTCTAAAGGGATTTTTTCTTGTTGCATCCAATAGCGTACCGCTTTTCCACTCAAGTTCATATAGGTAGAAGGTTTGAGCAGGAGGAGTTGGCGACCTTTTATGGAAAGGTTGGCGATATCTCCCAAACGGTCTGTGCTAAAAACAATATTGGACGCCTTAGCGAAGGCGTCCAATACCATAAATCCTATGTTGTGACGGGTATTCCGGTATTCTTCACCGATATTTCCCAGTCCTACAATCAAGTATTTCATTGAAAGGGATTTGTTGAGTTTACAGTTTGACTAGAAATTAGTTTCCGGCAGCTGCCTGAGCACCACGAGCTGCACGAGTCAATTTAACTGCACAAACTACAGCTTCTTTAGCGTTCAACAATTCAAGACCTTCGTAGTTCAATTCACCAACTTTGATAGTTTTGCCCAAGCCCAAGTTAGTAACGTTGATAACCAAACGTTCTGGGATTACATTGTACAAAGCTCTAACTTTCAATTTACGAACCTGAAGTGCCAATTTACCACCGGCTTTAACACCTTCTGCAAGACCTTCCAACTGAACAGGAACGTTCATTACGATAGGATTAGCTTCGTCGATTTCCAAGAAGTCTACGTGAAGGATAGTGTCTTTTACTGGGTGGAACTGGATATCTTTCATGATAGCAGTGTGAACTGTACCATCGATATTCAAGTCTACTACATAGATGTGCGGTGTGTATACCAAGTTACGAAGACCGTCTACAGTTACAGTGAAGTGTGTAGCTACAGTGTTACCGTTTTCATCTTTCTTGCTTCCGTACAATACGCAAGGTACGCTGTTGTTGTTACGCAAGTCACGAGTGGCTTTTTTGCCAGTTTCAGTTCTCAAAGAACCTTTAATTTCAATTGATTTCATTGTTTGAAATTTTTTTTGTGTTACTCTAAATTAAGTAGTTTTTTGTGCTTAATTCGCCATCACACGATGTGGTATATCACACGATGAGCTTAAAAAAGCGGTGCAAAGATAGCACTTAATTTTCAGTTGAACAAGTTTATATTCAACTTTTTGGAATGTATTGTCTGTAAATTAGGGAAATAAGCCTGAATAAGGGCTTTTACAAATTCTTTTGCTTCCTTAATCTGTCTTTTGCTTCCGCTTTTAGGGTGTACACCTAATAAATATAGCAGGAAGGCTTCCCTTATGAAAGTCTGGGAAATAGAGAAAATCACCTGATTGTCCTGCTGCGGTTAAGCCGATTCACCTGTACGCTGTCACGGTGGAAATGTGGATATTGCTTGTTGTGCAGACTGATTAGAAATCAATGTCAATCTTGATTTCATCAGAAGTGTCGAAGGTGTCTCTTTCAGAGAATAGATCGGTTGATGCTTCCTCTTTGTCTTCTTTGTGCGGATGCGTGAAAACACTTCCCTGTTCTTTCTCGACGAAATTCATGACATCTTTCAAACCGTGCATGAATTTTTCAAAATCTTCCTTATAGAGAAATATTTTATGCTTCTCAAAGCTTACCACCGGGGACTCGTTTTCGTCTGAAATAACCTTTTTACTTTCTGTTATAGCTAGAAACATTTCATCTTTTCTATTCTTCCTTACGTCTAAATAGTAAATACGCTTGCCGGCTTTCACGGCTTTGGAAAAAACAATTTCTTTGTCGTTTTCTAGTGTACCTTTCTTTCTAAAATCTTCCATAGCTCTCTTTGTTTGTTACATGTTAATTCACATCAAAGTTGGGTATTTTTTTTGAAATGCTCAAAGAAAGAAGATTAAAAAACACAAAGTATAAAAAAAATCAGAAAAAAAAGCAAGTAATGATGCGTATATAATATAAAATGTTTATTTTTGCAACTCGAAATTATATTGTTGTAAGTATGATTAATAGAGTTCTTATTCGTCTTAAAATAGTTCAGATAATCTACGCTTATTATCAGAACGGTAGTAAAAATTTGGATAACGCAGAAAAGGAGTTGTTCTTCAGTATGTCCAAAGCGTATGATTTGTATAACTATCTTTTGCTCTTGATGGTAGAGGTTACTCGTTATGCCGGTAAAAAAAATGACGCAGGCAAACATAAGTTGGCTCCTACAAAGGAAGATTTGTCTCCCAATATGAAATTTGTTGAAAACAGCTTTATTGCTCAGCTGGAGGTGAATGAACAATTGAACGCATTTGCTTCTGCTCAGAAAAAGACATGGGATAACGAACCTGACTTCATAAAGTCTCTTTTCGAAAGCATCGTTGACAGTGACGTTTACAAAGAGTATATGGCTTCTACTACTTCTTCTTTCGAGGAAGATCGTGAGTTCTGGAGAAAATTATACAAGAAGGTTATTTTGAAGAATGAACAGTTGGATGCCGTTATTGAAGAACAAAGCTTGTATTGGAATGATGATAAAGAAATCGTAGATACATTCGTTATCAAGACAATCAAACGCTTCGATCCGGCTAACGGTGCAAAACAGCCGCTTCTTCCTGAATTCAAGGATGACGAAGACAAGGACTATGCACGTCGCTTGTTCCGTAGAGCGATCTTGAATGCTGATTATTACAGACATTTGATCAGTGAAAACTCAAGAAACTGGGATTTGAACCGTGTGGCTTTGATGGATGTGATCATCATGCAGATTGCATTGGCTGAAATCTTGACATTCCCTAACATTCCAGTGAATGTGAGCTTGAACGAATTCGTTGACATTGCTAAATTGTACAGCACTCCTAGAAGTGGCGGCTTTATCAACGGTACGCTTGACGGAATCGTTAATCAGTTGAAGAAAGAAAATAAGTTGACAAAGAATTAATCTTTGCACTTTATATTAAATAAATCAAACAAAGAAAACTATGAATTTGTTGACAATTATGTTACAGGCACAAGGTGGAGCTGACTACTCTTTCCTTATTATGATGGTAGCAATCTTTGCTATTATGTACTTTTTTATGATTCGTCCTCAGAACAAGAAACAGAAGGAAATCGCTAATTTCCGTAAAAGTTTGACAGTAGGTCAGTCTGTAATCACTGCAGGAGGAATCTATGGTAAAGTAAAAGAAATTGAAGATAGCGCTGTTGTTGTGGAAATTGCATCAGGAGTGAAAATCAAGGTAGACAAGAATTCTATCTACGCAGATGCACAGGCTCAGGCTACAAAATAATAAAGGTACGGCTTATGTTGTTCGGAAAGAAGAACATGAAGAGATATAATGTACTTTTATCAAGAAAAATCAGAAATATCCTGCTTTCAGACAAGACCAGGGAATTTCTGATTTTTTTGTTTTTTGTACTAATCTCTTTTTCGTTTTGGATGTTGCAGATGTTGGATGATGTGTATCAGACCAATTTCTCAATGCAGGTTCGTTTGAAGAACGTACCGAAAGAAGTGGTGATGACGGCAGAGCTCCCTTCGGAAATAACGGTCCGTGTGGAGGATAGGGGAACTGTCCTGCTGAATTATATGTTGGGACGTTCATTTTATCCGTTGGCTTTTGACTTTGAAGATTATGATGGGGGGAGGTCTTCGGTTTCTATTCCTTTGGAGGAGGTGAAAAAGAAGATTTCTGCTCAACTGAATACTACGACGAAGTTGCTGGCTGTCCGCCCAGACTCTTTAGGCTTTATCTATGCCAAGGGAAGTGCTAAGAAGGTTCCCGTAGCTCTTGATGGGCAGGTAACTGCAGGAAGGGAGTTTTATGTGTCGGAAGTAAAGCTGGAACCGGATTCCGTTATGGTGTATGCTCCCGAGAATCTATTGAATACGATTCATACGGTTTATACAGAGCCGGTTTCTATAAAGGGAGTTACAGATACAATCACGAAGCAGGTGAAACTGCAGAAGATAAAGGGGGCTAAGTTTGTACCTGCCACTGAAAAGATTTCAGTTATGGTGGATATGTATTCTGAAAAGAAGGTTGAGGTTCCTATTGTGGGCTTGAATTTCCCGGCTGGCAAGGCCTTGCGTACTTTCCCTTCCAAGGCTCAGGTTTATTTCCAGGTAGGTGTCAAGAACTTTTCTTCTGTCACGTCTGATGAGTTCTTTATCGGCATATCTTACGATGAGTTGCTGCGGAATAAGGGAGATCAGGTGATTCTGAAATTGAAGAAATCCCCCGAGTATGTGGGACATTTGCGTATCGTGCCTCCGGCTGTAGATTACTTGATAGAGGAACGTTTTGTAAAATCGGATGAGGAGTGATTGTGATGAAAAAAATAGGAATCACAGGTGGAATAGGCTGCGGAAAGTCGTATGTCTCTCGGCTGTTGGCGGAGCAGGGCATACCGGTTTTCGATTGCGATTCGCAGGCGAAAGAGCTTACGCTGCATCATCCTCAGATACGGAAAGGTTTGATTGAACTTTTAGGTGAAGAGGTGTATCAAGGAGATGCTTTGAATAAGTCGTTGATGATCTCTTACTTGTTTGCATCGAAAGTGAATGCTGCTCGCATCAATGCGATTGTACACCCTTGTGTACGGGAAGCGTTTCGTGAGTGGACGAGCAGGTGTCAAGCACAAGGGCATGCTTGGGTAGCCATGGAAAGTGCTATCTTGTATGAATCCGGATTTGACGATGAAGTGGATTTCGTTGTTGCCGTACATGCTCCTTTAGATGTGCGCTGTCAACGTGTGGTCCTGCGTGATGGAATATCGGTAGATGCGGTAAAGAAACGTATTTCGGCTCAAATGTCGGATGATGAAAAATGCCAGAAAGCGGATTTCGTGATTGAAAATGATGGCAAACTTTCGCTTTCGGACCAATTGGCGAAATTGTTTTTGCTTTTAAAAAGTTAGAAAATGAGATGAATAGTTTGTGTATTTCATCTTTGAATTGTATTTTTGTCTGTCAAAATTAATAAATTAAGTGAATATGTTGAATTCTATTTTAGCAATCGCAGGTAAACCTGGATTGTATAAGTTGGTTTCTCAAGCAAAGAATATGTTGATTGTGGAAGCAGTCAGTGAATCAAAAAAACGTATGCCTATTTATGCAAGCGATAAAGTTATCTCTTTGGGTGATATCGCAATGTATACCGATGCAGAAGAAGTTTCTTTGGCAAGCGTATTGGATGCTTTGAAGAATAAAGAAAACGCGGCTGTATGCAGCTTGGATTATAAGAAAGCATCTGCAGAAGAGTTGCACCAGTTTATGGGTGAAGTTCTTCCTAATTATGATCGTGACCGCGTGCATACAAGTGATATCAAAAAGTTGATTCAGTGGTACAATTTGTTAATTTCTAATGGAATTAACGAGTTTGCGGAAGAAAAGACTGAAGCTCAGAGCGCTGAATAAGGAACTTTGAGTTGATATAGATGGCAGATCGGCTCTGTCGTTTCAGAAATGGAACGGCAGAGCCGATTTTGTTTGTTGTGGAATTTCTACGTGTGCGGGTACTTGGCGTGTGGTGGAATATATAATATGGAAGTGCAGTCCTTTCATTGACGCTTTACGGCGGATTAGAGGGGTTTTTCCCTGGAAAAGGTAATACGGTTCTGTCCTGTTTGGAAAAGGTCTTTAAAAGGCCTTTAAATCGGCGGCATGCGATGGAGTGAAGTAGAAGGGTGAGGTGGACGGATTGAGTCTGGATTGCGGAAAGGAGAGGAGAGAAGAAGGCATAAAAAAAGGACCTCTTAAAAAGAGGTCCTTTGAAGAGCGGAAGACGGGGCTCAAACCCGCGACCCTCAGCTTGGAAGGCTAATGCT
>JAHHQU010000088.1 GCA_020026225.1 Phocaeicola sp. | reverse complement strand
CTCATTCACACAGGGGGCTGCAAACCATTTTGCGCATAACTCTTGACGGTACCCACCTTCCAGCGGTCAGAGATAGGATTGATCGCTACATTCATTCCTACGATCCTAAGCGTATCCAGTATAAAACGGGAGTGACACCGCTGATGCGGTGCCACTCCACCTGAAGATTCATATTACCCTATTAGGGGGCTTTTTGTACTGTCCGTATAATCTGGGTCGTTCATTTTTGAGGGGGCACTTCACTTCATGTTTCTTGGTATTTTTTATCTGGAATTATGCGATGGTCTCCGTGCAAAATTATATCAAACAATCCCTGGTATTAAGGTTTTTCAATACCTAAATCATAACCATCAGACACCCGTCTTGCCACTAAAACAAGACTCCCGTTTTTGCGGGAATATTCACAGGTGGAGAGCGTAATCAGCTTATCGCCATACGCTGCATCAACACCGGTATCATAAGCGCAATACCTTGCAGCGCTCCAGAAAGGCATCAAACTCAGCTTCATTCTCAGCGTTCACAAAGCGATAGTATTTAAAAGCTTCCGGGCTGTCACTGCAAACAAAGGTCTTAAATACCGTAACGATCTCGTACTCCTGCTTCGCGGTCTTTTTACTGCAAATCTCCTGTATTACCCGAATGTACAGCTTTGTATTCTGTCGCTGTGCAACAAAATTGATCTCATCATCCTGCATGCATGGAGTATCCTTTGCCGAAAAAATTCCAGATAAACTACATTCTCAACACTGGACGTAATGGTATCTTCATTGTAGCCAAGGGTAGCATATCGGAGGACTATATCGGCCAGATAAGATTTCTCCTGTGTTTTTGGGATTACTTTGCCCTGCAAGTCATGACATGGCGGGAACAGCTGTGGATTAAAATATGCCTTTTGCAGAGTGGAAAGGTAGTTCTATACCGTCTCGTTGCCAACCTTTCGGTGTTCTGCTTTCAGGTAAATTGACCGGGAGAGTTTTTAGAAAAAACAACTTAAAAAGATGTAACAAATCTGTACAATACACTTATATGGATTGTGGCATATCACATATCTCACTCTGGGGCATTATAGCTTAAATATATAATTGCTTGCTTAAGAGTCATAGTGTAAACTTTGGTATGGAGGGATTAGAATGAAGAAACATCACAAAAGCTATCATCTAATGTGCATGGCGCTTTGTTTGCTGACGGCTATTACGCAGCTAAGCAATGTGACAACTGCCTATGCACAAGAAGTTGCACTGCCGCTGATTGCAACAGAATACCAAGTAGGCCAATCTACAGAGGTCATTGCACCATCAGGAACTTCTGTGGAAACAGAGAAAACTGATTCACTGGGGGAGATTCCTGTCCTGACTCCCGCTGAAGTGGAGGATGTGGAGATAGCAGCAGAGACACCACCGAAAGCAGAAACATCTTCGGAGTCCGAAATTCCACCGGAAGCAAACTCCCCTCCTGAGGAAAACGACTCAATGGAGGGTCCTGATGTACAGGACCTCTTTATTCTTACAAATGATGCGGACGGTTCCAAAATCGGATCTTACAATACACTCCAAGACACTTTGATGGCTGTACAAGTACACCAGACAGGCAAGCCGCACCATCACGGTAACATAGGACTACGAAGAAACTGATTTGGCCCCATGCCTTCCGCTGAATACACAGATTACACTGCAATCCTTGCCGGGGCATCGGTTCACCATCAATCGACAGGATTCCGGATGCGCATGGACATCATTCCATTTTACCGAATTCCTCCCTGACCCTGAAAAACATCATATTGGATGGTCTGGGTGAAATGGGGAGGCTCTCTGGTAATGGAGACGGTTCGGTCATCACCTTGTTGTATGGTGCCGTATTGCGAAACTGAAAGGGGCGGGGTTCTGGCCCTTACACCGACGGCCCTGGAGGTGCCATAATCACACTGGGGAATGGCGTTGGGGCAATCGTTACTATGGAAGAGGGCGCTCGCATCGAGAACTGCCAATGCTCTATTGGTTATGACGGCGGTGCCATGTATATCGATGACAATATGACTTTATATATGAAGGGTGGTGTCATTGATGGTTGCGAGGCCATAGGTACACCAGTCACGCCCTGCGGCACACATTATAGTGATGGTGGTGCTATCATGTTGCGAGAAGGATTTGTCAATGACTGACATAAATAGTTTAGCACAGTCAAAATGGAGATGCCAGTACCACATAGTTTTTGCACCAAAATACAGGCGAAAAGAGATATATGGTCAAATCAAAGCAGACATAGGAAAAATATTGAGAAAGCTCTGCGGGCAAAAAGGCGTAGAACTCATAGAGGCAGAAGTATACCCAGATCATATTCATACGCTTGTAAGCATTCGGCCAAATCTAAGTGTAGGACAATTCACGGGGTATTTGAAAGGGAAAAGTGCCCTGATGATTTTTGATCGGCACGCGAACTTAAAATATCGATATGGAAACCGGCACTTTTGGGGTAGAGGATATTACGTTGATACAGCAGGTCAAAATAAGAAGACAATAGCAGCATACATACAAAATCAGCTCCAAGAAGATATCATGGCAGATCAGCTGTCGTTCAAAGAGTACATAGATCCTTTTACGGGTAGTAAGAATACCAAGACATAAAAACAGGCCGCTTTAGCGGCGGCCTGCGAAGTTAATGCGGTTGGTGAACTTTTTCAGTGCCCCTTAAGGGGATGCTGGTAATATGCCCTTCTAGGGCTTGTGCAAACCACCAGTTCAAATGGTGGTTTTGATTTTCGCTCAAGCTATACAAATAATCTGAAGATGCTCCATAAAAAATTTGCCAGCATGGAAAGAACATAAAGCTGAGGTTCATTGCATAATCAAGTTGGACATCTAAAAAATCCATAGTGATTTTCCCGGCATGGTAGAATGAAGTTCCTGCACAACATTTGCCAAGGGAGGGCAATCACTATGGACTGCCAAGATTATATCACAGAACCAGCAGGACACAAGAGGGGACAACACTATTCTCACAGAAAACATCCAGAGAAAGCAGTGGTGATGGTATGGGCGGCTATGTTTTTAGGATGCCCGAAAAATTAATGAGGGAGCTTGCAGGATATGACCGCACTTACGCGATAGAAATACAGGAAGAACCCGAATGTTACCAAAACGTTGAGCAGAAATTGAAAGTACTGATTACTGGAAACGAGGATGTTTCTTTACAAACGATTGAGGATGCCATCATCGAACATCAAACAGAGAACCGTACAGGCTTTGGGCTGGCCTATGCGATTGCAGCAGTCCTGTTCATTTTTGCTGTTACCAATCAGATCGATTTTACAATTACAAATCTTTTGGCTCAAAAAAGAGAAATGGGGATTCTGAGATCCATTGGTATGACGAATAAACAACTAGAACAGACATGTTTGTTAGAGGGACTTTTTACAACATCACTGGCAATTGTTTTAACCTGCATGATTTGCATACCGGGTGGATATGTTATCAGCATTTTTCTAAAAAATGCTGGTATGTCCACAGGTTTTGTGTTCCCAACGGCTGCATTCGGCCTTTTTGTCACTGTTATGCTCGTATTGGGGTGCATTATACCAATGTTGTTCCTTCCTTCGTGGAAGAAACAATCTGCGGTTGAAGCAATACAAGGATGATGGGTTGGCAGTGCAGGTTATCTGCAAAGCAGCTATACCCATAACGATTTGTATACTTATCTGACGGACGGAGACACAAGAAAAATGCGTAGCTGCAAAATGGCTGAATTAGAGCGGATTCTTGCAGACAGCGATGAGTTTGACTGCTGGAATCAATAAGATTTATATAAAAGTTTTAAATAGAATATTTGAATTTTAAACAAAATTGCAATATTTAAACGTAACCTTTGAACCAAAATAGAATATATGCACTTGTGAGCAAGCCAGCTTTTGAGTTAAGCTAAAAACAACAGCAAAAAAGTACAAGAAGTTCCACCAAAGCATATCCGGTGCAGGAACTGAACAAACAAGGCTTTTGGAAACATTTTTAATGTATCAAACCGCACTCAGTATGCGGAAAAATAAACCATATTTTGAGGAGGATACTATGAAAAAAATGTTATCAACACTGTTGGCTGCAACGATGTGCCTGACAGCCTTTGCCAGCTGTGGAGCGGAGCCCACGTCAAAAGAGGAAGGGCCGGATTCTACAGTGGGAGAAGCGGAAAACACAAAGATCATTTGGATGGTGCGTGGTTCAGAACCTAAAAATTACGAAAGCGTAATGGCAGCAATCAATAAAAAAATGGCTCAGGATATAAATATGACTTTGGATCTGCGCTTTATCGAACCCGGCGACTTTAATACCAAGATGCAGATGGCTATGGCTGGCGGCGATGAATGGGATCTGTGCTTTACCTCTGCATGGGCAAACAACTATGTCAATGCAGCCGGAAAAGGTGCTTTGCTCGAACTGACAGATGAGATGCTGAACAAAAACGCTCCCAATATCATGGCGACTATTCCTGAAAATTTGTGGGATGGCATTCGAGTAAACGGTGGAATTTATGCATTGCTGAACTATCAGGTAATGTATGACCAGTCGGGCTATGCAATGCTGAAATCCGCAGTGGATGAATGTGAGATCGATGTAAACGCAATCAAAAATTGGGATAATTTGACGGCTGCTTTTGCTACATTCCATGAAAAATATCCCGGTAAATACTCCAATGGTATTGGTAAGTTTGATTTGGCAATGACCTTCCGGGACAAACCTATTGCAACGGTTATGAGCCTGCCGTTTCTGGCGTATGATGAACAGACTGGAAAAATCTCCAATACCATGCTGTTCGAAAATTCCGAGGATGCTTTAAAAGCGGCAAAGACCTGGAAAGACGAGGGTTATGTGCCTGTTGACGTGGCAACCATGCAGGATGACAGCGCTATGATGCGTGAAGGAATGTTTATGAGCCGATATGAGCGCCAAAAGCCGGGCTTGGAGGTAGCACTGAAAGCTCTTACCGGTCATGATTGGGTTACTTTCCCCTGCGGCCAAAAGGTAATCAACACCAATGCAGTTCAGTCTACCTTGACAGGCGTGAATGTGAATTCCAAGAATCCGGAAAAAGCGATTCAGATGTTCGATTATGTATTTGGCAACAAAGAAATTTCCAATATGCTGTTCTTTGGTTTGGAAGGACAGGATTATGAGCTGGTCAATGGCCGCGTCAAAAAGATCGAAAACGGCTGGTCTGCTCCCGCTTGGATGCTGGGTAATCAGTTCAATGCATACTTGATGGAGGATGATCCTGAGGATGTGTGGGAAAAAACGATGGAAGGCAATGCAGAAGCGCAGTTGGACGCACTGTTTGGTTTTGTTCCTGATCGCACACCGATCGAAACAGAGTTGGCACAGTGTGAGGCTGTGTGGGGAGAATATAAGGATATTCTGTACTATGGCCTTCAGGACTACAAAACGGTGCTTCCTGAAATGATGGATAAGCTGGAAAAAGCAGGTCTGGAAAAGGTCACTGCTGAAATCCAAAGCCAGGTTGATGCATTTATGGCGGCCAAATAATTAGAAAAAAGCACATAGAACAGACATAAAATAGTGTAATCACGGCATTTAAAAGATCAAAACCTTTCTATAAGGAGGGTTTTGATCTTTTTTTGCTTTTAAAGGATTCTGTTCCCAAAACAGATCGTATTGAACCGTATATTTCAGCTGAAATCAATCGCATATTTGATTTTTGCCTTGCTGCGGCGTATTATATTACGTGCAGTTACGGTACAGTCAAGAGGGGATGCAATGAAATTTTAAAAATAGTTCTCTTCCGGTGAATTTGCAAAGCTTCCGGGAGTTAACAAGCGAACGCTGCATTACTATAATGACATTGGCCTGTTCAAACCTTTGTTCATCGCAAAAAACAGATACCACTATGATTCCGGAATGCAGTTTGTATCTCTGAAAGCGATTTTGATTCTTTGAAGAATCGGTTTGTCCATTGGAGAAATCCAAGAGTATACAATAGAAGTGTAAGCATAAATGCGAGGTGAAAATGAAACGATGAAGTATCTTTATCAGGTTTGCGGAAAATTAAGTCTGCTCTGCTACATTCCGATTTTGTATCAGCTGTGGCATTTGTGTGAGTACGGTGGAGTGAGAAGCCATCTGCCCGCATTGGCCTTTTGGACGGTGCTTTGCGGAGTCACATTGATTTTGTGGCTGATTGCAAGACAGAAGTGTAAGCAGCGTACAACGGGAAAAATTAAAAAATCGAAAATCTATTATCTTGAGGTTTTGGCTTTTGCAGCAATAACCGTGGCCTTTTGCGGAAAAATCGTCTATTCTGCAATTCCGTATCATGGGGCATTGTCGTGGAAGATTGATGAGTTCATTCGTCAGAGAGAGTGTGTATTAAAACACAACAATATCTTTGAAGATGGCGTTGAAGGCATTCTGGCGGATTTGGATCAAAAATTGGATTTGCCGGAGGAGCTTTATATCTCAGAGAATTTTCAGGTGAGATTTGATGCCGCAGGAACGGTTCAGAATATCAGTACCTTTTTGTACGGAAAAAATAGAAAAGGTGAGACAAAAACCTATCTCGTCAATTACGATGCGGATCAGAGTGATCGGATGACCGTCTGGCTGGACGGAAACGCAAATGGGAACTTTGAGGAAGATATGCGTCTTGCTCCGATGCTCCGTATTCTGGAGAATGCAGAATGGCAGAAAACGGCTGTCGGTTGGCCGAAGAAGGATATGGATCAGCAGTATGAAATTCTCTATGCCGGACGTCGAGCCTTTGATGTAGAGGAGGGACTGCACTATCTGCCGGGAGATGTGGACGGGGATGGAATGGATTCCGGAACAAATTGTATTTCCAAGCTGGACCTCGGCGGAAATATTGTGGGGTTTGAAGTATCCCTGCATATTCCGGAATTGGAGGAAATTACTCCGGTTCGATACATTATGGAGCCTTCATATACCACTCCGAATCAAATCAAAGACGAACACGCTCAGCAGCAGGCAGATCAGGCGAAAAATGAGCCGAGTTGGATAGTGGATCAAAACGATGGCAGTATGTACTTCTTTTTGGATGATGCCTATGGATGGCGGCTGAATGTTGTGGATGCAGCGGCCGGAAGCAGATTGTATGCCATGGAGAAAACGGAAGATGGCGGTGTATCGTGGGATAGTCTCAATCAAAATCCATTTTTGGGACAGGACGGCGCTGCAGAGGGCTTGGTGTTCTATGATGAAAAATTTGGCGTTGCAGGCCTTTCGGGAGCATCCCAGTCAAGTTCTGCGCTATATCTGACAAAAGACGGAGGCGCAACCTTCCGAGAAATCAAACTCCCGATGGATCAGGTCACTGAGCTGCCGGAGACTGCTAAGGAATATGGATTTACCGTACAAGACTATGATTACTTGGAAATGCCGGAACGGAGCGAGAATGTTCTGACAATCAAAGTGACCTCCGAAGCAGGGGAGACGGATGGTATCTTGTTCCGTTCGACGGATGATGGAGAAATATGGAACTACCAAGGAGTTTGGAATAAGGAATAAAGATTTTTTATATAACAAAAAGCAGCTTTCTTGACGCAAGCCAAAGCGTTCTGACTTTTTTATTGATTAGCTTCAGCGCAAGAAAACCACCAGTTTTACTGGTGGAGTAAAAATCTTTAGATACAA
>JAHHQU010000087.1 GCA_020026225.1 Phocaeicola sp. | reverse complement strand
TGAGAGTAGGTGACATCGAACAGCCAAACAACAACGCTGGTAACTGGGAATAATTCAGTATGATTGAACAATTTGATCTGAATAACTCAGAACAATATACATTATCCATCCGTCTTAGTACGGATGGATTTTCTTTTTCTATCTATAACCCTTTATCGGGCAACGACTTCTATTACCGTGTATATCCGATAAACTCCCAGCGTTCGATGGCTGCAAACGTCAAAGCCTTTCTTGCTGCCACAAGCGAACTGAAGCATCCTTTCAAGCAGACAAACATCTTGGTGCATTCATCCAGATATACTCCCGTACCGCTGGAGCTGTTTGAGGACGAACAGATGGAAGCTATCTTTTATCAGAATCTGCCACAACAGAAAAATGAACTCATCCTTTGCAACATTTTGGGAAAGACCAATACGGTCATCCTCTTCTCACTTGACAAGCTTGCCCATCTCTTCCTGTCGGAACAATTTCCTTCAGCCAATTTCTTTGCTGCCGTCAGCCCACAAATTGAGCACCTTTCCTACAAGAGCACTCAAGGAAACAACCTCAAACTTTACGCCAACATCCACGAACGAAGTGTAGACGTTCTTGCTTTTAACCGAGGAAGCCTACTCATCGTCAATACGTATCAGGTTTCTGGAAGCAATGACGTAAATTATTACATTCTAAACTTATGGCAACAGCTAAAGTTCGACCAACAAAGAGACGAGTTACACCTGATAGGTCAGCCTGAAAGCAGAAAGGAAGTGACTACCTGCTTGCAAAAATACATCCGTCACGTTTTTAATATTAACCCTCATGCGGAATTCAACCAGTCGGAATCATCCCCGATAGAAGCTATTCCGTTTGACATCCAATCATTAATCACATGCGAGTAATCAGTGGAATTTATAAGAGAAGACGATTTGACGTACCTCATACGTTCAAAGCCCGTCCAACAACCGATTTTGCGAAAGAGAATCTGTTCAATGTTCTGAATAACTATATAGATTTTGAAGACGGCGTAACCGCCCTCGACTTATTCGCAGGGACGGGAAGCATCAGCATCGAACTGGTTTC
The DNA here is from genome assembly GCA_020026225.1 of Phocaeicola sp. Classification (GTDB taxonomy): domain Bacteria; phylum Bacteroidota; class Bacteroidia; order Bacteroidales; family Bacteroidaceae; genus Phocaeicola. The sequence continues at coordinate 6,628 of JAHHQU010000087.1, read as the reverse complement.
CAGAGGATGCGACCAAGTCATCTCCATCGAAAAAGATCCTCAACATTTTTCTTTTATCAACAAGGTGATGAAAGAAGTGAAGACCGACAAATGTTTTCCACTTCGTGCAGATGTCTTCCAATATATGGAACGCTGCCACCAACAGTTCGACTTCATTTTTGCCGACCCTCCTTACGCTTTGAAGAATCTGGCAGAAATTCCAGACAAGATTTTCGAGAACAAGCTGCTGAAAGAAGACGGACTCTTCGTCTTGGAACATGGCAAAGATTTAAGTTTTGAAAATCATCCCTATTTTATCGAACATCGCCATTATGGAAGTGTAAACTTCAGTTTCTTCGCTTACAAAGAAGAAACTACAGAACAGGAGCCAACAGACGAACAACCGACTCTGTAACTTTGCTCTTCCATGAGCGTCTGCTCCAAATCTTCGGAGCAAGGAGCATACACTCCTTCTGATCATCCAAAAATATTTGTTTGAAAGTCAATGCTGTCTCCTTGTCGTAGAAGAAAGCATTGGCTTCAAAATTATGTTCAAAGCTACGGAAATCCATATTCGTGGAACCGACCGTAGAGAACTCATCATCCGAAACCATCAGCTTAGAATGCAGGAATCCCGGCTTATAGAGATAAATCCGAATGCCCGCTTTCATCATATCCTCCAGATAAGACAAAGACCCTTTATGCGTTATAAACGTATCTGCATGTTTGGGAATCATGATGCGTACATCCACACCCGACAAAGCTGCCGACTGCAAAGCGACCAATACAGGGTCGGTAGGAAGCAAATAAGGACTCTGAATATAGAAATAACTGCGGGAGCTGCTGATAGCAAGAACCAGTCCCTGCATGATGTCCTTCCATTCGCCCGTAGGGTCAGAAGTGACAATCTGAGCTACTGAGTTTCCAAGGTTGTCTATTTTAGGGAAATAAGTAGTTGCAGTGAGCAAGATACGATTCACAAAATACCAATCCGTCAAGAAGGTAGTTTGCAGGCCATATACCGCTTTTCCCTGAATCTGCACGTGCGTATCACGCCAGCGTCCCCAAGGTACTCCCCATATATAGCGTCCGGCAATATTCATACCTCCTATGAAACCGACCTTTCCGTCAATCACCACAATCTTACGGTGATTACGGTAATTTACCTTGCTGGTGAACAAAGGGAATCGCACCTTCAAGAAACTCTGAACTTCGATGCCTTCATACATCATCTGCTCATAAAACAGATGAGGAATCTTCCAACAACCCACATCATCATAAAGCACACGGATTTCTACACCTTGACGTGCCTTGTCAATCAAGACATCCCGAAACAGACGGCCTACTGCGTCATCTTCAAAAATATAGAACTCGATATGAATATGATGCTTCGCCTTGGAAACAGCCTGAATCAGTGCAGCAAGCATGGAATAGCCGTCGGTATACACTTCTACCGCATTCCCCTCAAAAGGCAAAGCCTTATTCACTGTGCCGAAGAACTGCATCAGACGAGGTTTCCCAGTAAAATATTTCAAGGATGCCTGCGACTGAAACTCTGCCATCGGACGCTTGTTCAAGCGCATATAACCATTCCGGCTGATCAAGCGGTCACGCTTTGTACTCCGCCCTATAAACAGGTAAAGGAAAAGCCCCACCAAAGGAAGAAATACGAGCACAAGAAGCCATGCCATCGTTCGAACCGGATTGCGATTCTCCAGAATCACAAAGAAAATGGTAGTCAATACGACCGCAAAATAAACGACATAAAAGAATGTCGAAAGAACACCACTGAACAAAATAAAAGAAAGTATCATTCCCAAGGTTTTGAACAAAAATACAAGATATTTCCGAAAGTCGCTACTTCAAGCCCCAGAAATAATCCATTCTGTTCCCCTGGAAGAATTTATTTTCGTCGAGTGAAGAAGCCCTCTCCTACCAAGAGTGAGAGCGGTTTCTCTTAAAAGAACCCGTCTTGTAAGTTTCCCGGTAACGTTTCTCTTCCCCATAATGGTTTCCACGTTTTCCGAAGCCACCACGAGGACCAGACGACTTGAATCCTTTATTACCGCCACCAAAAATATTCAGACGATAAATAAAATGAACCATGCAATAGCTGTAAATGGCATTGTATTTCGTATCGGCACGCATTGCAGCCGAAATGGTACGGCTCACGTTGCTCTGATTCTTCAAGATATCATAGAACTGCAAGCTCACGGTAGCCGCATTGCCCTTCAAGAAATTCTGTGAAATCTGTGCGTTCCAAATCAACTCGTCACGGTTCATGGAAGCATCGGCATATCCTCTACGCGAATTCTGCGACAAATCGGTAGATAGTGACATGTTCCATGGCAGATACACATTCGTACTGGCACCATAAGCAAATTCATACGTATCCATGTCGTTGGATTCTTGATAGCTGTTTCGCGAATGCATGTAACGTAACGAACCATTGAGCGACAATTCCCACCAATCATTCCGGTAAGTTCCCCGCAAACGTTCTCCCAACCTCAACTGTTTGGTCAGGTTCTTATCCTCTCCTGTATCGGCGGCCCGCTTACTGCTGATGTAACTGACCATGTGATTAAAGCTGGACGAGGTATACGAACTGATGGTATACCGTTTATTCTTCAAAGCCAGATTCGCTCCGAACATGCCATACACATTCCAGTTTCCATTGATATTTTCCGGTCGAACCAAATAGCCACCGGTAGCCTCATCGTAAGTACGACGCGAGCTGATACTGTTCAATGTATTTCTGAATACACCGTACGCCATGTAGCTATGCTGTTTCTTCACATTAAAGTGATTGAAAGAAAGCCGAAGCGTATTCGTAAACGTTGGCTTCAAATCAGGATTGCCCACACGTACATTGAGCGGATTGGTATCATCGGTAATTGGAAGCAAGTCAACCATATTCGGTTGGGCCGTCTGACCGCGATATACGATATGCAGACTGGTCGTCTTTGAAAAACGCTGACGGAAATCCAGTGTAGGTGTAAAATTAAATACCTTTCGGGTACTGATCGTATCTAAATTCCCCTTTCGGTAGTTCAATTTCGTATGCTGAGGAAGCAAAGAAACGCCCATATTCAGACGCGAGTTCTTGGTAATCCACTTATACATCAAATTGACCTGATGGTTATTGTAATGATAGACCGCCAATTTGCTCAAATCCGTATTGAACGTTCCATCAACTATTCCTTCATCTCCTTTGTCTACAGTCCATTCATCCGGCATATCGTACGTTTTGTTATCCGACTTGTTACGCTTATAGTGGTAAGCATATTCCAACTGAAGGAACATGTTTTTGGCAATCGGCTCACTATAGGAGAATTTCACATCGGCATCCATCCGATTGGTCGGAGTGGTAATGTATCGGTTCAAGACTTCCGAACGTTCCACCAAATCTTGCTGGAAATAATCGATGTCGGAAGTAGAGAACTTCTCTGCTTTGGCATGCGAATATTTATATTTCAATTTTAAAGAAATATTTCTACCCGGTTTACGTAACCTGCGGTTGGCCAACAAGGAAACGCCATGCATATATTCATCTTTACGAGCCAACGAACGCTGAATGACCGTATTGATGATATGCTCTTCAGGAACCATATCGGTCAGATTCTCAGCCTGCATCAACTCATCTGTAGAATGAAGCGGATCTTGATTGAACGTAAACGACTTGGAACGAGAAGCATCATCGGTATTACCGATTGAAAATTCCGGGCGTAAGATAAAGTCAGTCTGTTCGTTCGGCTTCCATTCAAAACGGAAATCACTTGTCAAGTTCCACCGATCATTATTTCCTTGCTTCATCGCGTTCTTGAAAGAACTGGAAGTACTTGACACAAAGGTTTCAGAAGCTTCCTTGCTGCGGATATCGTCTTTACTCATTTCAAAGTTCACGCTTCCCCCAGTTTCCCACTTGTTGTTTTTGGTAGCGAAATTAAAGCCACCGCGGTGTTTGGTACTCAAACCATTTGAAGCCACCCAACTGCCATGCGACAAGCCACCGGGAAAATCGGAATCGTTTACGTTGTTCGAACCACCCAGGATAGTAAACTGACGGTCATCTTGAAAGCGGTTCAGGATGACCTTTCCATTATAACGGTCATGCGTTCCGACTGCTGCATCCGCATTGCCGAACCAACCTTTATTCATACCGGGTTTAACGCTCAAATCGAGCACCGTCTCTTCTTCACCGTCATCAATACCTGTCATACGAGCCATGTCCGACTGGCGGTCATAAGCCTTGATTTTATCAATGATATGCACCGGCAGGTTCTTCATGGCCACATTCGGATCATTGGCAAAGAATTCCTTGCCATCGACCATGATCTTCTTTACCTCTTTTCCATTCACCGTAATCTTACCGTTTTCATCGACCTCAGCACCAGGCAACTTCTTTACCAATGCCTCCAAAGAGGAACCTTCCGGCAGACGGAATGCAGCCGAATTATAGACTACTGTATCCTCCGAAACGGCAACTTCCGCAGCTTGTGCCACGACGGTGGCTCCTTGCAACATGATGGCATCAGAAGCCATCTTTACAGTCCCCATATCCACATGCAGCTTATTCTTGCGAGAAAGTTCAAAAGGTTTGAAAACTGGGCGATACCCAATATACGAAACTTTCAGCAGATAATGTCCCGGACGAACATTCAATGCAAAACGTCCCTCCAAATCGGTTACATTACCAGCCTTCATGGTACTATCTTGCAAAGACAAGACCTGTACCGTAGCCTGTACAATCGGAGAATTATCACCCTCATCCAACACTGTTCCCGTCACACTCCCCTTTCTCAACGGTTCTTGTGCACCCGCAAGCAGCGGCAAAAAAAGGAACAGCATCACATTCAACACCCATTTCTTCATGGTCTAAAAAACATTAACATTACAAATTTTATAGTCATAAGACACGACAATCCCAACAAGGTTTAATTTGCTGTTAATTTTTCTTGCGGAAATTCTTTTCGATTCTTCTTTTCTGGAACAAGAATTCCATACAGACTACGTTGATAACCATGTATACGATACCTACTGAATTATCCGCTTCCTGTGCATCGCCATCCCAAGCAGCCTTTACCAATACCACCATATAATAAACGGCCCAGATCCCTAAACCTATCTGCATGGATTTAGAACGAAGCACAGCACATTCAGCATCTTCATCACGAGCACGTGAGAGAAAGACCAGAAACAGAGAGACCCATATCACCAATTTCATGGCAACTTTCACCAATACAAAATTCGTATCGGTCACCATTCCAAACATATAGAGCAACATGGGAATAAAAACAGATACAATCAACAACACATAACCCAAAGGTCTGCAAAATACAGGCAATAATCCTTTCATAGCATACTAATTTTAAATATGAGTTACAAAAATAATTAATTGTAACCTACCCTCTGTCATCTTCTTGTTTTTTTCTACATTTGTAGACAAAATTCATCATTATGGGTAAACAAGAAGTCATCATCAGCAAGAATATCTGTCAGGATTTGGAAAAAGTGCTTGCGAAACATTCATACGACAAGCTCTTTATTCTTACTGACGAGCACACCAAACGCTGCTGCCTTCCCCTCGTCCAGAAAGCGAAAGGAATGGAGCAAGCCCAACCTATCAGCATAGGCGTAGAAGACGTTCACAAAAACATAGAGACCTTGGCGTATGTATGGTCTACGTTGAGTAAAGAAGAAGGGACCCGCCACTCCTTACTCATCAATCTTGGAGGCGGAATGGTAACCGACTTAGGAGGATTTGCTGCCGCAACATTCAAACGAGGCATTTCCTACATCAATATTCCCACCACCCTTTTAGCCATGGTAGATGCTTCAGTAGGTGGTAAAACGGGAATCAATTTCAACGGACTAAAGAATGAAATCGGTGCGTTCGCTCCTGCCGACCAAGTTCTGATTGACAGTGAGTTTCTCCGTACATTGGATGCTGAGAACATTCTTTCAGGATATGCAGAAATGCTCAAGCATGGTCTGATTCGTTCTACCGAACATTGGAGTGAATTGTTACGCTTCGACTTCAATGACATCAACTATCATACACTCAGAGAATTAATCGGGAAATCTGTCGAAATAAAAGAAGGAGTGGTAGAGATGGATCCATTCGAGAAGGGCATTCGCAAAGCCTTGAACTTAGGACACACCATCGGACATGCCTTTGAAAGTTTCGCATTGAACAACGAGAACCCGGTACTCCATGGTTATGCCGTAGCATGGGGATTAGTCTGCGAACTATATCTGTCGCACGTAAAGACAGGATTTCCAAGCAGCAAGTTGCACCAGACGGTACAATTCATCAAAGACAATTATGGCAGACTGGAATTCAGCTGCAAACATTACGAAGCTTTGTATGAGTTGATGACGCACGATAAGAAAAATGCCCCAGCAAAAGAAATCAACTTTACTTTGCTAAGCGAAGTCGGACAGGTATGCATCAACCAGACAGCAACCAAGAAAGAAATTTTTGAGGCTCTTGACTTTTACAGCGAAACGATGTAGGATGTACCGAGCAGCTCCTCGCTTCAAAAAATTCATGTATTTTTTTTGGAAGTTAAAAATAAAGGGCTAACTTTGTACTCGCAATTCGGGGTGTAGCTCAGCCCGGTTAGAGTACGCGTCTGGGGGGCGTGTG
>JAHHQU010000086.1 GCA_020026225.1 Phocaeicola sp. | reverse complement strand
AGAACTGTAACAGCATGGCCGTTTTTGCTGTAACAGTCTGCTCCGTTTTTGCCATATTGCTGTAATCCACAAAATATAAAATAGCAATTCAGGTATCGTTTTCCTCTTTTCCATCGCTGAGATACGGTTGACAATCTTTGTAGCCTCTGTATTCATCTTCTTGAGTACTTCGATGCAGACCTCATTTGCGTAGTCGTTAAGCAACGGCTTGAGATTCGTTGGGCATTTTATTGTCGAAGCCTTATCAATGTCAGATATAATAGTTCGAGCAATAATAACAAGATTTCGTGCTTGTTCTATATACATACCAAGATTCTCATGCAGTTCTTGAATGAGTTCAATATTCTTATTTAGAAGTTCTGTTTGTTGTTCGTATTGATGCTTGGAATCTGCATTCTGCATTGCTGAATCCATTTCATCAAAATCAAATTTTCCCATAAGCTATCATTATCTTTTTCGTTTATATTTAGGTCTTACTCCGGCATGGAGAGCAGCCAAGCGTGCACACTTGCGCGCCCAATCCATATCAACATCATCTTTATCTCGCCATGGCAAATCGCTCTGACTACCGCCGCCACCTCCAGAAGGTACGTCATACGGTTGCATCAATCCAATGAAAATTGCGACAGCTATATCTTTCAGTTTGTCACAATTCTCGACGAATCTGTAATCGAACTCGTCATCAAAGAAGTCGTTTACCGATTGCGGAATGAAACACGGATTTTCATTTGGCACGATAGTAAAACGGTAGGGGACGTAGTCTCTGTGAGGTTGCATGTAATCCACTCCTGAAGGCGAACGGTATGATTCATGCATCTTGGCCGTCTTGGATACATCGTTCTTAGGAGAGTCAATTCTTTGCTGTTCTTGTTCTGACTGATGCAGTTTTTTCCACGTGTTCTCAATCTTGGATGCAGTCAGGTTTCTGCCGACGCCAAGTTCGGAAGCCTTGAACTTGGCTCTGCCTAATTGAAGTGAGTAACCACGAAGAATATTCTTGCTGTCCCGACGCTCGAACACTTCATATCCCTTACATCGTAATAACTTCACATAGTCATCCCATGACCATGTGTCCATTGACTTCAGGGCACTCATACAATCTTCTGAAACAGTCTTGCTGTTTGCTGAATGAATCTCGTTAGCCGTAGTCCATCCACGCTTCTTTGCCACTCTTTCAGCTGCACGCTGTGCACGCAAATGAATGTTGTGGTCGTTATTGATGTTTCCATCGTTGTCGAATCGGCTGAATGCACCATGAAGATGTGGTACACCTCCTTCCGAATCACGATGGAGCCAGACTGTACCGATGCTATTTGCCAGGTTGGTCTTCCGGGAGACCAACTTACCTTTCTTGTCTAACAGTTCTTGTTTGTCAAACTCTTCGATAAAATCGTCCCACAGTTGCTTCCAATCGGTTATAGAAAAGTTTATCGTATGTTCTTTAGATGCGCTTAGTTCGATTCGTATAACCGAATTTTTAATCGGCTTAAAACGGGTGAGATTAAGCTGCATAGCATGCCACATTCCAAGCGTATCAAGTTGGTTCGACATAAAATAGTTCTTGATATGAGTTATTTTCTCGGGATGTTTCTTGTTCCTCGATTCACCAGTAATGTACCTGATGTCATTAATCCCATGTGAAATTGATTTCGCTTTACCAATCATCTCGATTAAATTAAAATGGTTTATTTAGATGTTCCTGCTGGAACCTTGTTCCTTCTCTGAACATCATTTAAATACAGCTCAAGCCTTTTTGCCAGCGCTCCAAGTTCCTTGAGCCATCCAAGCATAAAGGGATATTGATTGAACATTTCCTTTCGCTTGGATTGATCCATACCGTGGAGAGCTGACGTATAATTGACCAAATTCGCTCTACAATGGTCTAAGTTCTTCAAGAGGTTACAATCGTCCTCGCTGAGTCTGCTATACAACTTATAGTTATAACAGCAAGCCAACACGAAGTCACTGACGGTCATGCCAGCCTTCTCTGCTTTCTCTGTGATATGTCTTTTCTGCTCTAAAGTGACTTTGGAGCCTATCATCAGTTTCCGTTTCTTCTCCAGTGGGAGAAGCTTTTTAATAGTTTTTTTCTTCATTCTATGAATATAAAAGGATTAGTATAATAGGACGGATAGGTGTGAGCCTGCGAACGCCGCACCAACGAATGGAGTGAGTTGCGAGAGCGCAAAGGGTGAACCGAAACAACGTGAGGTTAAACCTTGGCATATCTCGCAACAGATACCTGTTGAAACTGGCACAGATGTCCCTGCGACGATATAAGACGTCACTCTTTCCTTACTGGAATCTAAAATCTGATTTAAGGCGGTTCTTAGGCTCTCTACGGCTATCTAAAAGTCTCCGGCAGAATTTGTATCGCTCAGTCTCCAATCTCGGATACACCCAAAAGAAAGGAGTGATGCGGTACGCGAATTATAAAGTTCTATCAGTCGAAGCTCCTGCATCGTTGTTAAAAGGTTATGGATCTTTTTCCGTCCCATGTTCCATTCTTTGGATAGTTGGAACTCTGAGAACTGCGCCTGTCCTGCTTCTAAGACCTGTGGTCTCCTGAAGGATAGGTCCGTGCATTTCTCGGTTTTAATACGGCTCAGCAAATCGAAGAAGATAGAATGATGGGGGATAATCCTATCATCGTTATCTTTCGTTGTGCCGTTTAGCCACTGCATGGCTTCACACGATACTTGAATCGTAAGTGAGGCGAATTGAATTGGAGTTTTATATTCGTATCGTTCCATGTCCTATGATTATATAAATTGTTAGTCGGCTCGTAAGCAAACGAAATGATGAAAAGCAAAGTATTGCCACATCGGTTTTATTGTTGGAGTATTAATTCCTTGTCCCTTTTACGATGCCTTCAGTTTTCGTATGAAAAAGGTATCACTCAAGATTCTCAATCTTAAAGTTTGATGAAAGGGAAAATTAAAGTGATACACTCTTTTCGATGCACAAACTATTTAATTACACCTGTAGCATTTGCTGTTGCAGTTCCTTGTTGCTGACTGTTCGAACCACGTGCATCCTCGAATTTAGTAGGCAGATTCTTGCAGGTTGTATTTAAGGTTGCATGGTCTGTGGAAATCATCATCAGCAAACAACTGATTTGAACAATCTCGTTCTTGTTGACGAATGCTGCAACAGATTTCATAAGGGTCTGTGCTCTCTGTTGACGATGTACCAATATCTTAGTCATCGTGTCAGCATCCTCTTTCACCAGACCGTAATTCAAGAATCGGTTTACAGCAAGTATGTCCTCTTTTTTCATACTGTCGATACTAGTTTCTTCTTTCGTTGCACTCACCATTACACGAATGGCATCACATTCATAGGGTGTACAATTTTGGAGAAATTCAAGAATGATTTTAGCATTCTTCTCACAATTTGATTTCGGTTCCTTCTGTTTGGGACCAACAGCGACAACAACCCTGCTGTCCTGTTCTTCATTTTTCTGTTCTACCATAATTCTAATTTTTAATGTTTGAAATGATTTGCTATGTATCTCGCTGCTACTTCTTCGGCTTCACTTTCAGATGAGATTCTTACACCAAAAAGAAAATTGTCCAAATCCTTCTTGTCGAAGTAGCACTGTTTCCCATTCGGCTTATAATAGGGAATGACTTTTCGCATCATGAGTTTGTGGAGGTAGCTTACTTTGAAGCCAAGATACTCTGCCACTTCTGCGGTCTTTAACAGTCTTGTTTCTGTCTTCATATACATAGTTTGATTAAATTGTTATTCTGAAGCCGGATACGTGTTCCGATTTCGAATGCAAAGTAGCATAAAGCTTTCCATTAATTAATCGACTTAACAGACACAATAACAATAAAGTAACTAGAAGTAATTAAAGGTAAATCATTAGGGTAACTAGAAGTAAAGCACAGACAAGTGAATTGAACAGACACAAAAAATCCCGAAGTCCTATAAAGGACAACGGGAGAAGATTTATCTTGAAAAAAGAAGTTATCAGAAGGCTAACTATTCTGTTTCATCCAAAGATGGTAAGCTTTTGAATCAGCAAGTGCCTGGCATTCTTGAGCAGCCAGACGGAATGCGGAAATGATTCTGTCATGGACTGAAATAGGACATTTACGTGAATTGTTGTTGATGCGAATCTGTTTCATGTTGCTGATATTCCAGAATTCCTCAAAGACAACCCATCGTTTCGATATGGGAATAATGGTGGTAATGGCATCGGCAATATAAGTCATCTGAGATACGTTTACTTCGCCATACGGCTTGAAGTTTGCATCAATTAGTTGTTCCTTTGCCAATGCTCTCAATAAGGCAACAATACAGATTTGTCTTAATGGTTTAGGGAGTTCGGGTGGAATATCTGTAGAATCGTTAGGATAATATTCAGGTCGTGTAAGCTTCCCTTCATCTGATTCGTTCGTTGTTCCTTGTAAAGGAATATTATTCTTTCCATACAATAGAATATTGTAAATATAAAAGTATGGAATGAAGACGAGGGCTGTGCACAGCACCCAGTAGAAAAGAGACAGAACGTAGTCTGAAGTCATCAGAAATATATACCGATAGCTGATGCTTGTAATAAGCAGGATTGCTAAAATAATGAGGTAGAGACAAGTTTTATAGATGTCATTTTGGGTATTCATAAAAATAATTTTTGAGGGCACAATCATTAATAATATGGTTCCTTTATTATGGGTGGCAATTGATGCATGCAACCAACTGCCACGACAAATGATTTGTTCTTATATCGAACTGTTGACGTTACAGCTTTGCAAGCTGCCGCAACATAGCAAGAGTAATCCAATCTTCATCATTATCAATTCGAGAATGGAGTATTTATAAACTTCGATACGACTCATTCGTAAAGCTGATTTTTTCCATCATCTCCCGTAATCTATCGGCAATTCGCTCTCCATATCGCGCACTGATTTCTGGCGGAGTTAGATTCGTTGTGATGACAGTGAAGAGCTGCTCTTCATAACGTTTGGTTAGCAGATCTATCACTGGACTTATTACATTTCCGTAATCCAAAAGTTCTAAAGGCTCTATACCGAGAACATCGATGGCCAGCATTTCAGTTTTCGCCAGATTGTTCCAGTTGTTGATGTTCGACTTATATAGGTAAACGATGGACTTGGCATCAATGATTCGCATACCATAACTCGTTCTAGTTATAGGATTCTGAATCTGTAGTAAATTCAGCAAATGCTGGAACGCATTCATCATTGTACTCTTACCGTTACCACAACCGCCACAAAGTAACATCCCAAATTTAGAGCTGTCGTTGGTCAGCCAAATTGCCATTTTGTGAACTTGTTCCTTCAAGCTGTCGTTAGATACAAAATTTCGTTGTCTGAAACGTACTTCTGCCTGTATAGCTCCGATTAAATAAGTTTCTACCAATTCTAATTAAAAGGGCATTTTAAAACGAGGCATCATAGTTCTGTGGCGAAGTAACCGTGACATTACATCCTCTGCGCTTATCGTAGTTGAGTGATTCGTTAATTCCATTGTTATTAATTATTTTCTTGGTTGAATATTCTTTTTTTATTTTGTTATAGAAATGGGTTCGGCATTCATCTTCCGGTCTGTTCTGGTATCCGCGTATTCGTAGGTAATCAAAGAACTTTTCTATTTCTTCCGGTAGTGAAAGGGTAGAAGGTAATTCTATACCGTTCTTGGCTAATTGGTTTTGAACCTGTTGGTGCCATTCCGCATCGTTTCCCATGCGACGCTCTAGTTCATCCAAATCCAATGAACTAGATTCTTTATTATAGAATGATTTTTCTCTTTTTTCTTTATCTTTATAAAAGGTCGCGTCAGTAGTCTCGGAAGTAGTCACATTACTAGTCACTACATTGGTAACACCAGTAGTCACATCAGTGGTCTCCTGCATGGTTATCGTGTATAAAGGAGCCTTTGAATTACGTACTCCTTCAGTAAAGGTGATAATTCCGCGCTCTTTAAGCTGGTCTCTTGCTCTCATAATTGACATCTTAGACAATCCAAGAGTTGCACAGATAACTGAGGTTGGGCAACGTACGGGCATCTTCCAGTACTGAGTATTACATTCATTCAATAAATAGTAGAGAAGCTCTCTCTCACTTGGCGTAAACGGATCCATCCGATTAAGCAGCCATATCCGATTTAGGTAATCTATGTAGGTCATCATATTACATCCCCCATCTTGATCTTGGTTTGTGACGTACAGTACTCTGCATCTGTGCTATCAGGTCTTCTTGTGACTGGGAGCAAGTTTCTTGTTTGGATTCTTCCATCCATGCCATCAGTTCTGATTTCTTAAACTGCAACATTTTACCAGGCTGATAAAATGGTATCTTGCGTGCCTGGGTTAGCGCATATACAGTAGATTTAGCACGATGCAGAATTTTACAGGCTTCTTCAATACCTATCATCGGTTCAACAACTGTTGTAGTTGAGTTGCGCTGTTTGAGTTCATTAATATCTGACTGTAGACGATCAATTTTTGTGATCAACTCATAAATTGCCTGAGGCATCGTTTCAAACGTAATCTTATTTTCCATTGATTATTGTTTTTTGATTGTGATGCAAAGGAATCAGGTTAATATCAGATAAAGTGGTTAAAAATCACGTAACTAATTGAATAACTGATATAACCATAACCTCCACTAAATAAATAGTACAATCAATAGTTCTATAGCGTGTATCGGAAGAGTATGTGGGGTGTACAATAGAAATAATGGAAACGTTATCATCTTGATGGAAGATACCATATAGATAATAATGCCTGTGAACGCGGTATAAAGCCGGTAGCGCAGGGTCGTTCAGCATATTTATTTTGTAAGAATGATGATACAGCAGAAGGCACTACCATCCTTTATAGCTTTATCGGATGCTGTAGGGCAGCAGGTGTAGACTTCCGTAAATGGATGATCTACTTCCTGGAACATGTACATCAATATGACGACGATTACTCCAAAGATTTAGATGAACTGTTACCAGATAATCTGAAGGCAGCAGGCGTTCTCTGAAATCATCGACATCATCGACATCCACGACATTATTATAATAAAGAAGGCAATCCGGGGAAAACGACCTCATGATTGCCTTAAAATATCAGATACGTAGTTCACCGACAGCTTACAATTTAGAAAACTTTAGGTATATTGATTTTGTAGATTCATTTCTCCTTTGTAACTTTAGTCTCAGAAAATAGAAACTATTTGTTTTGAAGTTTCAATGTCGTTTTATAAGAGAAGCTAGTGGGATGGGATTTTCTTGTGAATTCGATAACAGATGCATATAAAGTCTTTCTGGGATGGATATAAATTCTTTAGATGCAAGATTTACAACAAATATTGTAACTCCCCTCAAATGGTTCCTATAACAAAACAAATACAACGAGCGAGTAAGATTTCTGAAGCTTTTCTTTAGAGTCGACCTTTAACGCTTGTACAATTGTGTACAAGGATAATACTTCGAGAACTGCAAGTAATTAACGACAAATCTGTCCAGAAGGATAGATTTGTTGCAAGATTGCTAGCATTCGAGAGTATTCTGCTGAGTTTATCTGTATTCATGGCTTCTAATGTTGTTATGGTTATACTTATGAACAAAGATAGAAAGATTGTTCTAAAATCTAAGGGGTGAGGTCTCTAATATGGCCTCTTGTTTGCTCATCGAAAGCTGCGTATAAATTATACGTTAAACTCCGTTCTTACTCGCTCTCTTTTTATTTTATTATGAAATCCCCATGAGATAAAAAAATCACGCCAAAGAGAATGTAAATAGTC
>JAHHQU010000085.1 GCA_020026225.1 Phocaeicola sp. | reverse complement strand
AAGAACGATTGACACACAGCTTGCATTATTCTGAATTCGTCGAACTCACGTTAAAGTATTTGAAGGTGTAGAACCTGATCCTTCTATTGATACAGTAAGAAAAGGTGCTGCCTTTATTTCAGAGTTCCAACCTGATTGGATTATTGGTCTGGGAGGTACTTCTTCTATCGATGCAGCAAAGGCAATGTGGGTTCTGTACGAACATCCGGATTTATCATTTGAACAGATGATTACTCCGTTCGGTATCCCGGAATTAAGAAAGAAAGCTCGTTTCGCAGCGATTTCTTCAACAAGTGGAACAGGTACAGAAACTACTTCACTTGCAGTTATTACAGACCGTGTGAAAGGAGTTAAATATCCTTTGGCTTCACATGAACTGCAACCGGATTTGGCTATTGTAGATGGCGACCTCTGCAAGTCTATGCCAGCTGATATTACAGCAAACACAGGAATGGATGCATTGACTCATTCAATTGAAGCTTATACTTCTAATGTGGATGACAACTATGCCGATGCGTTTGCAAAGGGTAGTATCCAGTTGATCTTCGATAACTTGAAGAAAGCTGTAGAAAATCCAGAAGACGGGGTGGTTCGTCAGAACATGCACGATGCTTCAGCTTTGGCAGGATATGCCTTTACCAACGCATGGTTAGGTATCGTTCATTCAATGGCTCATCAGATGGGCGGTGTATTTGGTATTCCTCACGGTCGTGCGAATGCATTGGCACTTCCTAACGTAATGCGTTATAACTCAAAGGTGACCAACCGTTTTGAAGATTTAGCCAAATTGATTGGGCTGTCTACAACCACTGAATTTATTGAGGCTGTTGAAAATCTTAAGAAAGAAATCAACGTTCCGGCATCTATCCGTGAATATGGAATTGAAAAGGATGTTTGGATGAAAGAAGTTCATCGTATGGCTGAAAATGCATTTAAAGATATATGTACTTCATTCAATCCTCGTACTACTTCGGTAGAGGACATCGAAAAGCTTTATGTCGCTTTGTACGAAGGAGAGAAAATAGACTTCTAATTAAAGAAAGTTTTTAAGCTTCTGATTAAATCACAGGAATGGTGGCTGGATGTTTGGGGTCCAGTCGTCATATACTGTTTTGTTTATGTTCAATTTAAAACCGCAAGAAAGAATGGATAAAATGACAAGTGCGTTAGAACATTTGAATCGAAATGCGATTCAGTATAAAATACATGAATATCCCACAGAAAACGGTCCTATTGCGGCCGTGGATGTTGCATCTTATATGGGATTTTCAGTTGAACGTCTCATCAAAACGCTGGTTACTACGGATCATCATGGCGGATATTATGTGTTTTGTTTGCCGGCTGCAAATAGAATAGACATGAAGAAGGCCGCACAGATCGTTGGAGCTCGCAATCTTACGATGCTTCAGCCAGAGGTGTTTGAAGAATTGACCGGATATGTACATGGGGGTTGTTCACCGTTCGGCTTAAAGACGGAGCTGCCTATTTATGTAGAAGAAGAGGTGTTCGGTAACGAGACGATTTATATATCTGGTGGAAGAATCGGGTTGACAGTGGAACTGGCACCTGAAACACTTGCAGAATATCTGGGGGCTCAGCCGGGTTAAGTTTTCACGTTGAAAAAGGAATGAATATGGAATTTAAAGAATTGGCAAAAGCAAGATTTTCTTGCAGAAAAATGAATGATGTCAAGGTGAGCGATGAGCTGGTGGAACAAATTATCGAGACAGCGATGCTTGCACCTACTGCGGTCAATAAACAGCCGATAAAGATATTTTGGATGAAATCGGAAAAAGCAAAAAATGACATCCATCAGGCAACACGGTTTACGTTCGGAGCAGATACGTTCCTGGTGGTTGGCTACAAGAAAGAGGAAGGTTGGGTTCGCTCTTTTGATGGACATTCGTTTGCTGAAACCGATGCAGCCATTGTGGCTACTCATATCATGCTTCAAATAGCCGATATGGGCCTTTCCACAACATGGGTAGGATATTTTGACGCTCCCATGCTTCAGTCTTTATATCCGGAAATGAAAGAATACGAATTGACGGCCATATTTCCTGTTGGATATGCAGCCGCTGAGGGAGGTCCCTCTCCAAGACACTTCGTTCGCAAAAATCGCGACGAAATGTTAGAAACTCTTTAAAAAGTTTTATATTTTTATCCCTATGAAATGATTGTTTTGGGAAATAAACTTTAAACAGCTATGATGAAAGATAAGATACAAGTAATTGATGCAACTCAAAATAATTTGAAACATGTTTCAGTGGCTATTCCTAAGCATCAGATAACCGTAGTTACCGGAGTGTCAGGTTCAGGAAAAAGTTCGCTCGTCTTGGATACCATCGCCGCACAGTCTCGTCGCGAACTGAATGATACGTTCCCCAGCTATGCACAGAGGTATCTTCCAAAGTATGGACGACCTAAGGTGGGGAAAATAGAAAGTCTTCCGCCGGCTATTGTTATAGACCAGCGTAAGCCTTCAGGACAAATGAGATCTACTGTAGGTACTTATACCGATATTTATAGCTTGCTTCGATTGTTGTTTTCGCGTATCGGATCTCCTTTCGTAGGGTACTCTGATTCTTTTTCTTTCAATCACCCGCAGGGACGTTGTACACGGTGTGATGGCCTTGGAGAAATTACCGAAATTGATGTACATAAGCTCGTTGATTTCAATAAAAGTTTGAATGAGCCTGGAGTAATCAATTACGTTGCCTATGAACCGGGACAATGGCGTTGGCTGTATTATGGAGCTTGTGGACTTTACGACCCGAACAAGAAAATCAAGGATTTTACTCCGGAAGAGCTCCATCTGTTTCTGTATCAAGAGCCTATGACTCTGAAGAATCCTCCTGCCGATTATTATAGAAACGGGAAATATGAGGGCTTGATGTATCGCATGAATCGCATGCTGAAACGCGATGATGCCAAAGTGCATTGGAAGAAATTGGAGCCTTTGGTGACGCAAGGGGTTTGTCCTGAGTGTCACGGGAACCGACTGAATCCGCGAATCCTGTCTTGTAAAATCGGCGGGAAGAATATAGCGGACATTACTCACATGCCTCTTCCTGAAATCATCACTTGGCTTGATGCTATCCATGAACCGATTGCTGTGGACATGAAATCTGCTCTCAAGAGTCGTATCGGGGCACTTATAGACATCGGTTTGGATTATCTTACATTGGATCGTCCGATGGGGACACTTTCAGGAGGGGAAGCTCAACGCTGTAAAATCGCAAAATATAACAATTCTTCGTTGTCGGATATGTTGTATGTGTTGGATGAGCCCAGTGTAGGACTTCATAGCCATGACATTCATCGGTTGAGTGATGCTATTATCGAATTGCGCAATCGAGGAAATACGGTCCTGATGGTGGAGCACCATAAGGAAATGATGGAAATAGCAGACCATATTATTGATATGGGTCCCGGAGCCGGTGCTTTGGGAGGCAACGTGTTGTTTGAAGGATCTTATCAGCAGTTGCTTGAAGGGAATACGCTAACGGGTCGGTTGCTTAGAGAGCATACGGGGTTGAAACCGTCTCCTCGTTCGGCTTCTGAATGGTTCAGCTTGAAGAATCTCACTCTGCACAATTTGAAGAATGTTTCTGTGGACCTTCCCAAAGGATTGTTTACAGTGATCGCCGGTGTGGCTGGTTCAGGAAAAAGTTCGTTGATGCAGGCCTTTTACAATCAAATGGGAGAAGCGGTTACGCTGATCAGCCAAAAGAGTATTGGCATCAGTCTTCGCTCAACTCCTGCTACGTATCTTGGAGTGGCTGATGATATCCGCAAGATGTTTGCTAAAGCCAGTGGAAAGAAGGTTGGACTCTTCTCTTTCAATGGGGAAGGAGCATGTCCGGTGTGTCAAGGTAAAGGAGTGATTATATCTGAAATGGCTTTCATGGACTCAATTGAAACCGTTTGTGAATCGTGTGGAGGTCTGCGTTATTCCAAGGAAGCACTCGAATACAAACTGGATGGATTGAACATTGCAGAGGTGATGGATTTGACGGTCCGTCAAGCCATGGTCCGCTTTGCTGGTACCGTCATCGAGCAGAAGTTGAAGCCTTTGGCAGATGTCGGACTATTTTATCTGCATTTGAACCAATCTCTTTCTACTTTATCAGGCGGAGAGTTGCAGCGAATGAAACTGGCATCTTATCTGGGAAAATCGGGACAGGTTCTTGTTTTGGATGAACCGACTGATGGACTTCACTTGCAGGATGTCCAACACATTATTGACTTGTTCGAGAGCTTAGTCGAGAAAGGAAATTCCCTGTTCTTGATAGAACATAACCTGAAAGTCTTGAAAGCGGCAGATTTCGCTATTGAGGTCGGACCGGGTGGAGGGGATGAAGGTGGAACCATCATCTTCCAAGGAACGCCGGAACAAATGTTGGCGGATGCCAACTCTGTAACAGCGGCTTATTTGAAAAAGAATCTTTCGCTGGGTAGTCCGTGAGGAAGAGGGTAGTCGCTCGTATGCCGTTGTCTCGGTGTTGAGAGATTGAGTACTTGAGAAAATAATACTACGGTTAGATTCTGATTCGCTCAGACTCTAACCGTTTGTTTTTTTTGAACCTTTTCCCTGCTTTTTGTAAAGGCAAAGTTAAAAAAGTAGTTGGTTGATTGGCAATATCTCTAAAAATCGTACCAATATGATGATTATAGGCAATGATGTTTGCACGGAAAGGATATTATATTGACTCTTTTTACTAATTTTGCAATTCAATTTTCAAAAATAAAGCAGATATGAAAAAGAAAAAGGTTCCCCATACGTATGTCATTATCTTTGGGGTCATTCTCCTTTGTGCTTTTCTCACGTGGATTATTCCCGGTGGACAGTATGTAGAGCATATAGGTGATGATGGTGTGAAAACAATGGTATATCAGTCGGTCGAGCGTGTACCTCAAACATGGGAAGTCTTTTCCTGTTTCTTTACCGGTTTTGTCGACAAGGCAGATATCATCATCTTTATTCTCATTATCGGCGGTGCGTTTTGGATAGTTAATGATAGCAAAGCCTTCGATGTAGGTACGATGAGCTTCCTCCGTAAAGCACGAGAACTGGAATCCAACCGATTCATACAGAAGATAGGGATTGACAATATTATAATATTCTGCATCATGCTTATATTCAGCATCTTTGGTGCAGTATTCGGTATGAGTGAAGAAACAATACCTTTTTGTATGGTGTTTGTTCCTCTTGCCATTTCCATGGGCTATGACTCAATTACTGGAATTTGCATGGTTTTCATTGCAGCGGGATTGGGTTTTGCAGGAGCTATCCTAAATCCTTTTACCATTGGCATTGCTCAGAGTCTTTCAGGGCTTCCTCTATTTTCTGGTATTGAATACCGATTGTTCTGTTGGCTTGTCATAAACGTTTTTGGCTTTGCTTGGATATTGCGTTATGCCAATAAGGTCAAACGTTGTCCTACGTCGTCGTTGGTTTATGAAGCTGATAATTATTGGCGCCAGTTGCACTCCAACCAATCTGTTTCCATTGAATATTATACTCCCAAGGGAGCATGGATCAGTTATGTCGTATTGGCTGTAGCACAAATTGCTTTTGCCATTGAGTATCCTACCAGTACGCTCAAGATTGGAAATGCAGTATTCGAACACCTGCCTTTCATTCCGATACTGGCAGTGGCTTTTACCATCAGCTCTTATTTCTTGCTTCGTAAGACGGTTCATTTTTACATTATGAGTCTGCTTTTCTTTACAGTATTCTATCTTGTTATCGGTGTCATGGGGTACGGATGGTATATCTCTGAGATAGCTACGCTCTTTCTCGTTATGGGCTTGTTTGCAGGAATTGCCAACGGACGAGGTCCTAATGAACTTGTCGAGCTTTTCTTGGCCGGTTGTAAGGACATCATGAGTGCAGCATTGATTGTCGGTCTGGCAGGAGGTATCATCGTCATTCTTCAGGAAGGGAAGATTATTGATACGATCCTTTACAAGATGGCTGAAGGCATGGAAGGATTGGGACAGATTGCTACGGTTTCCTTGATGTATGCCATTCAGACTTTTATTAATCTGTTCATGCCGTCGGGTAGTGCGAAAGCTGCTCTTACGATGCCTATCATGGCACCTTTTGCCGATCTTATTGGAATGTCGAAGCAGGCAACCGTCATGGCTTATCAGTTTGGGGATGCCTTTACCAATCTCATTACTCCTACATCGGGTATCTTGATGGGAGTTCTTGGTGTGAGCCATATTCCTTATGAGAAATGGTTCCGATGGTCATGGAAGTTCATCTTATCCCTTATCATTCTTGGATTGATACTGTTGGTTCCGACGGTTCTTGTTCCTTTGAATGGCTTTTAAAGAGTGATTTCTTAATCAGCTCTCTCCATCCGCCAACAAATTTAGAAGTGGATGGGGAGCTGAAAGAACAGCTGTAATCATTCGTGCGGTATGGTCTGACAAGATAGGGAATCGACGGTTTTGTGAATCAGATTTCTTTAGGTTTCCAGACTCGGTTGTCAGTACCTACTGTACATGGCAGAAGGTTCTTTGTTAATTTTAGCTGCCGAAAGAGACGAATTTTCTTGTTTTTTTGTACATTTACGGCTCCTTATGCAAATTAGCCTGATTTCACATAGCATACTTATGGGATGAATGCTGCTGGCGTAGGGATTGAGCAGCCGTGTTTGTTGCTTATAACCTTAAAATAACTAACTCAATTAACCTCAAATCAATGATGAAATCTATGAGACAAATCTCCTTGTTGTTTGCTTTGTTGTCGTTGGCTTCGTGTTCCGAAGTAAAGAACAACGACTATATCCTGCCTGTTCCTTCTAATAAGCCGAGTGCGGCACAGCAAGCACAGATCGACCGTAAGTACGGTATGTTCATGCATTTTGGTATCAATACCTTTGTCGATGAAGAATGGACCGATGGTAGTGTACCTGCTTCTGCCTATGCACCCAGTCAGATTGATGCAGAGCAATGGATTAAAGGTGCTAAGGATGCCGGAATGAAGTATGTAATTTTTATAACCAAACACCATGATGGATTTTGTCTTTGGGACAGTAAGTACACGACGTACGATGTCGCTTCATCTTCAAATAAGACCAATGTGCTTGAAGAGGTGGCAAAGGCTTGCAAGAAATTTGATATAGGTCTTGGCGTGTATTATTCTTTATGGGACAGACATCAAAATGCAGATACCAAGAATTGTAAGTTGGATGCAGCATATAGCGACTACATGCTTAACCAGATCAACGAAATCTTGGATATTACGCAGAAATATACTCCCGTTGTAGAGTTTTGGTTCGACGGTAGTTGGGAAAAACCGAATTATCGTTGGCCGCTTATGGACATTTATCGTACAATCAAGTCACGTGAGCCGAATTGCCAGATTGGTATCAATTGGAGTATCGGCAAACCGGATGACATTGATTTTCATGCGGTTTATCCTGAAGACCAGCAGGAGGATTATCCGATACGTTATTTCCCCAGCGATTTCCGTTTAGGTGATCCGATGCTTCCGAAGGATGACGACCCAAAATTGTTTATGTATAATGGTCGTGAGTATTATATGCCTTGGGAGTCTACCGTTACATTGACTGAAAAATGGTTCTATAATACAACCGATACCGTGTATAAATCGGTGGATGAGCTGGAAAAACTCTATCGTCAATGTACGAAGAATGATAATGTCTTGATATTAAACTGTCCTCCTAATCGAGAGGGACAAATACGAGCAAAAGACCTTGAACTGTTGAAGGAATTGCGTGAACGGTTGGACTTGTAATGGTGTATAGATAGTCGTCCCTTAAGAACATCTTTATCTATAGATATTCAGCAAATTAGTTTATAAAATTCTTTGATAAATCTGCAAGTTTTAAGTA
>JAHHQU010000084.1 GCA_020026225.1 Phocaeicola sp. | reverse complement strand
TACTGTGCTTGAACAATATCTCGCAAAAATGGGCTTTTTAAGGGACGACTAATTACACTCACCACCATTTCCACACTTGATGCAGCAATAATTGCCCCGAAAACAGACGCTAAACCTCCTACCATTCCTGCAGAAATGATAGGACCAATAAAAGAATAACTGGTTCCTTGAATACACAAGAGACCACACCCCAAGGGTCCGACTCGTTTACATTGAATGAATGTAGAAATACCCGATGCAAACAAAGACATAGAGACCAAAAATCCCGTAGTCTCCACATCGAGTTTCAAAGCTCCTGAAATGATCAAAGGAGGAGTAATGATAGCCACAAATACAGCCAATAAATGTTGTAATGCCGCAAATATCGTTTCCTTCAAAGGAGGACGATCGTTCAATTTGTAAATCAGGTCTGTGTTAACCTGCTGCACACCTGCATCTTTATTATCCATAAATTTGTTTTTTAAGACAATGTCACGCCTGAAAATGACTTGACAACTGGAGCAAAATGTCTGTTAGTTTTTTAAAGCTGCAAAGATATGGCTTTTTTTAAACGTTACAGACCATCTGCAAAGCAGAATATTGCTTTTCTTACTTGTTCTTCCTTAAGTTTTGTCTTCATTCTTTTAAATCTACATCTTTTCTAACCATTTTTTCATAGATAAAGAAAGTATTGCAACAAGTCTGTCGGTCACCTATCAGAAATTATCCACGATTATTGGCTTCTTGTTTCCAAATTAAAAAGGCTGGATCCCTTATTGATGAAGGAATCCAGCCTTTTAATCTCAAAAAAATTATCGTACAATAATCATCCGTGGTTATTTAACCGGTGTATTTTCCAAAGTTGCAATCAAGAATTCATAGAACTTCTTTACAGTAGGAATATTACAGCGTTCTTCCGGAGTATGAGGACACTGCAAAGTAGGACCAAATGAGATCATATCCAATCCAGGAATAACCGCACCGATGATGCCACACTCTAAACCTGCATGAATCACTTTCACAGCAGGTTCTTCACCAAACTGTTCCTTGTAAGACTGCTTCATCGCATGAAGAATTGGAGAATTCACATTCGGTTCCCAGCCAGAATAGCTACCACTACGTTCAACCTGCATACCAGCCATAGAGAAACAGCTTTCAATAGCAGTATTTCTATAATCCTTCATTGAATCGCGTGAGCTGCGAGTCAATACCTTTACAGCAGCCTTACCACCACCGATAGATACAATGGCTAAATTAGAAGAAGTTTCTACTGTATCAGGGATAGTAGGAATAAAACGCTCTACTCCATTAGGACAAGCAAAGACAGCATCTACCAAATTATCACGGATTTCATCTGGAACCATGTACTTAGGAAGATCAATTTTTTCAGCTGTAAAACTCAAACCATCTTCGATAGTTGCATATTCATCACGCCATACCTGTTCACATTCTCCAACAAACGCCAATACATCTTCAACTTCTGAAGCAGGCACAGTAATCACCACTTCACATTCACGAGGAATCGCATTACGCATGTTACCGCCTTCCCATGAAACCAAACATGCCTCATCATAAGTAATCACCTGATTCAAGAAACGAGCCATCAACTTATTGGCATTTGCATGTCCCCAACCAATCTGAATACCAGAATGACCACCACGCAAACCTTTCAAGTCAATCTTCAAGGCAACATCTTCAGGATCTGTTTCTTCTTCTTTATATTCCAAAGTAGCAGTCAAATCTTCACCACCAGCACAGCCAATATAAAGTTCACCTTCATCTTCTGAATCCAGATTCAAAAGGATATCTCCGTCGATAGTACCAGGTTTCAAACCAAAAGCACCATACATACCTGTTTCTTCATCTGCTGTAATCAAGGCAACCAATGGACCATGTTGTAAGGTTTTGTCTTCCATAACAGACATGATGGCTGCAACACCCATACCATCGTCAGAGCCTAAAGTAGTACCTTTAGCCTTTACCCATTCGCCGTCAATATAAGTTTGGATAGGATCTTTTTCAAAATCATGAACTGTTTCTTTAGTTTTCTGAGGAACCATATCCATGTGAGCCTGAAGAATAACAGTTTTACGGTTTTCCATACCCGGAGTAGCCGGTTTCAAATAAATAATATTACCTGCTTCGTCTTTGAATGTTTCAAGACCTGCATTCTTACCGAAGTCCAACAAAAATGCTTGAATCTTTTCCAAATGACCTGAAGGACGTGGAACTTGAGTCAATGCATAAAAATTTTTCCACACATTTTGTGGAGCCAATGATAGAATCTCGCTCATAGTTTTTAATTTTTTAGTTATGAGTTGTTATATGAGTTTTAGTTTTTAAGGATCGGTTTGACAGTTGTAATGCTACCATTCCGTATATTCCTAACAAAATTAATAAAAAAGTTTGGATTGCATGCACTAAAAGTGCAAATATTCCTGCATCGTCTTTACACACGCCATACATCATCATCATCGTGATAACAGCGAAATGCCAAGGACCAGCTCCATTAGGAGTGGGAACAACAACAGCAATACTTCCAACGACAAACATTACTACCCCTGCCATCCAACCCAAATTGGCTGAGAAGTCAAAGGAATAAAAAGACAAATAAAACTGGAAATAATAGCATAACCAGATACCCACGGTATACATTAAAAAAAGCGGAAGATTATCTACCTCACGCAAAGATAAACATCCCTTCCAGATATTGTCAACAATCCCTCTTATCGTTGAAAAAACGGTCAATCGTCGGAGTAAAAAGAACACAAATACTCCCAACGCTCCCAAACAAAGCAACGTAATGAAAAAATTTATCGGTGTAAACAAGTGAACAAAAGATTCTGCACGCATCCCTGTCCGAGCAAAAAAAGCAGTAAACATACCCGACTGCAGCAAAAGAGTCGCTCCCGTAATAAGCAAAATACAAACTGTATCTATGATTCGCTCGGTCACCACCGTACCCAAGGATTTAGCAAAAGACACTCCATCATATTTTGATAGGACACCACATCGTGACACTTCTCCGATACGAGGCAAAACCAGATTAGCCGCATACGAAACAAATACAGCGTAAACACAATTCTCTCGTTTTGGATGTTCCCCCAAAGGTTCAAGTGCCAAACGCCACCTCCAACCGCGTAGCAAATGACTGAAGATTCCAAACAACAAAGACAAAACAATCCACTCCCAATGCATATTATCCAATACCACTGATACACGCTGAAAATCAAATCCGTGGTAAGTCCATACAAGAACAGCTGTCCCCAAAAGCAGAGACAATCCTACCTGCATGACTTTTTTTATTCTTTTTTTTGATTTACTTAGTTCCAATATCTACAATAAATTTAAATTTAAATGCTAACTTTGCACATTGCAAAGATAATATCCTTGCTTGAATTATTACTATTTAAAAGGCGTTTAAACACCAATCGGACTCCTTTTAGATTTCATTAAAACTTAGAAAGATAAATTTACGGAATGAAATTAGTTAAACCAAAGAAGTTTTTAGGGCAACATTTTCTGAAAGACCTCCAAGTGGCGAAAGACATAGCCGACACCGTAGACGCATGTCCTGACATTCCCATCCTAGAAGTAGGACCTGGTATGGGTGTACTTACTCAATACCTTCTCCCCAAAGGACGACCTACCAAGGTGGTAGAACTAGATTTTGAGTCAGTGGCCTTTCTGCGAGAAAATTTCAGCGAGTTAGGTGAAAACATCATCGAACAAGACTTCCTGCGTATGGACTTAAACGAATTGTTTGACGGCAAACCCTTCGTACTTACTGGCAATTATCCGTATAATATATCTAGCCAAATCTTCTTCAAGATGCTCGACTACAAAGACTTGATACCATGCTGTACCGGCATGATTCAAAAAGAAGTGGCCGAACGTATCGCCGCTAAACCCGGAAAGAAGACTTATGGAATCTTGAGTGTTCTCATCCAAGCATGGTATCATGTTGAATACTTGTTCACTGTAGACGAACATGTTTTCAACCCACCTCCCAAAGTAAAGAGTGCAGTCATCAGAATGACCCGCAACGAAACTCAAGATTTGGGCTGCGATGAAAAGTTGTTCAAACAGATTGTTAAAACAACTTTCAACCAACGCAGAAAAACATTGCGAAACTCTATATCACCGATATTAGACAAAGCGAATCCACTCAGTTCCGACCCTATATTCAACAAACGCCCGGAACAGCTTTCTGTAGAAGAATTCGTGGAACTAACCAATCGTGTAGAAAAAGCTCTGGCAGGAGCCGTACCGCCAGGCAATATGGAATGACAATTATTTTCTCCAACCTCTAAATACAAAGAAGGATGAATAACGAGGATTTGAAAATGATCTCTGAGTGGATCGAGAAAAAGGAATCAGACAAAGTAAAAGAGTTCATAAATGACCTACATCCTACAGATATCGCCGAATTATGCGACGAACTCAATACTGAAGAAGCCCGCTTCATTTACCTCTTACTAGATAACGAAACGGCTGCCGACGTTTTGGTGGAAATGGACGAAGATGCCCGTAAAAGTTTCTTGGACATCTTGCCCTCTGAAACAATCGCCAAACGATTTGTCGACTATATGGATACCGATGACGCCGTTGACATCATCCGTGAAATGGACGAGGACAAACAGGAAGAAGTCCTTTCCCATATCGAAGACATTGAACAAGCCGGTGACATCGTAGACTTGCTGAAATACGACGAAGATACCGCCGGTGGTTTGATGGGTACCGAGATGGTCGTCGTAAATGAGAATTGGAGTATGCCAGAATGCTTGCGAGAAATGCGTTTGCAAGCAGAAGACATGGATGAAATTTATTACGTGTATGTCATTGATGACGAAGAGCGTCTTCGCGGTGTGTTTCCTCTAAAGAAGATGATTACCAGTCCTTCCGTTTCTAAAGTAAAGCATGTCATGCGGAAAGACCCAGTTTCCGTACACGTAGATACCCCCATTGAAGAAGTCGTTCAAGTCATTGAAAAATACGACTTGGTTGCAGTACCTGTCGTTGACAGCATTGAACGTCTTGTAGGACGAATCACCGTCGATGACGTTATGGATGAAGTACGTGAACAGGCAGAGCGTGACTACCAATTGGCTTCCGGTTTGTCACAGGACGTAGAATCTGACGATAATGTTTTCCGCCAAACCAGTGCACGCCTTCCTTGGTTACTTATCGGTATGTTAGGAGGTATTGGAAACTCCTTGATTCTTGGAAACTTTGATTCCACATTTGCCAGCCATCCAGAAATGGCTCTTTACATTCCGCTTATCGGTGGAACTGGAGGTAACGTAGGTACCCAATCTTCTGCATTGGTGGTACAAGGCTTAGCCAACAGCTCCCTCGATGCAGGAAACACATTAAAGCAAGTGGCAAAAGAATCACTAGTAGCCTCAATCAATGCTTCTATCATTTCAATGCTTGTTTATATCTACAACTTCGTTCGATTCGGACCGACAGCTACCGTAAGCTACTCTGTTTCTATCAGTTTATTTGCTGTTGTCATGTTTGCATCCATCTTTGGAACGCTAGTACCGATGACATTGGAAAAATTAAAGATAGACCCTGCCATTGCAACGGGTCCCTTTATATCCATTACCAACGACATCATTGGCATGTTAATGTATATGGGAATTACCGCCCTTTTATCATAAAACAAAAAGATCCGACAAAAAGATAGTACAGATTTGCCTTTGCTCAAATGCTTTTTTGCATTTGAACAAAGGCAAAAAAGCTTTATATAGCCCTGTAAAGTCACTCAAGAATTTGCAATTCCCTCCTATCCTTTCCATCATACCCGAAAGTCCATTTCCTCTCTTCGGCAAAATATCTGACAAAAAGATATGAATTCTAATTTTATTTTATTTTATTTGTAAATTATAGTTTATAAAACAAGAATAACCTTAAACCCTTATACGATGGAAGTAAAAGAGAATAGCACACCTGCAGAGACTCCTTTATACGAGGCTCCAGAAAAAGCAGCTACCCCCAATGAAGAAGTGGAACACACACAGGGTTCTGCCAAACTTACAAAAGCCGAAGTCATCAGCCGATTGAACGAAATAAAAGAAGCTGGAGGAGAAATCGACAAACAAGAAATTGAATTCTTAAAACAAAATTTCTATAAACAAAATAAAGCCGATATAGAAACAGCCAAAAAGACTTACATTGAAAACGGAGGAGACGCTGAATCTTTCACCCCCGAATTAGGTCCTTTGGAAATTGAATTCAAAGAAGTGATGAACTGCATTAAAGAACAAAGAAATGCTGTAAATGCAGCTTTGGAGCAAGAAAAAGAAGAGAATCTTCAGAAAAAATTAGAGATTCTGGAACAGATGAAAGCTTGTGCAGAATCAACCGAGGACCTTAACAAAACATACAACACCTTCAAACAACTCCAGCAAGAATGGAACGAAATCAAACAGGTTCCCGCAGCTAAGGTTACCGAATTATGGAACGATTACCAACTGACTTGTGAAAAGTTCTATGATATGGTGAAATTGAACAACGAATTCCGTGAATACGATTTCAAGAAAAATCTGGAGCAGAAAACTCACTTGTGTGAAAGTGCAGAAAAACTAGCCGATGAACCCGATGTTATCTCTGCTTTTCACCAACTACAGAAACTCCATCAAGAATTCCGCTCTATCGGACCAGTTGCGAAAGAACTTCGCGAAGGTATTTGGACTCGTTTCAAGGCCGCCTCAACTATCATCAATCGTCGCCACCAGGAACACTTCGAAGCCATAAAGGAAAGAGAACAAAATAACCTCGATCAAAAAACAGTCATCTGCGAAATAGTAGAAGCCATTGAGTACGATGCGCTGAAAACATTTGCCGATTGGGAGGAAAAAACCCAAGAAATTCTTGCCCTACAAGCCAAATGGAAAACAATCGGATTTACTCCTAAACGAGTAAATACGAAAATATTCGAACGTTTCCGTACCGCTTGCGATGAGTTTTTCCGTAGAAAATCAACTTTCTTCAAATCCGTAAAGGAACATATGGCTGAAAACCTAGAGAAGAAAAAAGCATCGTGTGAACAGGCGGAAGCTTTGAAAGATAGTACAGACTGGAAGGAAACTGCTGAAATTCTTACCAAACTTCAGAAAGAATGGAAGACCATCGGACCTGTTGCCAAGAAGCATTCTGATTCTGTTTGGCAACGCTTCATCGGTGCCTGCGACTATTTCTTTGCACAGAAGAATAAGGCTAACTCTTCGCAACACAGTGTAGAGCAAGAAAATTTGCAGAAAAAGAACGCCATCATCAAAGAATTGGAAGAATTAGATCAATCAGGCGCTACAGACAACGAGGCCAACGAACGTGTAAAGGCAGCCATCAAGCTATGGAATTCTATTGGATTCGTTCCTTTCAAGGATAAAGATCGCATGTACAAAGAATTCCATCACTTAGTTGACAAACTTTTCGACAAATTGAACATCTCAGCCAGCGAAAAGAAATTGAGCAACTTCAAATCTTCGCTGAAATCAGAAAATAACTTGTATCGCAACCGTGAACGTCTGGTCCGCAACTGCGAAAACTTACGTAACGAGATCCAAACTTATGAAAATAACTTAGGCTTCCTTACTTCTTCATCCAAGAAGGGAAATAGTCTGGTCACGGAAATCACACGCAAGATTGAACACTTGAAAGCTGATTTGAACTTAACACTTAAGAAAATAGCAGCTATCGACGAAACATTAAAAACAGAATAAAAACTATTCCGTTCTCATAAAAATAAGGTGTGATGATTAAGTTCATCACACCTTATTTTATTATGTTATATGCCCTTTACGCCACTAAATTTCAGTCTTACCAAATATTGGCAATGAATCGGCTCAGTAGATAAATCATGGGGATAAATTCTTTCACTTTGGATTATTACCTA
>JAHHQU010000083.1 GCA_020026225.1 Phocaeicola sp. | reverse complement strand
AGCATATCTTGCAGAGCCCGCTAATGCTTCGCCCTTGATTGCCTTAACAGCTTCAGCTTCTGTCCAAGTTGCATCGTTAGTTACAACGAAGCCAACAGAAGTAACACCAGTCTTAACGTCTGCGAGGCTCTTTGCTGCAAGAAGCTCGTTCATGTCAGCTTCTGTAATGGAAGAACGAACCTTCAATTTGAAGGCATCGCCATTAACTTCCTTAACGAAAGCTGCAGTCTTGGTAAGTTTGCCGGTTGTCGGAGCTACTTCGCCAAGAGTGATGGTTGCACTATTGATGGTAACATTTTCAGGTCTAACAGACTTAGTCGTGTATTTCATATCACCAACAGACTTGGTATCAACAACGTCGTTGATGCAATATGCACCGCCGAACTTACCATCCTGACCAGGCTGTATACCAATCGTATAAGAACCATCCGGAGTAGTTGCTTTAGGAGCAATGTATGCGGAGAAGACTTTTACTCTACCTCTTGTAGGAGATGCCATATTGCCGCTGGAGTGACCACCAGAAACAAGTAAGTAGCTATCACCGTAGTTTGCTTTTTGTGCCAATGCAAAACCTACATAGTTGTTAGGTAAAGCAAGGTCAGCAGAGTTACATTTGGTAATAGACGGTGCGGAAGAGCTAGCGTAAATTGAGTAGCCATCGGCCGGGCTGCAGTCCGGTCCCATGTAATAACCATCTGCGCAGAACTCATTATTTGTGTAAACTGTAGAATTCGGGCTGAAAATGTTGTCATCAGCTGCATCTGTAATAGCTGCAAATTCGCCAGGAGCCGGCATAAAACCTAAAGTCTTAGAATTAACAGCATAGAAATAGTTCTTGTCGAAAGTAATTCTCAACTGAAAAGCAGTTAAGGAATGCGAAGAGTCAATGTAGGCATCCACTTGATAAACCGGATCACCTTTTGTAGAAACTTTATCTGTCTTAGTTGTTGTAATATCAACTGTTACTTGAACAGGATCTTCCGGTCCTGCCATTGCTACAACAGAAAAAGCAGAAAGACTCAACACAAGAGCTAAAATAACAGCTAAAATCTTTTTTGTAGATTTCATTCTTATGTGTCCTCCAATTAAATTATATCTTTTAGATCAACTTATTATCCTAAAGATTATGCATAAATATTAGGTTCAATTGTTGTCATTTTGAAAATAGAACCATCGATAATACCAGAGTCAACGCTATCTACTAATGTGTCCATATTGAGGTCACCTGCAAATTCCTGTGCAGGATCTAAAGTGGTCATCTTAAAAATAGAACCATCGATAATACCAGCGTCAACACTATCTACTATTGTGTCACCATTCAAGTCGCCAAAGACAACCAGGGTGTAGGTCTTAACGTCCGCACCATCTGTACCTACTAAGGTAACAGTTGTACCTGTACCACCAAGAGTAGAAGCTGTACCAACTTCCCATCTTAAGGTTCCGTTTTCTGCTGTGAACAAAGCATTCAAAGCAGTTTCGGTAGTTGTACCTGCCGGTACACCGTAAACGAATCCTTTTGCTTCGTCAACAAAGCCAGTGCCAACGCCCTTAATTGTGGGTGTAGCTACAGCACCGCCGCCGATATTAACAGCAGCATTGGTTAAAGCGATTGTGCAGGGAACTTCAACAATATTGTCAGAAGTATCGCCTTTACCGCAGTAAATCTTACCGTCCGGTTTTGCTGTGCTCTTGAGTTCCTCTGTCGGCAAGGTAAGGGCTGCATTTGCATTTGCCTTTAATGCCTTCAACTTGAAGCTAAAGAGTACCACATCTGTCTGTACTTTATACTCTGCGCCTTTCTTTGCTACAAAGTAGGCACCAACAACGCCCTCTGCATCATTGTATGCAACAGCATCGGTTGCAAGTTCAGAGCCGAACAAAGTTTTGTTCACTGTCGGAGCTTCTACAAGTTGAAAGTCTGCTGTATCAAACTTTACAATAGCAGAAGTAGATGCTACAGCATAGTTTGCATCTAATTTTACGGAAACGGTAATTACGTCGCCTACATTTGCAGTGGTTTTATCCGGAACGACCTTAATGGTAGCTGTATCCGTACCTGCTGCAAACGCACTGAACATACAAGTGCCTAAAACCAAAACGAAGGCTAAAAGCACACTTAATGTCTTTTTAACGTTTGTCATAAAAAATTCTATCCTCCTTTTACTTTTAGATTCCTTATCGTTACATTTCATGTTACGTCCAAAAAAAGCCATCTGCTTTTCCCATACCTTAGGTATAAAAACGGCTATCACTCCATCTTTCTACAAGCGTGCGTGGTGGGCACTGGGGAGGGAAATTCACCTGTCTATTCTTCGACCTTTTTATGCACTTCGGCGCAAGAGCCGCTTTTAAGAGCGACTCCTGCGCTGTTTGGAATCCTTACACGTCATAGCCCCGGAGAAGGAGCTATAACATAATCTTTTCCTGTGTACTTAAAGTACACGTTTTTGCTATTTCTTTAAACAGGATTAGCGAACCTGTTTAATTGCTTCGCCGCCCTTAGCTGCAGTGGTGATTGCAGCATAGTCTTGAACGGTGAATTTGCCGTCAGTACCAACAACATCACCTGCAAGAGCAGCTTTGTCGCGAAGAACGGAGCTGTCTGTGATTGCACGGTCAAGTAATGCTGCGTCGAATGCGTCAACTGCGCCGTCGCCGTTTACATCACCGTAGATAACGAGGGTGTAAGTTGCGAGAGTGCTGTCTTTCACTTTGAGGACAGCTGTTGTGCCAGTACCAAAGTAACCAGCCTTAGCAGAAGTCAATACACGATCAACAGCAACACCCTGAGGAGCTACGGTCTTAACGTACTTATTAAAGGCTTCTTCATTAAGAATGCTTGCCGGGTTAATACCGTTAATGATGTAGCTACCATCGGAGCTAACCTGTGTTGTGGTGTTCTCCATGGGAGCAAGTTTAACCTTGCATTCGAAGTTTGCAAGAGCTGCCTTGAGGTTCTGAACCTGAGCATCGATTCTTGCGCCTTCGTTCTTGCTGAAGATTCTATCGTTCTTCAGGAATTCTTCTGCTGCATTCGGATAGAATACAACGCCGTTAGCATCGGTGTAACCAAGTGCTGTAAGGAGCTGACCCCAAGCATCTGCGGTCTTTGCAGTGTAGAGTTCTGCATTGTCAAAGATTGCTTTTGCCTGTGCAACCATATTCTTAAGGTTGTCATAGTAGCCGGCTTCGTCACAGGAAAGGTGTTCTTCAACACCATTGCGGAAGTAGGTGGTCTTAACAAGAGCGTTTTCTGCCTTCATCAACGCATACTTTGCTGCGAAAGCTTCGGAGCGAAGAGCCTTGTCAGCCTTTGCAACTACAGCTTCGGCTGCTGCTAAAGCTGCTGTATAAGCCTTATAGGAAAGTGCGGAATAATCTGCAGCATTGCTGTGAAGCTGCTTAGCAAGTCTGATTTCATCCTTAAGGAAGGTTAAATCAACTGCTCTCGGATTTGCAACGCAAAGGTCATGATAATAGGTCAATCTCTTTGCTGCATCTTCGTTTTCAAGAGTTGTGTAGGAAGGCTGATTCTTTTCCCAGTTGCTATGAACAAGATCCTGAGCATCCTGTTCTTCTTGAGTACGAGCCTTGAGGGACTGCTTAATTGCTTCTGCATATTTTGCATCTGCCGCAACAGCTGCATCAATGACAGCCTTGTCAAGGTTCGGGTTGCTCGGAATATAATCGGGAAGAGTTGCCAAGGGTTCTTTGTATTCGTTGATTCTTGCTCTAAGAGGATCTCTTACGCCCTGATATTTGAAGAATTCGAATAACTCATAATCCTGATAATCTACTTCCGGTTTATTTGCCGGTTCGCAAGTATCCATTGCTGTTTCAACAACACCGATGGTGTTTGCGTTGGACTTCTTTGCAAAGAGGTTCTTTGCTGCTGTCTGCAATGCTTCTGTAACTGCCTTAATGTTTTCTACAGAGTAATCCGATGCGAAGGTTCTCACCATCTTCGGCTGTTTCAAGAGTTTTGCTGCATTCAGCATAGCATCCTGGAATGCCTTGTACTCAGCATCTGCATTTGCAAAGTAGGAAGCCTGAACATCTGATTTAGCAAAACGGTTGAACAAAGCTTCCAAAGCAGCAGTATCATAAAGCCAAAGTTTATTCAAATTAAGAGTGAAATTAAACGTTTTTCTACTATAAGTGATTGTACCGGTTACTTTACCGATGTTAATGGAATCACCAGATTTAAAGATGCTGTAGTCAGCGCCTGCTACGGCCTTTGCAGGGTGAAGAACGATGATTTCACCTTTACCTGTGCCGGTATAGTTGTCGTTGTTGCTTACAATATACTTGTCATCGAAGCTGCCATAAGAAGAGTTACCGCCAGTACCGAAGCTCTTATTTGTATTACCGATACTAACAGTTAAGCTGTTAATTGCGTTCTGGATGGAAGCTGCATCGAGCTTGGAAAGAGACGGATTGACAGTAGCAGATACTATACCGCCGGTACCACCGTGTTTCTGTTCCTGTTTTGTGTTTATATCTGTCTTCTTTTCAGACATAAAGGTGTAGAATGTAACGGTCTGCTTTTCGTCGCTTAATGTTTTACCATCTTTAAACATAAAGTGGTAGGTCAGCGTAATCTTGAGAGGCTGGTCGGAAACTCTAGCAGGCTTGGAATAAGTCAATTCCGCTTTTTCACCGGGATGAATCGTCTTATTTGCCGGAAGTGCTACGGAGCCAACCTGTGCGCCATCTGTTAAGCCTTCACAGGTTACAGCGTCAAGAATCATATCGTAGTTCTGGTCATCTGCACCATTTCTGTGTGTTAAAAGCATACCGGAAGCATTGTTTGCAACCTTAATTGTGTTGGATGCACTTGCGGTGCAAACGTAGTTCAAGCCGTCGCTGTTTGAAAGATATACAGACGGTCTTTGAAGCTCCTGTGCATACATCTTCCAGCCGACGAATCTGCTAACAAGGGGCATTAAGGGAGCAAGAATGCCGTTATCGGAATTACCGGTGCATTCTGCATCGCCGACAGCGTTGCCGCCGAGCATATGCTTAAACTGTGCCAAAACAATATCTACAATGTCGCAGATGTTGTCCTGATTTGCAAGGGTGTCTAAAGATGTAACTTTAGCGCCGATTAAGTCGTTGTTAGCAAGAAGGTTTTTAAAGAGCGGGTTTACAATGCCCTTTACAAACGGAACGATCTGAGCAAGAATACCGCCGTCTGCAGCACTCTTTAATAACGCATTATTCGGCTGAATAGCAAAGAGGTTAAGAATATGAGTCAAGTCGCCGTTTAAAACGGAAAGAACAAGATCATTTACTGCAAAGTTCTTAAGCCACTGTGCGTCCTTTGCGTCTCTCTTTTCAATATGGAAGAGATCTAAAACCGGATCCAAATAGGTGTCGAGTAACTTCTGTGCTTTTGCCCACGGATCCTCAGCCTTAGTAATATCGCCAGCAACGCCGGTGACTACTGCGCCGAACTTCCAACCATAGGTTAAAGAGGGATCTAAAGCCCAGTCGATAAGATAGTCAAGTCTGGATTCCCATGTCTTTACACTGCCGTTCATAAGGTCAGCATTTGTGTAGGTCTTCTTTTCGCTGAACTTCATAGCGCTTGCAATCTGGGAAGCCGGGCCCATATCTGCAAGATTCATAAGGTAAGAGATACCGATATCGGTACCAATGGTTGCACAAACATCCAACCAGTAAGCATTGTCCTTACCAGAAAGGAATGTCTTGGTATCATAGCCGTCTTTACCAGCATAGATAAGAGCGTCATAGTTTACGCTCGGAAGGAACTGAGTTGCAACTTCACGAAGAACTGCTGCGAAGATAGCACCAACTTGGGTGCCCTTGTTTGCAGCCTTGAAGGTATCACCGGTCGGAAGAACCATCTGCGGCATAAGCATCTTAACTAAGGTGCAAGCCAGACCAGTCAGGATTTCCTGTCTGTCTGCGGGGGTTGTGCCCTCGTTCATGATCATGTCGTAGTATCTGTCATCCAAATCATAGTTAGTGCCCAAGATGGATTCGGGGCTAACCTTAACGATACCCTGTGCAAAGTTCTGAATGTTGTCAAGAAGCTTTGTATTGTCGCCTCTCTGCCAAGTAACTGTAACAGTCTTTCCAGCTTCAGAAGTCGGAAGAACATAAGTATCTTTTGCACCCTGCTTACCAACAAGAACCATTGCAGCGACATCTGCAAGCATGTCGTTAAGCTGGCCAAGAAGGTTGTTGTCCTTCTTCATCTGTGCTACATACTTGTCGATAAAGTCTACTGGAACTCTGTAGCTCCAGTCGATTATGTTGAAGAAGGGGTTAATACCGGAGAGGTCTGCTTTATAGTAGCCATCCTTAAATCTCCAATAGTGTTCGCCATTGATTACGGCGTAATCGGAGTAATCCCAAATATAAACTTCAGCATCTTTGGTGAAGAAGTTGCCTTCGTTAGCAACACCCTTGATAGCTTCTGCAAGCTGAGTGCTGTTTCTTTCACCGATATAGTTGAAACGAGCACCAAAGAGCCATGCCATTTCCTTTTTAAGGGAACCGTTGGCTGCGATCGGAGCCATATCTCTATAGATATAGGGTAAGAAGAAATAGAGGAGCTCTGCAGCAGATTTCTTAGAAACATCGAAGTCCGCCGGGGTAATGCCCTCGATTAAAGACGGAATACCGTTGGCATTCTTGTTGTTCATTGTATGGAGTGCAGGAGTATTGTCTGCATACCAAACAAGGTTATCCAACTGCTTGCCGTTAACCTTATCGCCGTTTGTAAATCTTGTGAAGCGATAGTGGTCGCCTTCAAGAACAGCATAATAAATGTCTTCCGGTCTGTTTTCAGCTACATATTTACCAGTAAAATCGTTGCTGTTCGGTTTGTTGAATTCCCAATGATATCTGGTAAAGGTTTTGTCAGCGCCAGTGCCGTTTGCTACGAAGAGACAACGAGTTGTCATAGTAGTGGGAACAGCCTTTACAACGGGAAGTGTAGAATGGCTGGCTTTGCCTGTTGCTACATCTTCGTTGTAGTTGGTGATGCTAACGTTTTTAGTAATCATACCCTCAATATACATCTTGAGGACAGATTCAACGCCGGCATTTCCGGCAGTGTTCTGTAAAGTCTTCATTCTAGTGGCATCATCATCCCATCTTGCAAGAAGCGGGAAAGCCATGCCCTTAATAAGGCCCGGAAGGTCAGCAATCATAGAGAGATCTACACCTGCTACAGCAGAAGAAGCTACACCGAGGTCAATCTTACCTGTTCTGAGAATGCCCATGATAACATCTTTGTTGCTCGGGTGGCTAATAAAGTTAGCAAGTGCCCAGAAAATCTTGGTCTGCGGATCTACCTTCGCACGACGCATACCATCCGGCCATGCCTTAGCTCTCAAGTGACCTACAATACCAAGCATAGGTTTAGCAAGAGTACCTGCAAAACCAGTTAAGGCGGACTTAACAGTATCCAAGGTAGAGCAAATGCCATCGATGTTACGAAGGTCAACCGTTACAGTAACACCTGCAACGTCTACAACTGTACCAGGATAAATGTTTAAGGGCTCTAAGGTATCATCAATAAAGTCCATTAAAATGGAAACGCGAGCGTCTGTCGGAATTCTGGTTGCCTGACCATATTCGCTGTATGCGCCTGCATTGTTGTTCATAGCTTTAAGATCAGCTACGCTCTTATACTTTACAGGAGCAGCAAAAGCCAACACGGAAATGCTTGAGAAAACCATCAAGACTGCTAAGAGAACACTCAACAATTTTGTCGATTTTTTCATGTTTGTGTTTCATCCTTTCTTTTATATGCACCGCAACGCGGTGTTATACATTGTACTGCTGTTTGCCGGCGCAGCACAAGCCGGTTCCGGAACTCAATTGCTTCCTCCTCTGACCATGCGCTCCTCATTTCGGGAAAGCAGGGCTCGGCAAAAGCGTTCTTTACTCGGATTGGTTTTCTCTGTTTCTGCACAAACACACAAGCAGAGAAAAACTGATACTACACACCCGAGTCGGGTTTAGGACCGTAGGATGTGTACCGAAATGGGCTCGGAGCACACCTCGCTTGTGGCAAGGCGCGTGACTGCCTAAAAAAGAAGACAATTCACCCCATTACACCATTCCT
>JAHHQU010000082.1 GCA_020026225.1 Phocaeicola sp. | reverse complement strand
TGTACCCTAAATATATAGGTATAATATGCAAGACATTAGAAACATTGCCATTATTGCCCATGTAGACCACGGAAAGACTACATTGGTAGACAAAATGATGCTAGCGGGACATCTCCGCAATGACCAGAACAATGGTGAATTGATGCTGGATAACAACGACCTGGAACGTGAAAGAGGGATAACAATTCTTTCTAAGAACGTTTCTATCAATTACAATGGTACTAAAATCAACATTATCGATACTCCGGGACACGCCGACTTCGGTGGTGAAGTAGAACGTGTACTGAACATGGCTGACGGATGTATCCTTTTGGTGGATGCATTTGAAGGCCCGATGCCTCAGACTCGTTTCGTGTTGCAGAAAGCATTACAGATTGGTCTGAAACCAATCGTAGTAGTCAATAAAGTTGATAAACCGAACTGCCGTCCTGAAGAAGTTTATGAAATGGTGTTCGATTTGATGTTCAGCTTGGACGCTACTGAAGAACAGCTTGATTTCCCAGTTTTGTATGGTTCTGCTAAGAACAACTGGATGAGCCACGACTGGAAAGAACAGACTGACAGCCTTGCTCCACTGCTCGATGCTATCATTAAATATATCCCTGCTCCTCAGCAATTGGAAGGTACTCCACAAATGTTGATTACTTCTTTGGACTACTCTTCTTATACTGGTCGTATCGCAGTAGGTCGCGTACACAGAGGAACTCTTAAAGAAGGTATGAACATCACACTGGCTAAGCGTGACGGTTCTATGACTAAATGCAAAATCAAAGAAGTTCATACTTTTGAAGGTATGGGTCGTAAGAAAGTTGAATCTGTTTCATCAGGCGACATTTGTGCTATCGTAGGTATCGACAACTTTGAAATTGGTGATACTATCTGTGACTTCGAAAATCCAGAGCCACTACCTCCAATCGCTATCGATGAACCTACCATGAGTATGTTGTTTACAATCAACGACTCTCCTTTCTTCGGTAAGGAAGGTAAGTTTGTTACTTCTCGTCACATTCACGAACGTTTGATGAAGGAGTTGGATAAGAACTTGGCTTTACGTGTTCGCAAAACAGAGAATGAAGATGGTAAGTGGATTGTATCAGGCCGTGGTGTACTTCACTTATCTGTACTGATTGAAACGATGCGCCGTGAAGGTTATGAATTGCAAGTTGGTCAGCCACAGGTTATCTTCAAAGAAATCGATGGTGTAAAATGTGAACCTATCGAAGAATTGACTATCAGTGTTCCTGAAGAATATTCAAGCAAGATGATTGATATGGTTACTCGCCGTAAAGGTGAAATGGTTTCTATGGAAACTCAGGGCGACCGTGTAAACATCGAATTCGATATGCCATCACGTGGTATCATCGGTCTGCGTACTAATGTATTGACAGCATCTCAGGGTGAAGCTATCATGGCTCACCGCTTCAAAGAATATCAGCCTTACAAGGGTGAAATTCCACGTCGTACCAACGGTTCTATGATTGCTATGGAATCAGGTACTGCTTTTGCTTACGCTATCGACAAACTGCAGGATCGTGGTAAATTCTTCATCAATGCTCAGGAAGAAGTTTACGCTGGTCAGGTAGTAGGTGAACACGTTCACGAAAAAGACTTGGTTATCAACGTAACTAAATCAAAGAAGTTGACCAATATGCGTGCTTCTGGTTCTGACGAAAAGGCTCGCATCATCCCTCCTGTAGTATTCTCATTGGAAGAAGCTTTGGAATATATCAAGGAAGATGAATACGTAGAAGTGACTCCAAAGAGCATGCGTATGCGTAAAGTCATTTTGGATGAAACAGAACGTAAACGTGCCAATAAAGCATAAGCATTAGATTCATGAATCTAATTCGTTATTAGCAAAGCGAATGCTAATTACTAGCTTCTGCAAATAACTTATAAAAAAGCAAGCCTAGTACCGTTACTTGGCTTGCTTTTCTTTTTTAACTCTGTAAATTCTCTGAAAAACTTAAAATTATACAGCCTCATGAAAATAAACGACCTCTTAAGAAGTAAACTCTTCTGGATGCTAGCCGTATTATGTTTTCTCTCCTTATTTTTATTTATAGGACAAGTTCACTTCAACACACGTGGAGAACCCCGTGAAGCTTTGGTGGGAATGGCTATGCTACAAGAGGGGAACTGGACTCTCCCCATCACTAATGGCGTAGATATCGCCTACAAACCACCGATGTTTCATTGGGCCATTGCTGCCTTATCCAGTATCACCGGGGAGGTTACCGAATATACATCACGCATGCCTTCCGCTTTAGCTCTATCGTTTATGG
The DNA here is from genome assembly GCA_020026225.1 of Phocaeicola sp. Taxonomy (GTDB): domain Bacteria; phylum Bacteroidota; class Bacteroidia; order Bacteroidales; family Bacteroidaceae; genus Phocaeicola. The sequence goes on along the minus strand of JAHHQU010000082.1, from coordinate 5,991 downwards.
TTCTGGCTGGATTCTTGTTTTATGCCAAACGTAGAGGTAGCGAGGTGGCTTTCCTGGCTGCTCTTATCACACTGATCAACTTTGAGGTACATCGCGCCGGAACTAATTGCCGTGTAGATATGCTGTTGTCGGCCTTAATGGTGCTGGCTTTGTATCAGCTATACCAATGGGCTGAAAAGAAATTAAAGGGAGTTCCCTGGCTTGGAATCTTGTTCTTAAGCGGTGCTTTTCTCACCAAAGGACCGGTAGGATTGGTTCTTCCTTGTCTGGTAGTAGCTGTATTCTCTCTAATAAGAGGCATGAACTTCTTCCGCATCTTCTTTTCATTCGCCGGAGTAGCTTTGGGAGCTTGTATCCTTCCAGCTTTGTGGTATTTCGCAGCCTGGAGACAAGGAGGCGATGCATTCCTTGATTTAGTTATCGAAGAAAACGTACTCCGTTTCTTAGGAAAAATGACTTACTCTTCGCACGAGAATCCATGGTATTACAACGTCATGACTATTGTCACTGGATTCGTTCCCTACACATTACTGCTACTCATTCCAGCTTTCAGCTTGAAGAGAATAAAGACCTTCAACAAGCCCAATTCTTGGTGGAGCCGATTCAAGAAATATATCCAGAATATGGATGACACCCGTCTGTTTACTTTGCTCAGCATCGTCATCATGTTCGTATTCTACTGCATTCCAAAAAGCAAACGAAGCGTATACCTATTACCGGTCTATCCTTTCATCGCTTATTTCGTGGCTGAATACATCCTTTATCTAGTCAAGAACAAGCCTAAAGCGATCAACGTATTCAACTGCATTCTCGCTTCATTGGGCATCCTTGTAACAATGGTATTTTTCATCATCAAGGCACAATGGATACCACACACCATCTTCCAAGGTAGACATGCCTATGATAATATCGCTTTCATGCAAGGTCTGGAAAACATTCCATTGGGAATGGGACTTCTTCTGATTCTTCTGCCGTTGGCTACTGGATTTTTCTATTTCCGAATCAAAAAGAATACGAAAGTGCTGGCTCTAGGAGGAAGCCTCATCGCTTTTACACTGTTCTTCACGTTAGATGGAGTTTATCTACCGGCTGTATTGAATACAAAATCCAATAAAACAGTTGCACAACGCATCACATCCATAGATCCGAATGCAAAAGTATATTCATTCATAACGCAAACTGTAATCGGGAACAAGATGCATCCATTTACCGTCAACTTTTACATGAAGGGAACTGTAGTGCCTTTCCGTGAAAACGAACCGGAAGAAGGCTTCCTTTTGCTAGGAGAGAATGAATACGATACCTTTATAAAGGAATACGGAAAAGACTACTCTCTGACAGAACTCCCAAACAGTCGTTACAAGAGTTCCGACGACCGATTCATGACTCGTATATATACATTCAAGAAAAAACTCAATTAAAGAAATGAAAAGAAATTCTATAAAACTATTCTTAAATTCACTGGCCTACCTGCTCACCATTCATATAGCAGCTTTAGTTATATTTGGTCTTTTCAGACTGATACTTTTTGCACACTCCAACTATGTATTGCCCGAGGAAGTACAAGGTGACTGGCTGATGCAAGCTACAGCATTTGTAAAAGGTCTGTGGTTTGACAACGTCATTGCATGTTATCTGCTCATCTTGCCATTAGTAGTTTTATGGATTGCTTCCCTCTGCAATTATACGGCGAAATGGATTTATCTGTTTACCGGTGGATTTTTCATCGCAGGATATGCACTCTCCTTTATCATTACTGCCGCAAACATTCCATATTTTGACTATTTCTTCAAAATCATCAACTCCTCCATTTTCAATTGGTTTGGTTACGTAAGCACCACCGCCGGAATGATTGCTGGAGAATCGTCTTATTATTTTCCCATCGCATTAGGAATCGGGAGTGTGATTCTTTGGGGATTGTTCATCCATTTCTTTTCTAAATACATGTATGAGCAAAGCCTTCAATACCGTTCTCCATGGGAATGGAAGGGTAGTTTGTGTATTTTCGTTATGGGAGCAGCTTGCGTAGGTCTTTGTTTGTTTGGAATTCGAGGACGTATGGGATATAATCCCATTAAAGTGAGTCAAGCTTATTATTGCGAAGATCCTTTCTTGAATCAATTGGGAGTAAACCCTGTTTTTAATTTAATGACAAGTACCCTCGATGACCACCGAGCAGAAAACAAGCGATTGCACCTGATGGATAACCAAGAGGCTATTACTATCATGCAGAGAATTCTGAACAGGAAAGGCATTGAAGGTATCTCTCCTATCGCCCAAGAAGTAAAACCGGACACGACTTCCATTCGCAAGAATATTGTCATGATCTTTATGGAATCCATGTCGGCCAAACTGATGCAAACTTTTGGCGCCAAACATCAGCTGACTCCTTATCTAGACAGCCTGTATCATCAGTCCATTCATTTTGACAATACTTATTCAGCCGGTATCCATACCAATCACGGACTATACGCCAGCCTATATTCATTTCCCGCTGTCATGAAACGAAATGCGATGAAAGGTACCGTAATCCCCACCTATAGTGGTCTTCCTACTGTACTGAAAGAGAACGGATACCAAAATCTATTCTTCATGACTCATGAATCACAATATGACAACATGAACGCTTTCTTCCGCACCAATGGATTTGACGAAATATATTCGCAGGAAAATTATCCAAAAGAAAAAATCGCCAATCATTTTGGGGTTCCTGACGATTATCTCTATGAGTATGCACTGCCAGTCCTCAATAAAAGGGCCCAAGAAGGCAAACCTTTCTTCAGTGTTTTATTGTCAATCAGCAATCATCCACCTTATGTAATTCCTTCTTATTTCAAGCCAAAGAGTGAGTTGATCGAAGAACAGATTGTAGAATACGCCGACTGGTCTATCCGCCAATTCATGACTGCTACCCAAAAACAACCTTGGTTTAAAGAAACTATCTTTGTCTTTTTCGGTGACCACGGAAAAATGATAGGAAACCCTGAAAATGAAATGCCGGAATCATACAACCATATCCCACTCTTTATCTACAATTCCGACTTCCAGCCTAAACAGGCAGAAGGTTTCAGCGGACAGATAGACATTGCTCCAACTATTTTGGGATTATTGAATATCAGTTATACTCAAAACAATTTCGGAAAGGATGTACTGAAGGACAAACGCAGCAGCATTGTGTATACAGCCGACAACATGATTGCTGCACGCGACAGTAGCCACCTTTATTTTTATTCACCGGAAAGTCAACAGGAGTTCTTTTATGAAGTACATAAGGATGGGGTAAAGAAAACCACAGATAATCTTGTTTTCCAAAAACTGAAACAAGAGTGTTTTGCTACCTTACAAAGTACAGAACACTTAGTAGAACAACAAATGACCATTGACAAAATCAAAGCAAACAATGATTGATAAGACATTCATATACCAATTTATCCGATTTGGCATTGTAGGTTGTTTGGCTACAGGTATCCACTACGGTATCTACTACCTATTACAAAAACACATTGAGGTAAATATAGCCTATACATTGGGCTACCTCATCAGTTTTGTAGTGAACTTTTATCTGACAGCCTACTTCACCTTCGGCAGCACACCTTCATGGAAGAAATTGGCAGGAATGGGAGGAGCACATGCTGTAAATTATGCGTTGCATATCGTTTTGCTCAACCTGTTCTTATGGTTAGGATTGTCGAACGAACTGGCACCGATACCTGTGTTTGCAATCGTAATACCAATTAACTTTTTGTTAGTTCGCTTTGTGTTTAAACCTAAAAAAGAATACAAATGAGTACCACTAATTTAATTATAGTTGTTCCTTGCTACAATGAAGAGGAAGTCTTGAGAGAAACGACAGTCCAGCTTTCTTCTGTACTTTCAGAGTTGGAAAAGACGGATAGTATCAATACTGGACAGATTCTCTATGTCGATGACGGAAGCCATGATACGACTTGGGAACTGATTGAACAATTTTCACAAAAGAACAACCGAGTAAAAGGGTTGAAACTAGCTCATAATGTAGGTCATCAACAAGCACTATGGGCGGGATTAGAATGGGCCTCGTCTCATTCATACAGTGCCGCTGTTTCCATTGATGCCGACCTACAAGATGACGTGGAAGCCATCAAAGAGATGGTTGCTTATTTCAACCAAGGAAAAGACATCGTGTACGGTGTACGAAAGGAACGAAAGACCGATACTTTCTTTAAGAAGCATACAGCCCAACTTTTTTACAAATTAATGAGCGGACTCGGAGGAGAAGTAGTCTATAATCATGCAGACTTCCGTTTGATGAGTCTGAGAGCCCTGAAATCATTGATAGTACACCCCGAAAGGAATTTATTCCTTAGAGGAATGGTATGCAGCATCGGCTATCCATCAGCTTGCGTATATTACGACCGCAAAGAACGTTTTGCCGGTGAAAGCAAGTATCCTTTGTCAAAGATGCTCAATTTTGCTCTCGACGGTATCACGTCATTCTCTGTAAAGCCGCTACGATTGATTACCAGTTTTGGCTTATTCTTTATTTTGATAGCAATTGTAATCATCGGTTATGCTCTCCACTCTTTCATCATCGGACACGTGATTCCTGGATGGACTTCCCTGCTTATCTCCATGTGGCTGATTGGAGGAACGTTGCTTACAGCTTTGGGAATCATCGGTGAATACATCGGAAAAATTTACAAAGAAGTCAAACGACGTCCACGATACTTTGTAGAGAAGGAAGTGTAAAATTCTAAAGTTGAATGAAAATGGACAAGGAATAGGTTAAGGTCTATTATCTCATTCGACCAATGTATGATAGCAAGATGTCAGGGAAATATACAAAAAGTTGAGGCTGAGTCCTTTAATGGGACTCAGCCTCAACTTTTTTACTTTTAAACAGACTTTACAGCTGACCGCTCGTCTCAAAATAGCGTTTCATAACCATCAGCTGAATAAGTTCTTCCCTCTCCTTGTCCATAAATTGTTTCACGTATTCATGGGCATGCTGAATAATTTCTTCAGCCTTTTCTGGATGGGCGATATAATAATTCAATTTCTCTTCAAAATCAGAAAAATCCTCTTTCACCTCTACATAATGATAATCTGGCTTCAAGGTACCTTCCATAAACCACGTTTCACAAGTAGGCCTGGTCATTACTGCCAACGAATTGGAAGACATTACCCACTTCAAATTGGAAGCAACGTCATTTCCCTCCAAAGCAATGATGAACTTATAATCCAAGTGTTCACGAATCGTCTTTTTAGGAGCCATCCATTCCTCCGGACACCCTTCATTCTTTCCAACGACTCCACAATCACACAACGGATTGCCAAAAAAGAGTTCCAAGAATTTCGACCTCAAACGACTCTGACGAATTTTACCCCTAAAAATGGCACAATTTTTCTTATCTACGAATCTTTTGGTATCATGAACAAACATAAAATGACGAAGTTTATCCAATTTCAGCACAACCGAATTGGTATTATCTGTTGCCAAAAGCCGACTCTTAACCACCGTAGGAGTCTTAGGAGTAAAATAAACATCCCCAGGACAGAAATTCCATCGTAAATCAGAAGGGAACCATCTGGTCACATCGTGTTGATCAAAATAATAAGCTGTATGAAAAGTTTTACGATGATAATCTTTTAAAGCACCAGTATAATGAATCCAACTACGGTCACGTACCAATTTATCCTCTTTATCCACCTTCCAAGAAGTATTCATGCGATTATAATACTCCGCACGTTTACACATATACTCGTAATCGGAACGTTTCTTAGCACCCTCTAACTTACTCTTTAAACGCATTCTGTAATAGACATCTGGCACTAAAAGTCCTAAAAAATTCTTACAGAAGTCTAGAAATTTATTTGGCTTTCCACTGGTCAACTTGTAAATTAATTTATCACTCATAATTACTTCCTTTTATTAAGTAAAAGATATTTTTACAAAGATTGGTAAAAACGGAGCAGACTGTTACAGCAAAAACGGCCATGCTGTTACAGTTC
>JAHHQU010000081.1 GCA_020026225.1 Phocaeicola sp. | reverse complement strand
CGCTAAAAGCTGATTTTTTGAAAAACTTTTTAGAAAAAGTTTTTTAGGGGCAGTTACACCTGGGTATTAAAAAAGCCCAGAAGGCCATGAAGGGCCCTCTGAGCTGTAAATGGATTCATCAATATTTAGATACTGATTGTAGATCAAATAACCCCCAGGAGGGGCAGTATCGAAAAATAGGTTATTTGAACAATACAACATATCAGCATCCTCCTTATGCCGCCATGCTGTCTGCAAAAACGGCGGCCTTGATTTCTCAAAACCGCCGTAAATAATGTATTTTGGGATATAGGATCAATAAGGCTGTGTGTCACAGCGGTTTTGAAATTCTATTACATAGCTACTCTTGTACCTCAAAATGTTTTTTCAATTTCTGAAAAGATTCGTCGCTGATAGAGTGCTCGATCTTGCAGGCATCTTGTTCTGCTATCTTTGAATCAACACCGGCTGCAATCAGTTGTTTCGTAAAAAAGCAATGACGCTCATAAATCTTTTCAGCAAGTGCCCGACCAGAAGGGGTTAAATGAAGATAGTGTTCTTCATCCATTTCCAAGTGACCGGTAGAGCGCAGAACCGATACCGCGTTTGTTACGCTCGGTTTGGATACCTCCATGTGCTGGGCTACATCCACACAGCGAACCATACCTTTTTCTTTTTGTATCACAAGCACAGCTTCTAAATAATCTTCACCTGACGCATAGACTTTCATGGTATTCCTCCTTTGCGTAGAAACTTTGTATCGTTAAGTAATACTCCATCCCACAGTTTTGCTTCTGATATTTACAAAATCTTGATAAATTCCATTTATTGCCATCAATTCGTCATGTGTACCGCTTTGAACGATGTTACCATCAGAAATTACCAATATTTGATCTGCGTTCCGAATGGTGTTCAAACGGTGGGCAATAACAAGGAGTGTCTTTCCCTTCACCAATTCTGAGATAGCTTCCTGAATATAACTTTCGTTATCCACATCCACGCTCGCTGTTGCTTCATCAAGAATGACTATCGGGGCATCCTTCAAAATACAACGAGCAATGGAAATGCGTTGTTTCTCACCACCAGAAAGAGTAGCACCTCCCTCGCCAACTACGGTCTGAAAACCATCTGGAAGGGCCATGATAAAATCATAGCAACGGGCTTTTTTCGCAGCGTTATACACTTCTTCCTCGGTAACATCAGGCTTTCCCATGCTGATATTGTTGTAAATTGTGTCTTGGAACAAATAAACACGCTGAAATACCATACTGATTTGCTCCATCAATTCAGCAAGCGGCACATTTCTTATATCCTTTCCACGAATCATAATATGACCCGATTTTACATCCCACAATCTTGCCAGCAGATTTGCAATCGTGGATTTGCCACCACCAGATGGCCCAACCAGGGCAGTCATGGTATTACGAGGCATGGCAAAATTGATATTATGCAAGACTTCATTATTCTGGTAAGCGAATGTTACATTTTCAAAGCTGACCTCGGAATGATTAGAATACAATTCAGGAATATGCTCCCTGCCACAATCCGGCAATTCTGTCTCATTCAGAACTTCTTCAATACGATCCAATGCAGCATTCATAACTGTAAGTCGCGATGCCTCACCATACAATGCTTTGAGCGGTCCGAATAGATCAAACACAAAAAGCAGAACTCCGAGCAAATATGGTAAAGAAAGCGTTCCCGTGTATTCCAGATAGATTGACAAAGCAAAAATGGATGCAACACCAATCGCATAAAGAAGATTCAATCCTCTTGTCCACGGGGTCATCTTTCGTTCAAATCCCAAAGATGTGTCTCTTGAACGCTTAAAGTTTTCAGTAAGCTCCTGGGATTTTTCACCAATGAGGTTGTAGCTTTTGATAACACTAATACCTTCTGCGAAAGACAGTACCGCATCTGTAAGGTTTTCGCTCTGTTCCTGCCGCCCTGCGGCTTCGTTCAACGAAACCCTGTTCATACTTCTGGATATGATATTCGCCAACACAGTCACAGCCAGCGCAATGATTCCAAGCTGCCAGTTCAAGTAGAACATAAACACCAGCAATACACCCGCTGAAAGCACATAGCTCATCATGTTACCAAGGGTGCTCATAGCAACTTCTTCTATAAACACCATATCTGTGCTGAGAACAGAGCTAATTTTTCCAATATTGCCGGAGGTAAAATAGCCCATAGGCAATTTGCGCAGGTGTTCACCAAGTTCCATTCTCTTATCAGCGAAGATCATATAACCAGCTGCGCCTTGCAGTCTATTTGAGATGTAGTGACAAACAGCGCCCAGGACAACTGACGCTAACAAGCCAAATCCTACATAGAGACACATTTTCCCGGTCAGAGTATTCTGATAAAAGCCAGTCAGAACAACAAACGCCAAATAGATCGGCATTTTTGCAAGAATAGATTCCAAAAAGGCAAATATAAACGCACCTTGAATCCGACCCTTATATCGACCAGCAAGCCCCAAAATTCTTGAAAACATAGCAAACATTTAGTCCACCTCCTTTGCGGATTGTACCTTCCATTCAGCACTATCCTGAGCAGCACACCAAAGTTTTCGATAGGTATCGCAATTTTCCATTAGCGAATTATGCTTTCCGGCTGCTACCATTTTGCCATGCTCCATAACGCAAATTTGATCGGCGTTCATAATAGCAGGGAGCTTGTGAGCAATTACGAAAAGCGTTTTTCCTTTTACAAGTTCCTCGATTGCAGCTTCCATTTTTTCTTCGTTTTCAGGATCGGCGTATGCAGTTGCCTCGTCAAGAACAATAATAGGCGCATTTTTCAGAATGGCACGCGCAAGAGAAATCCGCTGGCGCTGTCCACCTGAAAGCATTTTTCCTGCATCACCAGCCATAGAGTGAATGCCCTGTGGGAGCCTGTCCAAAAATTCCATGCACTGTGCTTTCTGTGCAGCAATAAGAACCTCCTGATCTGTTGCTTTCGGGTTTCCCATCCGAATATTCTCCATAATGGAAGTGTTAAAAAGATATTGATCTTGCGCAACATAGGAAATCAGATCGTTCAGTTCTTTCAAGCTCATATCAGTGATTTTTTGATTTCCAATAGATATGCTACCTTGCTGCACATCATAGTAATGGATCAAAAGTTTTGCAAGAGTGCTCTTGCCTGAACCAGATTCTCCGACCAATGCCGTTTTTTTGCCTTCTTTTGCAGTAAAAGTAACGTCATGGATCACTTCATCGACAGCTACTACTGGCTTGCCATCTGGTCCCATCTGCATTTTTTCGTATCCGAAATGAATATGCTCAAAGGAAATATCATAGTTCACGCCGCGGAACGCTTCTCCTGTCTGCTGTAAAGGGGCTGTCTCTAAAACTTGTTCCAGAGCTGTAATCTTGTAATTAAGCTGAGGCATTGTAGGCAAGAACCCCAATGACTTCAAAAGTGGGATTCCAATGCTGAGAGAGAGGCATAATACAAGAATCAGATCCTGTAAGGTTGAAATGCCACTAAGGACAAACCAAGCACCCAGCGGTAATGTAAGAATAATCGTACACGGTAAAAGACTGCTGTAAATCGCCATCCAAGGCCATGAAGCCTTGTACCATTCCAGCGTATAATCTCTATAATCAGAAATATCCGTTTGGAAACGTGCATAGGATTCTGCATCCTTATTGAAAACCTTTACGACTTCCATTCCATTGATGTACTCTATGATTGTATTATTCATTTTTTGGCCGGCCATATAGTAAGATCCCATCTTTTTCATGCCAACAGAATACATAATCATCATAGCTATGAAACTAAAGGGAAGCGATACCAGCGAAAGAAGTGCCAATTTCCAATCTACGAAAAACATTGCTACATAGATTGCCAACGGAATCATCAAATTTGCGATTCCCTCCGGCAGAGAGTGTGCCAGAAGAACCTCCAAGCTGTCAACATCATCTACAAACAGTTTTTTAATTGTTCCGGTCCCCTTATCCTGAATGAAGCCAAGTGGAAGCTGCTCCATACGTTTTTGTAAAGAGGTACGCAGGCGGAGCAGCGTATTATATGCAGCTTTATGTGAGAGTTCTAAACCCCAACCATAAAGGAACGCCTGTAAAACAAGGCATAAAAGAACGCCTAATACACGAATGATAATGTATTGAAGTTCCATATTTTCGCCCATGATGAGCGGTGTAATTACTTGATATGCCAAAATAAAGGGAATGACACCCAAAAGGACACTGATCAAAACGATGAAGGTTGATCGGTATAAGTCCTTTTTATGGGGTCCCGCATACTCAAATACTTTTTTGAACATGATTTAACCTCCAATCAACTAAAATATTGTTTTGCAAAAGTTTGCAGCATTTCTGGGTTTACCACCTCATTCCGAATGGAATCTTTCTTGTCCAGCCGTAATACCTCGGTACAAGTACGGGTGATAAACTCAAAGTCATGAGAAACAACAAAGATGATGATTCCTTTCTTTGCCAGTTCTTCAATCATGTGGCTAACTCGCATCATGGAGTCATAGTCCAGTCCGCTTGTTGGCTCATCCATGAAAATAACAGGACTGTTTTTGACGATTGCGGCACCAATCGTTACACGCTGTTTCTGCCCTCCGGATAGTGCAGCAGGATGACTTTCTTTATATGCTTCAAGTTCCAAAGCACGCAATGTGTCTGCAACAAGTCTTGAGCACTCCTGACTGATTCCAAGAGAGAGTTCTTCTTCCACGCTACTGGCAAAAAGCTGATAATCAGTATCCTGCATAACGAGATAAGACAGTTTTCTTCTGCCATGCGGAGTTAACTTATTTCCGTTGTATCGTATTTCACCAGAGTTTTCTTTCAATAACCCGGTAACAATGGACAGCAATGTTGTTTTACCAGCGCCATTATGCCCCAATATACCAATCACATCTCCGCCATGAACTTCAAAATTGATATTTTGTAAGATGTTTGGTTTGTTTTTGTACGAAAAAGTCAAGTTTCTAACTTCCAGTATATTTTGTTTCCCATAGGGAGTGTGCTTACTGGCACAATATTTACTGTCGTTTTCTGGATAAGCGGTTCGCAATCCATTTTGAATACGAATATCCTCTGGCATATTTAGAAATTGCTCTTGTGTAAAGCATTGCTTCACACTGCCGTTTTGAATCAGAATTGCCCGATCTATCAAATCTCTTAGATAGTAAAAACGGTGTTCAACAACGATTACTGTGTATCCGGCATTTTTTAACATCCTCATAATTTGCGTGAGACGCTTTGTGGCGTCATAGTCCAAATTCGCCGAAGGTTCATCAAAAATGTAGACTTTTGGACCCAAGGCATAAACTGAACCAACAGCAATTTGCTGCTTTTCACCGCTGGACAATTCAAAAATGCTTCGGTTCAAATAATCAACTAATTCCAAATCAGAAACAGCTTTTGTAATACGTTCCAAGGTTTCAGACGGATCCAACCCCATATTTTCACATCCGAAAGCAAGTTCTCTGGTGGTATCTGTCATAAAGAACTGTGAGCGCGGATCTTGGAAAACTGTTCCAACAACACCCGCCAAGTCAGATGGTTTCTGTTCGAGCAATGATTGTCCGTCAAGGTAAACGTCGCCTTGTATTTCTCCCGGATAAAAGTGCGGGATCAAACCATTTAATGTGCGAATCAAGGTCGTTTTTCCACAACCGCTGCGCCCTGTTAATAACACAAACTCCCCGGATTGAATGGAGAGATTGATTTCCTTTAATGCAAATTCCTCACGTTCTTCATAACGAAAGGAAAAGTTGTCAAATGTAATCATCCTATATCCTCCACAAAACAATCTTTCCGATGAAAGTTCGGTCAAGGAAAAGTAGGATACCCAAGAAAGCTATTCCTAATAATGTCACAGCCCACTCCCTCCACGAAAAGCAAACAGGGTTAAGCGCATAACGTTTATTTTCCAATTCCAAGCCACGAGTTGTACCAGATGCTGCCAGTTCGTCTGTCACCTTCAGGCAGCGCATTAAAAGCGGAACCAGGATATATTCGATAGTAGCAATCGGATGAAGGACACGCTTCCAAAAGGTATCACTGATTCCTCGAATACTCATTGTATTGCGGATCATCTGATATTCAATTCTAAGCGTTGGAATATAGCGAAACATTACAACAAGCGGAATTGTTACTGCCTGCGGAAGTTTCATTCGCTGCAAAGAAACCATTAGGTCATCCATATAGGTGGTATGCAAAACCCAAAGCCCTACCATGGCAATCGGAATGATTTTCAAAATTGTCACTCCAAAAACGCTCATCATCACGCTTAACACTGGAATGGAAACATACCGAAGCAAGGCGTTGAGATATGCTACAAGAATATAGATACATACCATTCTTAGTGCCTGCTTTGCTCCATTGCCCAATGCTATGAAGATAGCAAACCCCAAAATGAGCATAAGGCTAGCTATATCACTATTTACGAAATAGCTTACGCTGCCGATCAAAATTAAGAGAAGTATTTTACACCGAGGGTCTAACGCTGCCGTCCTGTAAAATTCTCTTTCTGTGATCAGCCTTTTTATTGTTTGTTCCATATTGGCCTCCACAAAAAATATGCGGGACTGCACGTAGCCCCGCACTTAAATTTACGACAGATCACAGCGAAGCGACAAGTGACTGCCAGTTATCAGAGCTGTAATTTGTCAGTTAACAGAAACAAGCCCAGCTTTGACAAAATGTTTTTTCAACGCTTTTTGACCGATGAAGCTACCAAGCAGACCACCTACCAAGGCAGCAGCAATGATAACCACAGGCATAAAACCGGAAGAAATACTAATCATCCCATCAATGTATTCCTGGGCGATATTGTTTTTCTCCATTGCGGCAACAAAGGCACTTTGCAGGAGACGAAGCGGTCCAACAATGGCACCAAAGGAAAAGAAACCACTAAAAAGAGTATAGGCAATCGTCATAGACTTTACAGAAATCTCTTTTCTGCTCATAATTAAGAAATCACAAATTGCACCGCCAAGGATCAAGGCAGCAGGAATAAGCCAGAACCCACCGACGAGCAGGAACAAGAGCCCCTGTATCGTGCCACTGATCGTAAGTACACCTCTTTTCGGCACCTTTGCAAGCAGAAGCATCATTACAATGCCGTTAGGAATTGCGACGACTGCAGGGTAAAATACATTTGTGACAGGTCCGGCTATACTCATAACTGTGCTTATAATCATGCAAATGATCCACATGAGCGCAGTTAGAACACCGATTAGGATAAAATCCTTTGCGTTCAACTTCTTATTCATGGTTGTTCCTCCTAAATTAAAATGCGTTATGTGGTTAGACAGTACTAACCACATAACGCATTTTATCAATTCTCAGAAACGAATCCAACCCAAAATAAGTTTCATTCTACCCAAAAACGATATTTATTTTGGGTAGAAGGTCATTATTACTTTATTTGATTTGTCTCTTTATATTTTTTAGGAATTACTCCGTATTTTTTCTTGAAAGCCGCAGAAAAATTACTCGGTTTTGTATATCCGACAACGCTTGCGATCTGACTTACATTCATATTACTTTCCAACAATAAACTTGCCGCCCGTTCCAACCGCTGGTCGATTATATAAGCATGGACAGGTATCCCATACATTGTTGAAAAGCCTTTAGACAGTTTTGAAATACTGATTCCAATTTGTTTAGACAGTTCTTCCAAATTTGGTGCGAAGGCAAGTTGGCCATCAATCATCCTTTTTGCCTCAACAATAGAATCTCGCTCGCTCTTTGAAATTGGATATAAATCTGATGACAGGATTCTAAGCTCTAGAACCTCACTTAAATACACAGAAAGCAGTTCATGTATTTTGCTTTCCAGAAAAAGATAGCCCAAGCCACCTCTGTAATGACTAAAATCCTTTAGTTCCGCAAAAATATGTTCCATGTAAGGCGTAATACTGACTTTAGAGAAACCTGTAAGCAACTTTTTTTCATAAGCGGAAATTTCACTGTCCTCAAAATAATCTCCCAAAAGTTGTTTGAAATAGGAAACGGGAATTTTTATGTTTTTGAAAGCGAAATTACTGTTTTGCGCATAACAAAGAGACTCCATTTTACCATGCCCACGATAAATGCAAGTTTCGCCTTTTTCTAAGTAAAGTCCTTCACGCATACCTGCAATATTCCAGGACACACCGTCACTCAAGCAGAACAATAATTGGATATATTCCTCACTATTGATGCCTCGGACATTCATATCTGAGAAGTAGTTCATTTTCCAATCTGATATAACTGCACCACGCTTTGTTACGACCTGTCTTATCTGCCCAGTCCCCATGTTTTCAGGAATCGCAATCGTTACTGTCTGCGGTGTATTGGAGAGCAGTTCTCGATATAGATTGTTGATGTATTGACTTGACACAATTAGCCCTCCTTTGGTTAGCGGAATCTAACTGCTTTTTCTACATAGTGTACACGATATTTGTTCAAAAGTCAATTTCGCAAAAAAGTCATCATCTTGTGAGCATTTTTCGGTATCTGAAACGCTTTATAAGTAGAGAAAAGATACGGTAGCAAGCACAGCAAGTGAGTACCCACTTGCGAATTTTCC
>JAHHQU010000080.1 GCA_020026225.1 Phocaeicola sp. | reverse complement strand
TGCAAGCTTTCAATGGAATTGAGAGCCACTTTAAAGATATACCTGAATGGGCTAACCAATTGGAAACCTTTATTGTTGAAATGGAAAAATAATTTTTATCATTTATCTTTATCAGATTAAGTGAAAATTATTTATAAATTATATAACATTATGGTAATTTGTCATAGATGTATGTGGTTGAATGTTTATAATGAAATATCAATACGTTTAAGTATAGGTTATATACCTCAGAAATATCTGTAAATAGGAATTATAACAATCAAGTAAGATAAATTTGAATTATAAAAATGTAATTAAATATTATAGAAATGCAGCCGTGAATCATGACAAATTCACGGCTGCATTTCTATAGTGTCCTGTCTAAAAAAAGTGATAGGGGATAAATGAACCGGTTATACTGTTTCAGCGCATCCATATCCACTTTCATGTTTTTGTAAGGATTTGAATCGTCGGTATAGAAATAGATGTCTGTTGTCCGGTTACCATTTTTTATAATCTTCCCGTTCAACGGTATCGCGTCCACGTCCTCGAATTTTTCAAGGGGAAGTCCTTCAATGGAACCGGTTTCCTGTTTTCCGAGGCTGTTTTTATAGTGATTGAACAGTACAAATCCTTTCCGGTCATAATCAATGTGAATACCGTACGGACGGTTACGGTAAAAGTTTTCCATGGCTTTTTCCTGATAATTTTCCATTATAATACCGGTTTGACAATTTCAATCTTCAATCCGAGCGCATCAATGATACGGCAGAACGTACTGATACCCGGATCTAGAATGCCTTTTTCAATTCTGGAGATATAGGATTTGTTGGTCCCGATTTTTTCAGCCAGTTCGGACTGCGTCATCTTTTCCTTCTTTCTGGCATCACATATGATCTGTCCCATGCAGTAGGCGTATGCTTCCTTACGGAACTCCTCACGTTCAGGTGTTCCCGGCTTGCCGAATTCCGCATCCATGATAGCATCGATGCTGGTCAGGTTTTCATTTCTTGCTTTCATAATACTCCTCCTTTATCTTTAATGCCTTTTCTATTTCAGAAGGCGGTGTCTTCTGTGTCTTTTTCTGAAATCCGTTGAACAGGATTACGATGTTCCCATTATCGAATATGAAGAATACCCGGAAGATATTGCCTCCATATTCAGCACGGATCTCATAGAGCTCTTCACGCAGATACTTCACGAACTTGCTGCTTACCCTTTCCTGTACTTTCAGCATATCAAGAATATAGTATATCTTACGGGCTTCCTCTTTTTTGAGGGACGAGATGAAGTCCGTAAAATAATTCTTGTAGGCTGATATGGTCCGTTCCTGTTTCATGCCGCAAATATATAAAAAGTTTACATATCAGGCAACTTTGAAAAGATAAAAATAAATTATTCCTCATTTCTCAGGCCGGTAAAGCTAAAACATTCCGTAACTATGAAGTCTTCTCCTCCATATTCTGCCAACGCCATGAAATCGGACAGACTGTCGCAATAGAAGAAGATGGCATCGTCATGCTCTTCCGGAATCTTTTCGAGTGCTATGGAAACTTCCGTTTCTTTCATATCATCTTTCCATATGATGCGGCATAAGGCCAGTTGCGGTTCGGTATTGTAAGTATCTTTAAACTCCTTATATTTCTGCGATATTCCCTTCTTTACTTCAGACGTATCGCTTATGACTGTTCCGGATTTACAGTTGTCGCACCACCCATACTGAAAAGAGTCGTCAGTATAATGGTCAAAGTCCTTTGTATTGGGATTTATCATCGCTTCACAGGTTACGTCCCTACTTCCGCATTTGCAGCATATGACATTATCTTCTTTTATATGGAAGATATTTGTCATGGCTTCCAGAATGTCGTTAAGCCATACCGGATTGGCCAGAGCCGCCTCATGGCGGCTTGTGACCTTGTAGTTTTCCCCGGTAATCTTATCGTGGACTTCAAGTGTGATTCCTTCTCCGACGGCAGTTACCTTGTGTACGGAGCATTCGCACGGATCACCTGTCTTGTCAAACAGAATTACGAAAACCGGATTGTCATTGTCTGTCAACATTACTTCGGAAACCGAGTTTGCCTGCATCAGTGCAAGTATCCTGCCGACGATTTCATCGCACAGGTTTTCAATTCTTTTTTGGAAAATATTCATATTCAGATAAGGTTTAGATGTTGGACTTCTTTTTTATATTTCTCCAGTGAAGGCTTGTATCCCTGTTCATGGATAACGTCCTTCAGTTCTTTCAGGGTATAGGTCCTGGCTACGTCCAGCCCGTAGTCTTCCGCAAAGGCTTCTATTCCGGTCAGACAATACCCCATGTTGCGGTGTACCGTTTCGGCACTGATTTCCATCGAATCATCCGTTCCTTTGGGGAGAACGGCCTGTTCCTTCAACCGACGGATCTTGTATTGCAGGCCGGAAGCGAGCCTTTCCATGTTCCTGTCATGGTATGTCAGTCCGTCCTTGCGGATACAGTATTCCACAGTCCGTCCCATGAATGAGTTGCGGTATATTTCGCATCCGAGGATGGTACGGATATGTTCCACCTCATAATACCGCATGGCCTGTACATCCTTCAAGTCCTTTTGAATCTTCGGAATCCGGAATTGCGGGTCGTTGTCACATATTGTCTTTTCCAGCCATGTCCGGTGGAATGTAGTAATCTGTTTCCTGAACACTGTTTCGGCAGGCATATATCGGTTTTGATGACGTGTCATGATAAGATAGTATTCACTTTCGTGCCATCCGCGTTTGCATTTCTGCAAGGCGATGTAAGTCAGTCCTATCCGGCAGTATCGGCGGCTGTCATTACGGTCCCTGATATGCTCGAAATCCGTTTCACATCCATAGAATTCATCCGGAAGTCCTGTATATTTCCGGAACTCCATGGCCCGTTCCTTGAAATGACGGATATTATCCTGGTCTTTTTGACATAGCTGCCTGGACATTTCAGGTGTGATGAATTCCATCCGCAGATAATGGAAGTATTGGGGTTTCTCCTTCAGGACTTTCTCGGCGAGATTTCTGGTCTGTAGTCTCTTCGGCAGTTGGGGAAGCCAGTACAGACTATGGCCGTGTTCAATGAAATATTCCACAAGTTCTTTATTCCAGCGTTCCGACGGGATATCCGGATAGAACGAATCCCTTCTGGCCAGTGCCATACAGACCTCTTCCGTCATCAGGTTCGGCTCAAGATGGAAGTTATAACTGTTGATTTCTCTTTTCGCTTCAAGTGCATGAATAAGTCTTTCCGGTGTCCGGAACCGTCTGGGAAGTCTGTAAAACAGGTTTGGTTCCAGCTCCATTGCTTTGTCAGCCATGGCATCATCCGCATGTTTAGAGAACCATTCGTAATGTCCGTATGAATCGAAAATGCCATGCAGGTTGCCTGTCTTGTGACAGATGGCCTTCCATACGGTGTCATAGTCAAGCCAGCATGTATCCACTTCCTTGATACAGCGTATGGCCCATTCCTTGTAGTATGCAGCCTGTTTGAAACATTTGGGCGTCATTCTGTCGATTGTTTGGGTTGCTATACGTCCGTCGCATAGCAGTCCTTTCCAAAGTCTGAAACCTTTCGCCTTTTGGGGAACGAAAGAAAGCATAGCTTTCGTTGCGGTCAGGAACTGCTGTTCGTATCTGTCCGGGCTGTAGCGGAAACCGTTGTCCTGCTGTACGTTATGGTAAAGGGAGTATATTGCATCACGGACTGTTCCGTTGTTCCATGATGATAAAGGTATCAGATGCAGGTAGTGCATGAAATTCCTGTGTGCGAACAGCGATTCAAGTATGTCACTGTTCCTGTATTTTTCCGGTATGTCAGGAAAATTACTCTTTTCGGCCTTTATTGCCCTTAGACAAATCTGGCGGTTACGTTTTTCTTCAGGTATCTTCGAAAGCTGCCAGGAACGCCATCCGTAATCATCTGTTTTGAATATACTGTCAAGTATTTCAGAAGTAATATATTTCTCCGGCAGATAGTTGACCAGTTCCGGACGGTGTTCGGTCGCGGCCAGTTCAACCATTTCCATTGTGATGAATTTGTCCGGCATATATGATATAGCCTTTGTCATATTGATTTCTTTCATGATTCCAGTTTTTTAGGTTTGATGACTTTTATAAGTTGTGTTTTGCGGAATACATATACCGTTTTCCCTTTTTCACTGACTCTTTTTGGGAGGCTTTTCCAGGTATCCCATCCGTTGATAATTTCCGGCGTGAATTCCAGTTTTCCCGTTTCGCCGATTACGGCAAAGGAAAGCCCGTTGTCCAGAGGGGAAGGCGTATGGTCCTTGTCGGGAACAAAGACAGAAAATTCAGTGTTGCTGATTTCATAGATTTTTCCTCTGTAGCCCAGAAACCATCTGCCACTTTCATACAGGTAAGTCCAGTCACCGAGCAGGAAGAATTTTTCCTTGCCGGATATTTCCTTTGCTTCGTGGATGGGATTCCCATAATTCAAAGGCCAGCAGCTTGTCTTGTTTTCGTTTGATGACAGGCTGCCTCCCAGATGGAGCAGGTTTCCCAAGGCGAGCAGTTTTTTCACCCTGTCTTCCGTACGGTAGAATGTCCTGAGTATTCTTCCGCAGTTTTCAAATTCCCCTTTTTCAAAAACGGTGATGTACCGTATTCCTTCCGGCAGGGATATTCCGATGTAAGTGTTTTCATCATTTGCCATAGTCGTATATTTTTATATGATTGTTTATGAATGGGATTCTTTGTCATTCCAAGTCTCTTGCGCGGACTGGATTGTAGGGACAGGACTGTACCAGGTAATTGGTATTTCTGCCTTGAGTCTGACTGTGCTGTCTGAAACATTCGATGTCATCTTCCTCCAGTTTCAGTTTTCTTCTGTTCTTCTGCAGAAAGTCTGCTGCCTTTTCTATGGAAGAGAAGACCGCCTTTGGCTCGAATGAACTGTATTCGTGCCATGCGTTGCAGCTGAAAAGGATATACATTTCAGCCTTTATTCTGTTACTTGCTGCCATATCTTATATTATTATTATGGTTGATAAACGACAAAGCCCGATTCCGCTGGTGACGGAACCGGGCCTGTCGTATTCGGTTTCAGGTTCTAATTCTGGTTATATGAAAGCAGGAAATCGGCCATTGCTCCGTTCTGTGGAATCATGGCAGGAAAATCAGTCTTTCCAGGCTTGTAGATTTCTGTCGCTACATTGTAGACATCCCACGCTGTAATGCGTGGCTGTTCAAGTGAGAGTTTGAGCAGTTCTTCCGTAAATACGGAAATCTGTCCCTGGTTAAGCGGATAGGTATCCACCTGTGATGCCAGTCTTTTGTCTGCACTGTCATGGGATACACGCAGAGCCGTCAGCATACCGATGATCATGTATAATTCACCGGGTGTCAACACCTTTTCCTTGAGCCTTTGGATTCGGCTTCTGTCCGCATCCATGTCACGCTCAAAATTGCGCATCCAGTCATCCACCTTCCCGAACAGTTCCTCGGTAGTCACCTTATCCTTGCCGTAGTTGGCAACGCTTCGTTCGGGTGAAAGGATACACTGATTGTGGCAGATACGTACGCAGGGACCTATTGCCGCCTGAATACCGTCCTGATGGTAGGCTACCACGAGTGTGGTTGTCAGTTCATCGGTATCCCCGTTCAGAATACGGATGGTGGTGAAGATTCTTCGCAGTACATGTGCCTCTACCGCCTTCTCTCCATAGGTCTGTTCCACCTGCGGCAGGATGACCACTCCGGGCTGTGTCCGGTTCTTGTTCTGGGCGGCGAAGATTTCCTCCACCTCGTAGTTCAGGTTGTGACGGCGGCAGATGTCCGTCATGCGCTGGATGACCTGGTAGTGGTAGATTCCCCTTACCGGATTGCCGTAGATGTCGTTCTCCTTGTAGGTACGCTGGAGTGTTTCAAGGTCCATTACTTCGATTCCGTTGTTCTGGAAATCAAACTGTCTCTGATTGTTCAATGTTGCTAAAGCTTCCATAATTGTATTTTTAAAATGGTTGGTAATTATTTGTCCAATAGGTTGATGATACGGACTGCCTCTTTGAAGCGTCCGATATTTTCCGGAAGAGGATTCCTGTATTCCTCTTCCTTCATGCGTCTTATAGAAGGTATTCCCGTCAAGGGCAGAGCCTGGTTGACTTTCCATCCGTCGGTGAATGCCTTCGGCTGGAGACTGTCATGACAGATCACTTCCCCGACACATCCGTGGACGAGCATGTTGCATACGGTCATCATGCAACAGGTCCGGCTGATGTCTTCTCCGACCAGATAGTTTCCCGGATTGTGCGCATGGTATGCCAGCAGGAGTCTTCCGCTGCCGCATGTGGGGTCTCCCATCCTCTGTCCGGTCTCTTTTTTACCTGCCGCGCACATGACCATGAGTTCACAGATATGTGACGGCGTGAAGAATTGTCCGTTTGCCTGCTGTCTCGGTTTTGAGCAGTAAGCCATGTGGAGTTCACCGAAAGCGTCGAACCAGCCCGACCTGCCGATTTGTTTCTGCATGATACGTGTCCATTCGGCTGTCATTTCCATGAACGAGGCGTTTTGCTGACGCTTGTATTTCCAGTTGCTTATTGGCGGTGCTCCCGGAGAGAAGCCGTGGATGATGAAACGCAGCAGGTCGTTGAATACGGTCTGTATTTCATAGCCGCATGAGGAGGCAAAGCCTGTGATGAGCCTGTCGAGCGGTCTGACTTCGTTGGAGATTTCATATCGTGCCATATTCCTTTATTTTATAATTGGTTATAGACTGTCGTTGATTCTGTATACTGTTACGGTATGGTTTTCATTGTCCGTGTGGATTCTGACCGGACCGTATCCCATGAATTTCATGCGGATTTGTCCGTGCTGTCCCATACCGTTCCACTGCTCACGTGATATTTCCTTAATATCCATGCGGTATCCCCAAAGTACAAGAGAGTCAGGCAGGATTCCCTTGTAGAGTCTGCCTTTCAGGATTGCGGCCAGTTCGTCCAGCTCGCTCCGGCTGTACAGCGTGAATGAATCGCTGCGGAAGGTGTATTCGCCTGTCCTTTCCCTGTCCCGGTGTTTCATGATATGATAGCGGCACCAGTTACGGGTGGTGTAACCGTCATACAACGGATTCGGTTCTCTGTATTCCCATTTCCTGACCGGAGCATCGAACCTTAGACTGCCCGTATTGCTGCGTTTCCCGAATCCCCATGTCCTGAATATGCGGATTTCACTACCTGCGGGTTTCATGTTCCGGATATTGACCTGCGTCCAGGGAGTTCCGGTAGTATCATAGGCGACTTTTCCCATGTCATCGAAACAGAATACCGTTTCCGGTATCAGGCATATATCCGCATATTTTCCTGTTATCCGTTCTATATGAGCTTTTCCGAAATAGTCACCAGAACGTGAGACAAATTCCACGAAGTCTCCTTCTGTCGGGCACATCTGCCTGCTTCGGACATTCTCCATCAGTTCCAGCATACGGTTCACTTTCCGTACTTCCTTTTCTGTAATGGGATACCCGAAGTCACCGTTTGCCAGTTCAAGGCTGTCAAGGTCATATCGTATCTTTGTATTCATCCTGTTCTCCTCCTGTTTTGTGTATAGCGTTCAACCTGTCGGGTGATCATGTCACAGAATTTCTGGCCGTTTTCTTCCTCACCCCTGAAATAGGCGGCCATCATCAGCAGGTTCTTGTTGTAATAATGCACCCATTTGTCATGGAAATGTGCGCCGGGAACCTGTCCGAATGTTTCCTGAAACAGTTCCAGGGTCAGATCCTCGTCCTGTCTCCTGTTGTATTCCCATATTGCCAGAAGCAGCATGTCATTGTAATTCAGTCTCATATTGCGTTGGTATTTGAAATGGCCATTATGATGTTGCAGCAACCGATTTCCCGGACATTCTCCTTCAGCTTTCCGTTGTTTACCAGTCTGTCGTATGCCTCATGCACAAACCTGTATGCAGGCGAATCATATCCGATACCGTGCAGATGTGATGTCGTCGCCACATTTATCCGTGATGCCATCATGGAAAGTATGTCCTCTTTTCCTGCCCGGCGGTTTCTGAAAGCATCCAGTATATTCCGGTGAATGCACGTTCCGTATCTGGCACGGTAATATTCCATTTCTTCTTCATCGGTGAAGGAATACACTTCTTCCGCTATCGTATCCTTTACAAGACGGAATGTACGGCCTCCTTTTTTCAGTATGGCTGTAATCTGTGGAATATGCAGTGTTTCACAGTAGCCGCCTATTTTCATCGGATGCACGTACAGGCGTGTCTTTCCTTTTATAAGATACATGGCCTGTGATGTACAGCCGGTTCTGTCCGTGTCGAATCCCTCTCCATGAAATTTCTCTTTTATTTCCTTGTAGAATGCATCCGTTTTCTCATGGGAAAGACCTTTTCCCCATTCATATCCGCTTTCCAGACTGAAAAGCAGATGGAAGAGGGTTGTCCGCCCGGTCTTGCTTTCCCAGTAGCCGTAAAGGTCGGCCGTGCCGGATTTAGGTCCGAACCTGTATCCGTCCGGAGTATAGCTTTCCATCACTTCCAGGAGTGAGTTCATGAAATTTTCCGATTCTTCCGAATTCCACCATTCTGACGTATCGTCATCCATGGCATAAGCCGGTATATGGTTCATAACCTGCAGGTATTCCGGAGTTTCTTTCAGAATGTCCAGCATCCTTGTGACGGCTTCCTTCCTTTGTCTGATGGAGAACAGTTCCGTTCCGGTCTCCGCGTGAAGCCTGTTCTGTGTCTTCTGGTCTGTAATCATGACTTCTGATATTTATTGTTATACATTGTCTGCCTGTAAGGTACAGGCATTCTTATTTCTTGTTGTCCCTGTTGTCTGTTTG
>JAHHQU010000079.1 GCA_020026225.1 Phocaeicola sp. | reverse complement strand
GCTTGACTATTTACATTCTCTTTGGCGTGATTTTTTTATCTCATGGGGATTTCATAATAGTTCTACATTTTTAATTAATCAGTTGTCAAATGAAGGATTCATTGCAGAAATCGCTGCTCTCACATTCTTATAGTTAGGACCATACAGATAATCTTCATTGATATGAAACGCACCGATACCTCCTGCCGCTCCCTTGAGGGACTCCTGCACAAACGTCACATATCTGTTAAAACGTTCTGCAGCCCTCGGATTGGTCTGGAACGATTCGGTATAGATAAACTGATCAGCCTTCACCTTAGGCTGCTTGTGCATCAGTGTGCTTGCCGTACCTGACCAACTCGAACTGGTATTGTTATACGATTGAAATACAAAATAATCAAATACATCTGCCACTTGTGGATCTATCCATCCTATTGAGCCATTGATATTGAGCAGTTTCTCCTTGGGCAGAAGTTCCCTCATCTTCCTGAAGAAATAATTTTCATACTCTTTGTTTCCAAATTGTTGGCAAGAAATCAAAGCTCTGTTTTTCTCCCAAGGCTCAGACCAGTCGCCACAATGGTTTCCACGTTTGAAAGGGGAGGCGAACTGTGGTTCATAGTCGATGTCAATGCCGTCATATCTGTATTTTTCAATAGAGTCACAAATAGCCTTTGCATATTGGTCTATCGCTTCATAAGGTTTATCAGACCACCCGCCTTCAGGTTTATTGGCCAGACCGTCACCTACATTCTCGATAATCCATCCCACAGTCATTCGTGTACCCTTGAGGTGCAGCCTGTCAAGCTGTGCTTTCTTTTCATCGCTCAAGTCCCATGAAGCCCCCCAGTTTGAAACAAAGTCTACACTATCAGGAAGGAAATCGAGAGAGAAAGTATTATCCGGTGATGTAGGATTCCAATAGGCAAACCATCCAAACATGACCTTGTGCTTGCTCTTCTTATACTCGCGCAAGTCAGCAAGATACACCTCATAAATTTTCTTGTTTTCCTCTGCAATGGCTGCAGAGTCGGCCTTATTCTTTGCAAGAGCCGCTTCTTCTTCTTTCCATTTTTTGCTATCCCTCTTTAAAAGTTCTTCCTGAGCGATGTTATCTACATCAATAGGAGAAATGTCGGTACATGAAACTATACCCAACAGGCCGAAGGATATCATCATGCCATATGTCTTTATTTTTTCAATATAAGCCATAAAATTGTTTACTAATTATATTACACATTATTAATCATTGTTTCACTTTCACATCCCACCATACATTCACATTGGCAGAATTCATCCCTCCTCTGTATTTAGAAATTGCATCCTGTACGTTAGTGTTATTTTGGTTGAGTTCGGCCTGTGGATAAGGCCAGCACCTCACTCCGTCTTTACATCCATCAGAGGTCACCACTCCCATATTGGAGATATTCGTATTGGCAGGAACAAGTTTCGGATACCCTGTACGTCTCCATTCACTCCATGCCTCCATGCCGTCAGGGAATATTGCCAAATACTTCTGCACAATGATTTTTTCCAGTTTCTGTTCTTCTGTAGAACTTTCATTCCATGCCACCGTAATCGTAGAGGGAGAAACAGCGTTATACTGTCCATTTTTTATGTCTACAAAAGACGCCGGTGATGTATTGCCCTTCAAGTATGAGTCTGCCTTTTGAGGTGGAATACCGTTTTCCTCAAAAGAAAGACGTATACCCTGTTGATAGAAATCTCCTGCAGTCCCTCCTGCATTATATCCGGCAAGGGCAGCTTCGGCCTTCAAGAACTTAGTTTCAGAAGCCTTGAACCAGTAGGTAGGCGAAAACTCCTGTATTTTTGGAACTGCAGCCTCATTGTACGAAGCGGCAGTAGATGGAATGGCAGGAGGAACTGCTATATCGGTATTACCTTCAAAATAAGTATGAAGACGCGGATCGGAAAATCCTTTAAGGTAACACCATATCGAAGCTCCTAAGCGCGTATCATCGTATGCACCTTTAATCGTGAAAAGCGCATTTTTTGTCCTCAGTCCGGCTCCGTCCTCCAGTTTGGCAATGTCAGCGACCGACTCTATCATTCCTGCCTTATGTGACATAGCCTTTTCTGCCCACTTTTTGGACATTGCTACATCCACATAACGAACACGCATGGCCAAACGCAGCATGAGAGAGTTTCCTAACTTAGCCCATTTAAGTGCATCTCCGTCATATATCACATCAGAAGCCTTTGGAACAACAGGCGAAATAAAACTGAATTTATACAAATGTTCGACAGCCTCTTCCAGTTCTTGAAAGAACGAGCTGTAAATATCCTTTTGCGAATCATAGGGCACGGTAAATGAGCCATTTCCTACTTTGAAATACGGAATAGCTCCATATTTATCCGTCGTGCGGTGCAAGCCCATAATTTTGGAAATCTGTGCAATAGACCATATTTCAAGGTTCTTGCTGCCACTATCATAGTTTAGCTGTTTGAGTTTAATCCATGGAGTAAAGATATCTGAGACTCCACAAGTAAACACCATATTGGTCCACCCCTCGTCAAAGTAAAACTGTGAGAGATTTCTGCCAGTCCATTTGGCATCTCTCGGAGCCATATACCCCACCCAGCAGTCTGAAGTAAGATTATTGCATACCTGGTATGCGTTTACAAAATCAGTACCTCCTGTTCCTGTATGTATGGGAGCAAACTGGAGAGAAGGAAGAAAAGTTCCGTTCAGAACTCCGTCCTGCACCAACATCATATCGTCGGGGAAAAGCGGATTCTTGTTTATTTTTCCAAAATCATCGGTACACGATGAAAATATCAGCGAGCCTAACCCTAAGGCCAAAACTGAGTTCAATAAATAGAATGTCTTCATTTTGTTATATTATATGTTGATTATCAAAGTCCGATCTTAAGATTAAAGCCAAAACTTCTCACGCTTGGAGGCATAAAGTTATCGTTGCCTCCCGAGTAAGTACCGGTGCCTCCAATCAAATCAGAATCATAAGGTGCAGCCCTATATAGAGAGAAGAGATTACGTCCGATAAATGAAATATTAAAATCTGAGAGCACCCCTTTGAACCATTTTTTAGGCAAACTATACCCGATGGACAACTCCTGCAACTTCACATTTGTTGCATCGTAGAGATAATAGGCACTGAGCCTGTTCTGTCCGATGGTAGTATAATAGCGTTTCGCATCATAAGTCACACCGTCAATCACAACCCCTCCTGCATTTCTGGCATCTGCCGTCACCTTAGACACCCCATAACTATCCATCAAAGCTTGAGTAGAGGAAGTGACGTTTCCACCAAAGCGTGCAGAAATCAAGAAATTCACACTGAAACCATACAGATTGACCGTATTGTTCCATCCCATCAGGAAGTCGGGAGCCGAAGATCCTATCTTTACAAGTTGTGTCTTATCAATCCTGTATCCGTCTCCTTCTTCTACAAACCTGCCGTCCTTTCCTTTCACCAATATGCCACGGGCGAAGATGTCATTCATCGAATCACCTTCACGCATGTATTTGGGAGATTGGAGAACATTGATGTCAAATATGGAACCGTCTATAGGGTTCTTATATCCTTTTACAAGTTCCATAATCTTATTCACGTTTTTAGTATAAGTCAGATTAGAACTTAAAGAAATATTTTTGCTGAATGCATGGTCAAATCCGAGTCCAAGTTCTATACCACGGTTGCGAATATTTCCCGTTTGTACATAAAAACCAGTATATCCAGAAGATTTGGACAGATTCTGGAAAAGGGTCTGGTTATATGTATTAGACTGGTAGAATGTAGCATCCAAACTCAGTTTACCCCCAAAAAAGCGTGCATTCAAACCGGCTTCATACGACCGCGTACGTTCAGGACGGAAATCCGGATAAGGATATACAGATATCGGATCCACCTTTCCTCCGGACATATTATAGGTTATCGTCCCTGGTGTGATACCTACAAGCGAGATAGGAGAACCGACCTCTGTAAATGAAACACGTAGTTTAAGATATGAAATGAAATCAGGCATCTTCATCATTTCTGAAATCACACCCGACAATCCCACAGACGGATAGGCAATGACCGGAGTCTTGCCATTGCTGACCAGCTGAGAAGCCCAATCTAAACGTCCTGTAGCTGTGAGGTACAACATGTTTCTCCATCCAAGTTCTATACTGGCAAACAATGCTACATTCCGAGTGCGGTAATAACTCTGACCTCCCCCTCCTGTCACATCAGGATCAACATTCGGCGTAGAGAAAAGATTGGGTACAGTCTTCAACCTTCCACCTACACTTACTCCGGTAGCATAATAGTCTTCAATACTGGTACCGATGTTGGCAGTCAGAGAATATTTTTCATTCCATACTTTATTGATATTCACCATGAAGTCTGCATAAGTCTGGCTGTATCTGGATTCACTCAAGTCAAAACTTCCTTTTGCATTTTTCAGGCTTACATCTCCCGTGAGCAGTGGGTTGGTAGTAGCATACAATTTCTTTTGAGAAGTATTGTAGGAGTTATCCAGTCTCACACGTCCGGCCACATTCAACCAATCAAGAATATCCCATCTTGCACTTGCATTAAACATATATCTATGCTTGCGGTTGGTAAACATTTCACGGTTGATAATCCAGTATGGGTTTTCAAAGTCTTCTCCCTGGTTGCCATAAGGCCAATATTGTGTAAAGAGATGTCTTTCCATATCATATCTCTCCCAAATCTTCACATTTTCGAAGTCATCTCCTCTAGGGAACAGATAAAGCGAACGGAGTGGATTGAAGTAACGACCTCCCGACATCATGTTCTGGTCTCCCTGCATGACATAGCTTGCCCCGATTTCCAGATGCAGTTTGTTGTTAAAGTAATTTGACGTATTTCTTCCACTAAAGTTATACCTATAATATTCATTGTTAGGAATGATTCCTTCGGAATGAGTAGTTGCAACAGAAATAAAAGTCTGATTCTTTTCCGTACCCCCCGACAAGTTCAGAGAATTGATAGTGCTGTAACCACCCTGAAAAAAGTCTTTCGGATTAAATTGGGAAGGAGATGATAGTTTCTCTCCCCAACTGCGGTAGGTATTTTTTTCTGTTCCATACGTATTCTGAAACTCCGGCATTACCCCCACTGTGAGAAACTCCGTATTGGAGGAGAAACTGGCTTTCAGTGCTCCTGCCTGGCCCTTTTTGGTATTGATGATGATTACACCATTTGCCGCCGCAGAACCATAAAGGGCAGCTGCAGAGGGACCGGTCAATACTGAAATTGATTCAATATCGTCAGAATTAAAGTCGGAGATACCTTCTCCTCCTCCCGGACGTCCATATTCACCACCATCACCGGATATATTGACGTTAACCAAAGGCATACCGTCAACCACATACAATACATTATTGTTCCCTTGAATTGACTTGGACCCGCGCATCACTACACTTGTAGCACCACCGATACCTGAAGAGGAGCGTGTAATATTCACACCAGCCACCTTACCGTTCAGATTATTCACAAAGTTTGCGTCCTTTGCCACAGAAAGGGATTTATTGTCCACTTTCTGAACATTATAGCTCAAAGCCTTTTCAGAACGCTTGATACCCAAAGCAGTAACCACTACTTCGTCCAACAATTCAGTGTTCTCCTTTAAAGTTACTATAATATTGCTACCTTTTGCCGACAACGTTGTCTTCATGTAACCTATATAAGAAACTTCTAAGAGTGCACCTTCGTGCATTGTCAAGGTAAAATCACCTTCCAGACCTGTGATCGTACCATTATTGGTTCCTTTTTCGACTACTGTAGCCCCAATAATCAATTCCCCTTTTGAATCATACACCTTACCTTTTATAGTGATCAGTTTTCCTTGTGGAGAAAGAATCTCTCGGGAGAGTACGATATGTTTCCCCCCCTCAAAACGATAAGTAAAACCTGTACCACTGAGAGCAGCATCAAGGACACTCTGCACATTGCCACTTGAAACCTTGACTTTTTGTATAATAAATTTGGATAATTTACTATGATTATAACCTATTGAAAGTTGTGTCTGTTTTTCTATTTCCTTGAATAGTTCCTTTAAAGTTAACTGTTGCTGTGGTATCTTCACCATCTGTTGCTGAGCAAAAGTCTCCCCTGAAAGCACAAAGAAAGACAGCAATGCTAAAATTTTTGCATCATTTATAGACTTACGATAAAGCCTTTTACAATTAAATTTCATATTTTTGTGTATTTATTTGTATTAGAATAATTTAATACTAATCAATGTTAATGTTTCTCACAGAATTCAATACATTTACAACGGTTTCTGTGTAGATTGTTTTAATCATTTCAAATGTCGGGAAGTTGTCGTGGAAAAACTCTTCCCGATATTCTTTTCTAATTTGTAGTTCCTCCTTTCTTCTTTAAGTACAAGTGAATGAAGCCGCAATCTATGGAATATCCCATTCCATTGCCGATAAGAGATTTCATCACTTCCATTACCTGCTCTATTGTCTCACCTCCATGGAAGACTGTAGTATACAACTCTTCCATATTGATTTTGTCATCACATCTGAAAGAAACATCATATCTCCGACTAATCACTTTCAGCACCTCACTCAGTGGACGCTCTATAAAACGAAGGTCACCATCTGTCCACGACGAGTAATCTTCCGCATTTACAGTAACAAGATCCATCTTTCCGCTCTTCATATGATAGACCACCTGTTCGTTTGGCTTCATCACAATGCCAGACTCTTTAGGCTGACCGAACCTAAATACATTTACACTGCCTTGCTTTAAAGTAGTTGTTATTTCCGAATCATCTGAATAAGCTTCTACATTGAAACTGGTTCCCAAGACTTCTACATTCAAACGCCCTGTATGCACCGTAAATGGTTTCTTTTTATTATGAGCCACATCAAAGAAAGCTTCTCCTGTCAGATATACCTTGCGTGAATCTTTACTGAATTTTTCCGGATAAATAAAAAGAGAGCCGGAGTTCAATATAACATTCGTTCCATCAGACAAGACAAGGTGTTTTTGCTCCCCATTCGGGACAAAACATTCCACCATTTCCACATTTGCGTTCATCTCATAATTCATATACATCCAAATGAATATGCCCATAACCAACGGAAATATTAATATTGCGGCATACCTCCAAAGATGCACCAGCAAACTTGACTGCTTTTTCAGCTGCCTGCCGCCAATCCCCAATCTTGATTTCACTTGCAATAAAGATGCAAATGTCTCCTTTGAGGATATTTCATTATCTTCTGTTTCATTCCACAGACGGAACAAGGCCTCTTCCTTCTCTCTTTCGTCTTTCCTGTTTGTTATCCAGCGTAGCAATTTATCACGATGCTCACTTTTCACTAAGCCATCACTTGCTCTTCGGATTAATTGGTAAATATTATGTTTATCCATTGAATTTCTTTTTTTAAGTATAGATGCTCCATTTGAAAAATACACGTAACAGAATTTAGATATTTAACCTGCGTTAACAATATGATTAAAAAGTGTAACTATTCAGCCAAAATAAAGGTACACCCTTAAGCTTGCCATTTAAGAATGGCAAGCAATGCATCGTATTTAGATTGATTATTTTTCCATGCTGTATCGACAACCGAATGAAGGGCCATAAAAGCATCAGCGCCTTCGTCAGATCTAAAGCATCCTGATATTTTCTGTTTAATTTTTATCTTCCGGATACCTCTTCCGGAATCATTGTTATGTGATGAAACAGCTGGATTCTCTAGAAATTTAAAAATGTAGTCTTTGCATTTAATCAGTCCATTTTTTTATGTACCAAAAGCTTTCTTCAAATGATCGACGTTCTGTTGAAGGATGCTGTCAAGTCTGTCTAGCCATGATTTGGTTTCTACAACTTCTGTTGGGTGTTCGTTTCTGTAATGAATTGCCTCCTGTAAAAGATTCTCCAAATCTTTCGACCATTTCTGGTTCTTGTCAAGCTCATTGAGATATTGAATCTCACGGAGCAGATGTGCCAGGCAAACTTGATGCGACAAGAAGTTGATCGCGAAATAGGCAGAATGTCGGTCTGTTACTGCTACCATGTTCTTGAGACTGTCTCCAAACATATTTTCCAATATGGCAGCTCTTCTTCCATCAGCTAAATACAAGCGTGTAGTAAACAGTCTGTGCTATCCACGACCAGTCAAGACGTTTGTTGCAAAAACAGCCTGACTCGTCGAAACCGACAATGGGAGAGTTGCTTATGTATTTCTTTATCAATTCAATTGCTGGTTGTGCTTTCTTTCCGGCTTCCTTAAGGATATTTGCTATTGTTCCCTGGCTCATCTCTATGCCGAAAAGAGTTTTCATCATAGACTGCAAGCGCTCAAAAGGTATACATTGCACGATGTTCAGATAAACGACCATAGTACGGACCGAAGCATCAAAAACCACAGGATTTCCTCCACGTTTCCTTTCATAAGATCGTATACGCTTGCCGCACTTGGGGCACACCATGACATAGTGTCGAATTTCTCGAATCAAAGGTTTGATATCAGGCAAACTGATTATTTGAGTGGTATAATCCAAGACTTTCTGAGCATCCTCCAAACTTTCACCGCACTCTGTGCAAAATGATGCCTGCTCGTTCATTATCTCATCGGGATTATCAACAAGTCCTCTAACTACTCCCTTGTGACCAGGCTGTCCACCAACAGACTTTCCGGATTTAAGAAGTCCGTCGTATGACTTCTGCCTTCATATTCTCCTTTGAAGGAGGCGTGTTGCTATTAGAACTGTCTTTATTGGGGTCTTCATATTTCGCAAGGCGTTGTTTTAGTTCCTTATTTTCCTTGCGAAGTTTATCTGTATTGCGGTTAAGCCTGCAGATTTCTGCGTGCTGACTTTGTACAGTCTCACGCAGTGACTGCATTTCCTCATGCAGTGAAGAAAGCATATCTGCTAAATCCTTAACCGGCTGTTTCATAGTGATAAAGTTAGCACTTTTTTGTGAATTGGCCAAATAAAATAACGCTTAATTTGTTGATATTTAAATATATAGTAATAAATACAAATGCTAAATATTTTTACATTTTATATCATTTTTGGCTGAATAGTTACTCTTTTTGCTGTTTCGACCTTCCTTCAGCGTGTTATACGGTAGTCAATCCTAAGG
>JAHHQU010000007.1 GCA_020026225.1 Phocaeicola sp. | reverse complement strand
TTTTTCTTTTCTTTCCGCTTGGCATAGCTTCAAAATTTTATAGGGTTAATACTAGTGTTAATTATTTCTTTACAGAAAGTGTAAATGTTTTTGCAGGTTTAAATGCCGGAATATTGTGTTCCGGGATAATTATAGTTGTATTCTGCGAGATGTTTCTGGCTGTTTTTTGTGCTCTTTTCTTAACAATGAAACTGCCGAATCCTCTCAAGTAAACGTTTTCATCATTTGATAATGATTCTTTCACAGAATCCATAAATGCTTCTAGAGTAGTTAGCACTGTTTGTTTGTCAATTCCGGTATTGTTGACAATTTCATTAACAATATCTGCTTTAGTCATTTCTCTAAATAATTATTGTATTATATGTTATCTAATTTTTGGTTTGCAAATATACACTATTTCTGCTTTACTGAGAAATATATTAGAGAGAAAATTTCTAAAAAATGCGTTATTCGTGGGTAAAACCGCTATTTTTGCGTTGATATTTTAATGTGCTTATATATAATACCTTAATTTATGGAATGTTTCAGCGAAGTGCTTGAAGTATGGTATGCGGATAATGGACGTGATTTGCCGTGGAGGAAAACAGCGGACCCTTATAAAATCTGGATTTCTGAAATCATTTTACAGCAGACGAGGGTGGCTCAGGGATATGATTATTATTGTCGATTCATCAATCGTTTTCCTGAGGTTTCTGTGCTGGCAGAAGCCGATGAAGATGAAGTGATGAAATATTGGCAGGGATTGGGATATTATTCTCGAGCTCGGAACCTTCATGCTGCGGCTAAGCAGATTGTTGCTCTCGGACACTTTCCTTCAGATTACGATGGAATACGTTCCTTAAAAGGAGTGGGCGATTATACGGCAGCGGCTATTGCTTCCTTTGCTTACCAGCTTCCTCATGCGGTGGTTGATGGCAATGTGTATCGTGTGCTTTCGCGGTGGATGGGTATTTCGGATCCCATCGACAATGCGGCAGGCAAGAAGCTCTTTGCTGCTTTGGCCCAAGAATTGCTCGACAAGAAGCATCCTGCTCTTTATAATCAGGCTATTATGGATTTTGGTGCATTGCAGTGTACGCCTGCATCTCCTGATTGTCTTCGGTGTCCTTTAGTTGATTCGTGTGTGGCTTATCAGGAAAAAAAAGTGAACGACCTTCCCGTGAAACAGCATAAAACGAAGACACGCAACCGTTACTTTATATATTTGTATGTACGTGCGGGTGCCTTTACTTATGTAAGGAAACGTACGGAAGATGATATTTGGGGAAATTTGTATGAAATTCCGCTTGTGGAATCTGATTCTGCGCTCTCGGAGGAGGAATTTTTAGCCTCTTCTGCTTTTTTTACGTTATTTTCGGGCATAGAGGTACATTCCATACGTTTAATTCATAAAAAGGCGAAGCATGTATTGTCGCATCAGGTAATTTGGACCGATTTCTATGAAGTTACGTTAAGCAACGACGCTTCAGATTTGAAAGGTTATCAACGAGTCCGGGTTGATGAATTGGATAAATTTCCGATGTCGCGTTTGCTATCTCGTTTTTTTTCTCTAATTTTGAAACCAAAATAAAAGATTTTATTGATTATGTCTTTAAATAAAGTTCAATTAATCGGAAACGTTGGGAAAGATCCCGAAGTTCGTTACCTAGACAGTGGAGTAGCTGTCGCTACTTTTCCACTAGCTACAACAGACCGTGCATATACATTGGCTAATGGTACTCAGGTTCCTGAGCGTACCGAGTGGCACAACATCGTATTGTGGCGTGGCTTGGCCGAAGTGGCAGAGAAATATGTCCGCAAAGGCGATAAATTGTATATTGAAGGAAAAATCCGCACACGTTCCTATGATGACCAGAATGGCACGAAGCGCTATGTGGTAGAAATCTTCGGTGATAATATGGAAATGCTTTCACAGAGACCGGCACAGAATGCCGCTCCACAAGCACCAGCCGCTCAACCTGCACGTCCTGCCAGTCAGCCTGTAGCAGGAGTAGCCCAATCTCAGTCGACTGATGATGAGGATGGACTGCCTTTTTAATTTGATGTTAAACTAAATTCATTTTCCTTGGACCCGGACTCGTATTTATCCAGTTTTTTACAATTATGTGACGGAGTGACCGTCACTCCGCCTACAGCAGGCGCTATCGTTGCTTTAGCTTTAGCTGTATTGCTTTTGTATTGTTCAGGCTTCGTTTCTGCATCAGAAATAGCCTTTTTCTCGCTTTCACCTTCTGATTTGAGCGAGATAGAAGAAAACGAATCTCCTACCGACAAGTATATAAAGTCGCTGCTCGATGATTCTGAACGCCTGTTGGCTACGATACTTATTTCAAATAATTTTGTGAATGTGACCATCATCATGTTGTGCAATACTTTTTTTGCCTCCGTGGTGGATTTTGGAAACGCCAAGGTTTTGGAGTTTCTGGTCATTACAGTTATCTTGACCTTTTTGCTTCTTCTTTTCGGGGAAATTGTTCCGAAAATCTATTCAGCACAGCATACGCTTTCTTTTGCCAGAAAAGCGGCTCCTGCCATTTCCATGTTGCGTACTGTGTTTTGGCCCGTGTCAAGCATGCTGGTCCGTTCTTCATTTTTTATCAACAAGGTTGCTCAGAGCAAGAAAAATCACAATCTGTCAGTCGACGAATTGTCTCAAGCATTGGAATTGACCGATAAGAATGAAATCTCTGAAGAAAGCAATATGTTGGAAGGAATCATTCGTTTCGGTGAAGAAACAGCGAAAGAAGTGATGACCCCGCGTTTGGATATCATTGATCTTGATATTCAGGCTTCGTATGAAGAAGTGCTGAAGTGCATCGTAGACAATGCTTATTCTCGTATTCCTGTGTATGAGGATACTCGTGATAATATCAAGGGCATTCTGTATATCAAGGACTTGCTTCCATATTTGGACAAAGGTCCTGATTTCAAATGGCAGACATTGATACGAGAAGCCTTTTTTGTTCCGGAAACGAAAATGATTGATGACCTGCTTCATGACTTCCAGGTAAACAAGGTGCATATGGCTATTGTGATGGATGAATTTGGCGGAACTTCCGGTATCGTTACAATGGAAGATTTGATTGAAGAAATTGTAGGGGAGATCAATGACGAGTATGATGATGAAGAACATACTTATGTGAAATTGACGGCCAACACTTATGTGTTTGAGGCCAAGACACTCTTGTCTGACTTCTATAAAATCATGAAGATTGACCCTGACTTGTTCGATAAGGTTTCGGGTGATGCTGATACGCTTGCCGGACTTCTTTTGGAATTGAAGGGTGAGTTCCCGGCTCTCCATGAAGTAATAACTTATTTGAACTATAGCTTCGAAGTTCTTGAAATGGATGCACGGCGTATCATGAAAGTAAAAGTGGTAGTGAATCCAAAGACGGAAGTTCAGAAACAGACAAATGATTGACAACTGTCTATACTAAAATAATTTGAATCCGGCATATCTCAGGTTAAATCCTGTATCTTGGATCTGCTTATAGCAGTACGAGAATGGAGATATGCCGGATTCTTTTTTAATTCTATTCTTATGCCGATTATCAAACGATGGGAAATGGATGGTGCCTTATGGGGCATCTGGAAAGTGGAGGAGACTCAGGAAGAACTGCGTGCGGAGTTGAGTCCAATTTCTTGCGATGAAGTGGAATTGGCTTCTTATAAGTCGCCTTCTCGAAAGATGGAGTATTTGTCGGTCCGTGTGCTGCTGAAGGAATTGCTGGGGAGAGAGATCCGTATCCTTCATGAGGATTCTGGCAAACCTTATCTGGCCGATGGAACGTATCATGTCTCTATTTCTCATACGAAAGGCTATGCAGCGGTGGCCCTGCATCGTGAGCGGGAAGTGGGCATTGATATTGAGCAGGTGGCGGAACGGGTACGAAAGGTTACTTCACGTTTTGTCAGAGAAGATGAACTTCCGCAGCTTGAACAGGATGCTCCCATGGTCCAATTACAGAAGTTGCTGATTGTTTGGTCAGCCAAAGAAACCCTTTTCAAGGTGCTTAATTGTAGGGAAGTGGACTTCTTGGAACACTTGCATATCTTTCCTTTCATTTGCCATCCTGAAGGAGGAGGGATGGAAGGACAAGAACTTCGGACGCCGGAAGAAAAACGTTATTCTCTGCACTATCTCCTTCATCCCGATTTTGTGTGTACCTATGTGGTCGATTGAACTTTTTTGAGATGCGTCACTTCTGCAAGGTAAATACGAACTCGATACCTCCGTTAGAAGCATTTTTGGCGAAAATGGTACCACCATGGAAGAATACAGCATTCTTGACGATGGCTAGTCCCAGACCGGTGCCGCCCAACTTTCTCGATCTGCCTTTGTCTACCCGGTAGAAGCGCTCAAAGATTCGGTTCAGATGCTCTTCACCAATTCCCACTCCGTTATCAGCATAGCTGAAATAATAGAAATGTTCATCTTCACGGAAACATTGGATGGTTATCTGAGTTCCGTTTCCTGCATACGCTATGGAGTTGTCGGTAAGGTTTCGGAAAATGGAATACAGTAAAGATGGGCTTCCGTTGAGAATTAGCTGTGCGGGCAGCAGATTGTGTACGGTCATCTGTTTTTCTTCTAATCCAAGTGCTACCTCATTCAGCATGTTTTCTACCAGACAACTCAAATTCAACGATTCTTTTTCTTCCAGTGTTGGAGCTTCATCCATGCGCGTAAGCGTAGAAATGTCTCGCAGCAAGGTGGCCAGTCGGTTGCTTTGAATATAACACCTTTCCAAAAACACCCGTGCCTTGTCGTAGGGGATGGTAGGATTGTTGATGATGGTTTCAAGGTATCCTTGAATGCTGCTTACAGGAGTCTTCAGTTCGTGGGCGATATTTTGAGTAAGTTGTCGTTTCAGGCGTGCTTGCTCTTCTTCCTGCGTCACGTCATTGATGGAAATCTCAAATGAAAAGTCTTGAAACAAGATACATTCTAACGAGAAGGAACGTGCATTCTTGTTTACATGCAAGGTATATCGTTTCTCTTCCTTAGTCGGATTGGCTTGATTCTTGTCTAAAAAGTCCTTGATAGGTTTCAATTCCGGAATATCGAAGAGATCGGTTGTAGCACTGAGGTTCTCATCCGAAAGGATGTTGCTGTATTGTGTGAACAGGTTGTTGACCAGAATGTCTTTTCGGTCTTTTGTAAATACGCCCAATCCTTCGTGTGAAGTTTGTAGGTGCGAAATCAGCTTCTCTCGTTCTATGTACAAAGCCTCTTTGGCCCGATGCAGTCGTTTGTAGATGGTGATGATGTGTTCTGAGATTTCTCCCAGTTCATTCTTGGGGAATGTCGATGAAATGTCCATGTCAATGGGTTCATTTCGGTCAGCTCTCAATGCAAATTCCTGAAGCTGTTTGATGGAGTGCCCCAACTTATGCGAGAAACGGTAGAATACGATGATGAGCAGAAGACCGGTTCCGATGGTGAACCATATAAAGGTGGTGTCTGCTTTCAGGGACTCGGTCAGATTGATATTGTAAGGTAGGGCCGAACGGATGATGAGCTGCTGCTTGGGATAGTAGCGGGCTGAATAGAAATACTCCTCTCCATTGACACTGGCTGAGCGGCGGCTGATGGAGTATCCGCTTTCGTGGATGAGTGCATCGCGGACCTCTTTTCGGGTGGCGTGATTTTCGAAATGTTTCCACTGGTCACTGGAATTGTCGAAGATGACTTCACCCGATATGGTGATAAGCGTAATGCGGAGATGGGGGATGAGATGCGACTGCATATAATTTCTCAACGAATCCTCATGAGGTTCCGTTTGGATGAAATGATACAGTTGGTTATTGTAGTTCTGCAGCTGTACATTCAGCAGTTCGCTTTTGTATAGTCTTTCTCTTTGATACTGGAAGCTCATGAAGCAAGCGGTAAAAAGGAAAAAGAGGAGGATAACAGATAAAAATAACTTTTGATTGAACGGTAGGAAGTTCAAGAGGTTTTTCTTCATGGTAAGAACAGGCTGATTATTCGCATTCAAAACAATATCCGTATCCTAAGCGAGTGACAATGTTCTTTCCGTACTCGCCGATTTTCTTGCGCAGGCGAGTGATGTTCACATCGATGGTACGGTCGAGCACATAAACTTCATTATTCCATACGCGCGACAAGATG
The DNA here is from genome assembly GCA_020026225.1 of Phocaeicola sp. Classification (GTDB taxonomy): domain Bacteria; phylum Bacteroidota; class Bacteroidia; order Bacteroidales; family Bacteroidaceae; genus Phocaeicola. The sequence goes on along the minus strand of JAHHQU010000007.1, from coordinate 44,763 downwards.
TCTTCGCGTGAGTATACTCGGCCTTTATTTTGGAGCAGAAGCAGGAGAATTTCAAACTCTTTTTTGGTGAGTGAAATTTCTTCTCCGTCAATGGTCACTTTCTTTTTGACAATGTCAATCAGCAGACTCTTGTATTGCAGTTGCTCGTTGATGGCTGGTCTTATCTGAGCTGTACGGCGTAAAACCGCCTTTACGCGGGCTATTACTTCACGAAGCGCAAAAGGCTTGTAAATATAATCGTCTGCTCCTAAATTGAATCCCGTAATCGTATCATTCTCTGTATCTCTTGCTGTGATGAAGATGATGGGGATTCCTGCTGTCTCCTTATCTTTTTTCAGTATGTTGGCCATCTTGAATCCAGAGATTTCACCCATCATGACATCCAGAAGAAGCAGGTTGTACTCCTTTAAATTCAGCTTTAATGCTTCTTCTGCTGAGTTGGCTGTATCCACAAGGAAACCTTCCATCTCAAGATTGAATTTCAGAATTTCACACAAATCTTCTTCATCATCTACTACTAAAATACGGTATTCATTCATTTCTTTCGGTTTTGATTTCTTGGACCATTCTACAAGCGGTCGACCGGCTATGAAGACGGTCCTTCATGTCGGAAGGATGCTCCCGATTATCTGATAGGCTCGGAGAACTCTCCAGCCAGCGGACGTTCCATTTCTTTTCTTACTTCATCAGGAGTTAATCCGTGTCCCAATAAAAACATCAGTTTGGTAAGGACTGATTCTACGGTTGCGTCATATCCGCTAATTACTCCTGCATCGAGCAGGTGCAATCCCGTTTCATAACGGCCCATTTCTACCATACCAGTCTGGCACTGTGAAATGTTGACGATGACGATGCCTCGTTTGGTTGCGTCGGAAAGCAGCTGGATGAACCATTTCTTTTGTGGAGCATTTCCTGAACCATACGTTTTGAGGACTACAGCTTTCAGTCCAGGTGTATTCAAAACAGTACGGATAACATTTTCCTGTATACCAGGGAAAAGAGTCAGGATAATCACATTGGTATCGTAATCGAAGTGAGGATGCAGCGGACGTGAAGGATCAACCTTTCTGATTTTGTCATATTCATATTTGATATGAATACCTGCAGTGGCTAATGCCGGATAATTGTATGAACGGAATGCGTTGAAATTCTCTGCATTTATCTTCGTCGTTCTATTTCCTCTCAGAAGGTGGTTCTCAAAGAAAATGCAGACTTCGGGTACTACTGGACTTCCGTTTTCGTTTCGAGCTGCCGCTATTTCGATGGCTCCTATCAAGTTTTCTTTACCGTCAGTGCGCAGTACTCCGATAGGAAGTTGGCTTCCGGTCAGAATGACGGGTTTGCTCAAGTCTTCCAGCATGAAACTGAGGGCTGAAGCAGTATATGCCATGGTATCCGTTCCATGAAGAATTACGAAACCGTCAAATTTATCATAGTTATGGTTTATAATCTTTACGAGCTGTGCCCATAAAGCAGGTTCCATATCAGAAGAATCTATTGGCGGGTTGAACTGATAAGACGAGATTCGATAATTGAAGCGTTTCAATTCGGGCACATTTTCTTGAAGCTGATCAAAATTGAATGCTTCCAATGCACCGGTCTCGGGATTCTCTATCATGCCGATAGTTCCCCCTGTATAGATTAATAAAACGGAAGGGTAATCAGGTTTAATCATATTTCGTTTATGAAAAATATATAGCACAAAGATAGCGAAAATGCTTTATTTTAGAAAATATTAGAAGCATATTTGACATTTTGTTTTTGTCAAAATCGGACTGGTTTAAAGTCAATCCGTTTCACTTTATCCTCTTTTTTAAGGATTCTGTTTAACTATCTGGCTATATCTTTGTTTTTATGTAAGTCCTTTTCGACTTTTATTATACTCGTGATAAATTAAAAAAAATGTTCCAACCAATTTTTCATCATCTGTTTTCCGAAGGGGGTTAAGATGGATTCTGGGTGAAACTGAATTCCTTCTACATCGTAATGCTTGTGGCGTATGGCCATAATGTAGCCTTCTTCACTGGTTGCGGTGACTTCTAACTCTTCTGGCAAATGCGAAGTGTCGACTACCCATGAATGGTATCTTCCGACCTTGATTTGTGAAGGCATGTGTTTAAAAAGGTAACCTTGCTTCAGGATATTGATGTCGCTCTGGATTCCATGGTATACTTCATTTAAGTTGGTGAGATGTCCGCCAAATGCTTCTGCAATGGCTTGTTCGCCCAGGCATACCCCTAAAATCGGTTTTTTCCCGGCATAAGTGTGGATGACTTCGAGGAGAAGACCGGCTTCGGATGGGACTCCGGGACCGGGTGAAAGGAGGAGACCGTCAAACTGTTCCAGCTCTTTTATTTGGAAACTGTCGTTTTTCAAAACGGTGACTTCTGCCCCCAATTCGTTTACCAAATGAAAAAGGTTGTACGTAAATGAGTCGTAATTATCTATAATAGCTACTTTCATAGTTAGTTCTTTTCTATTCGCTGTTAGTCATGTGTTTGGTCAGGTTTCGGTAGATCTGCGTTCCTTCGGTAATCCGTTGGTAAGTGTACGCAATCCATGTGCAATATTCGTAATTTTTCTCAATATATGCAAACAAGTTTATCTCCTTTTTCTTTCTATGTTTGTTTGGAAAAGAAAAGGTTGTGTACAGACGTTTGTTGAACAAGATTAAAACTTTTATTTGAATTGAGCATAAATGGTTTTCTTTATTGTATCTTTGCCGTACTACATCATAAATAAATTCTAAGTAACCATGAAAGAAATAACCATTCAGAAGATTTCTATAAGAAATGTAGAAGCTGCACAGGTGCCAGCTGTGTTGGACCAGGCGCAGGTGTCGTTTCAGCCGATAGATACAGTCAATTGGAGTGAATATCCTTATCAGCCGAAGGTCGAGTTTCGCGTGGCACATACAGGTAGTGATTTGTTGATTCATTATCGTGTGACGGAAAAGAGTGTTCGTGCGGTGGCTCCTCATGACATGGGAAGTGTATGGGAAGATGCCTGCTGTGAATTTTTCGTTCAGCCGGGTAAGGAACCTTTTTATTATAACTTTGAATGCAATTGTGCCGGTACTTTGCTCATTGAGTATGGTAAGGTGGGTGATAGAGTGCATGCACCTCAGTCTGTTGCGGATAGTGTTCAGCGTTGGGCTTCTTTGGGACGTGTGCCGTTTGAAGAAAGAGTAGGAGAATGCTCTTGGGAACTGGCGTTGGTAATTCCAGCTACTGCATTGTTCAAGGAAAACATCAACGATTTCAGTGGAATGACATTGCGTGGCAATTTCTATAAATGTGGCGATAAACTTCAGACTCCTCATTTCCTTTCTTGGAGTCCGATTGACTTGCCTAAACCGATGTTCCATTGTCCGCAGTTCTTCGGGACGCTTCATTTTGAAGGATAAAGGAGAAAGTTTTCAATCATTGTGCTCATAATCAGAAGGTAAAAAAAGGCTGGATTCCACAAAGAGGGATCCAGCCTTTGTTATTCAGAGAAATGTTTTACCAAACAGCAAGAGTTTGATACATACTAATAAAAATGCCATCGGATAAAAAGAATCCTCCACGAAGTATTTTATGGAGGATTCAAAAAAAACTTAAAAATGTTATAGTAGATCTGGGTATTTAGCCAATGGAATTAGAAAGTTACCTTCGTGTTGTTGTAGATGGCTTCATAAATCTTAGCCAATTCTTCAACGGTAGTCTTTCTAGGATTGAAACCAGTACATGGATCTGCCAATGCGTGTTCAGCCATGCCAGGGATAGCTTCTTTCCAAGCTTTTTCATCGATACCGTATTCTGCGATAGAAGCAGGAACGCCTGATTCAGCACGAAGACCTTCGATTGCAGTTGCGAAATCTTCAGCTGTAGTTCCGCATTGAATCAATTTAGCCAAATCGCTGTAACGTTCAGTTGCCTTAGCGTTGTAACGGATTACGTTTGGAAGAAGGATTGCGTTGGCACAACCGTGAGGAATACCGAAAATACCACCCATCTGATGAGACAAAGAGTGTACGATACCTAACCAAGCGTTAGTGAATGCATAACCACCCAAGCAAGATGCATCGTGCATGTTCTGACGAACGACACCATCTTCTGGAGTATTTACGGCTTTCACGAGGTTGTCGAAAATCAACTGGATACCACCTTTCGCCATTGCGTCAGCGTAGTTGTCGTCGATGTTTGATACGTAAGCTTCTACGCAGTGAGTCAATGCATCCAAACCTGTATTGGCTGTTACATTCTTAGGCATAGATTTGCACAATTCACCGTCAACGATTGACAAGTCAGGAAGCAGTTCGTATGAAACCAATGGGTATTTTACACCCTTGTCAGTATCAGTGATTACTGCCAATGCTGTGATTTCTGTACCTGTACCACTCGTCGAAGGGATTGCTGCGAAACGAGCTTTGCTTCTCAATGGAGGGATACCGCCAACTTCTGTCATCTTTTCGAAAGACAAGTCTGGGTGTTCATAGATGGCCCACATTGCTTTTGCTGCATCGATAGCAGAGCAACCGCCCAAACCAATCACCCAGTCTGGCTGGAATTCGTTGAACAAAGCAGCACCTTTGCGAACTGTGTTTACAGAAGGGTCTGATTCAACACCGCTGAAAACAGCTGTTTCAAAGCCTGATTCTTTCAAGATTTTTTCTACGCGGTCAAGGCTTCCGTTTTTGCGTACTGAGCTTCCGCCGATAACGATAACCGCTTTATTGCCTTTGATTTGTTTCAGTTCTTCAAGAGAACCGAGACCGTGATACAATTCACCTGATCCGAATAATTTTGCCATTTCTTTAAACTTGTTTTATTATTTTTGACGATGCAAAATTACACTATTAGCGGGAGGTGGGGCTTATAAAAAAGGGCCGTAAATTTATAATTCAAAGTTTTGTGCCTTTTTTCTTGCATTTTGTATCGGTGTTGAACGGTAGGAAACATCGAAAAGTGCAACTTTCCTATGAAAGTCAGTCGACCATAGCTGTTCCTAACTCGGCAGAATGGGGATGGAATGCTATTTGTCGATAGACTTTTATGGTCACAGTTGCAGATGCCAGTTCTTGAGCTGTGAATGCCTCGTTTTTACTGCTAAGATAAACCACTACACAGTTCATCTTATGATAGAAGTCTAAATTGACCCATTCTCCTCTTTGGGCAGTAGCTTGTGCAGCAAGCAAATCCAAAGCTTGGTAAGTTTCATCCTTCCGTTGGTCTGCGACTACTTCATGTACAGTCTCTTCACTTTCTGTTCGGTTGAGGTTAGGATATACAGCAACGAAAGAGGCTTTGTCTGTCTGGATACCGTTCCATGTCAGTTGCGGAGTCCATCCTGCATTGGTGTAAGTCAGTTCATGTGTTGATGCAGTGCCGCTTTCTGGTGTTATTCCTTCTCTCGATATATGTACTCGTGAACTTGTGAGCGGAATAATTTGTGTGGAGATTTCTACCGCGTCAGTTTCTGGCAGAACTTCTTCTTTGCTGCATGAAGCCAGTAAAGTCAACACGAGTCCGAAACTGCATAAAAGATTGCTTTTCATTCTTCTTATTTTGTTTGAATAGTTATTGTTCCATCTGCACTTCCTTGATTGTCCCAGCCGTTGATATCTTGCCCTATTATAAAAAAAAGAGGTGTTCTTCATTCACACCAATATTCAAGGTAAAAGACTTTCCTTATTCCTGTTCGGTCAAGGGCTTTCCGTTTACTTGGCATGAAGCCAGCGGATAGGTCTTTTCGCGATTCCCCAATTTGATGGCGATTTCCATGCTTTCCACATGTTGTGCCGGAACGATGAAGGAAACCTTTTTGCCTGTTTCTGTTAAGGAAATCAATTCGCCAGATGCGTTGATTGGTTTTCTCTTTAATAGATTCAAGTTAGCTACCGGATGCAGGTTGCGGCATGTGATTTTGGCTTTTGACAGCATGTCGTCTGTAATCTTTTGTCGAATAAAAAAGAGATACAACAATTTTATTTGTTCGTTATCGCTCTACTGATTTACAGTGGTAATTTCAATGACTTTATTGGATTGTAATAAATTGATAATCAGCTAACTAAGATGAGGTCTAAAACGCCTTGTCGTTTCACCTAAAACGACAGGTCGTTTTTTTAAAATGACAGGTCGTTTTAGGTGAAACGTCAAGACATATTTTTTTTCTGTCTCGACGAAATGAAAGAAAGGTCGGTTAGGGGAGTTGTTGTGAAAGAATTTTGCTAAACAGTTTTATGCAAAGCCTCCCTTAAGAACGATATCTATTCTCAATCAGACAGGAATCGGAAAGTCTACAGTGGCTGTAATGGAATCGTTGCGAGTGGTTTGGTTATCCGTGTCAATTGAAAACCAAACAGAACACCGTACCTTTTTCATTACTCCGTACTAATTTGATGGAACCGTTGTGTAATCTCATGATCTGTCGCGACAAACTCAATCCGATTCCGGAACCTTCCTGTTTCGTGGTAAAGAAAGGAACGAAGATATCCTTTTGGGCCTCTTTGTCGATGGGGCTTCCATTGTTGACTACTTGAACGACCACACTTTCTGCAAAATCAATTTCTGCAGTAATTTCTATGCTTGAAGCCCCCGCTTGCAGTGCATTCTTTATCAGATTGACAAAGACTTGCGATAACTGGTTGGTATCGGCATACAGCAGAATATCTTCCGATTTTTCTGTATACGTGAAAGTTGCTCCCGCCTCATTCAGTTGTTCTTGTACGAGTTTGTTTACTTGTTCCATCAATTCATGCAGGTAGAAGGCTTTCTTTACTGGAGCTGAAATGCGGGTCAAGCTTCTATAGGTATTGACAAAGCCGATTAATCCTTTGGATGAGGCCGCTATCGTTTCCAAGCCGACTTTCAGCTCGTTATAGTCCAGTGATTGAGTGTCCGTTGAAGATCGTTGTGAGCCTTTCTCTTCATTGTTCCTTAAGTCTTTTGTTTGTTGGATGGAAGTTTCATTGGTGCAACCCTCTTTGGAAGAGGAGGATATATTTTCCGCCAGCATGCTGCTCAGTGAGGCAATGGGAGTGACTGTATTCATGATTTCATGCGTCAGTACTCGGATAAGTCGATTCCATGACATGTCTTCATTATGTACCATTTCGCCCGTGATGTCATTGAAGGCAATAATCTTCACCTGTTTTCCGAGTAGTGTAGTTTCTGCAGCTGTAATGGAGAGCGTCAGTTGTCCCCGCTCGTTGTAATAGTTGCAGTGTTCCTCCTGCCGGCTGGATACAGTCTTAAATTTTCTTTCCAACTCTTTGTCAATATTTCCTAATTGGTGGATATGGCTGAAGGTGGCCATCCCTAAAAGATTTAAAGCCGAGGTATTGCTATAGATGACTTTTCCTTCTCTCCTTTCTGACAAATCAATGACTGCGATACCGGTACGAACTTGTTCCATCATGATTCCATAGAAAGATTCCCGTTCATTAAGTTCCTCTTTTTCCTGTTCGAAGATTTTACGGATACGATTGAGTGTCCGATTGAATTTCCGGTTGAAGAGCGTATGTTCATTAAAGCGGAAATTCGTTTCCTTGTCTTCCAATGCATCTAAGATATACGACACCTTCTTATGCATCCGATTCACGAAATACAGTCCCGAGATCAATGCTGCCAGCAGGGAAGTGGCAGTTATCCATGCGATGAGTGGAAGAGTGTCCATTAGATATTGTATTTTTTTAGTTTGGCATAAAGGGTTGGTCTACTGATATTGAGCGATTTCGCAACTTGAGTCAGATTGCCTTCACAGCGTTCCATAGCTGCTCGGATCGTTCGTTCTTCGGCCATTTCCAATGTTTCTTCTGTAGAGGCCATATTGTCCGATGGTGTCTTTGAAACTGGCAAGTTGAAGTCCTTTACATCCAATAATTCATTTTCCGACATGATGACTGCTTTTTCCACGCAGTTTTGTAACTCTCGGATATTTCCGTGCCAACAGCATTCTTTTAAGCATTGCTCTGCATTTTCGGTCAGTCCCTTCACGTTTCGGTGATATTTCTCCGCAAATCGTCGGATGAACAAATTGGTAAGGGGAAGTATCTCATCCACTCGTTCTCGTAAAGAGGGCAGTTTCAAATGGATGGTATTGATGCGGTAAAACAAGTCTTCACGGAATTCCCCTTTATGTACCATTTCCTCAATATTTTGGTTGGTGGCACAAATCAGGCGGATGTCAACGGGGATTGATTTAGTATCGCCCACTCGTGTAACAGATCGGTTTTGTAACACTCGAAGCAGTTTGGCTTGCAGATGCAATGGAATATTCCCGATTTCATCCAAGAATAACGTCGAACCGTTTGCTTGTTCTATTTTTCCTACATGGTCGGTCAGTGCATCGGTAAATGCCCCTTTTACGTGTCCGAATAATTCGCTCTCAAAGAGGGTTTCCGTAATGGCTCCTGCATCTACACAGATCATATCTTTGAAGGCTCGGTCTGACAAACGATGGATTTCTGCAGCCAATACGTCTTTTCCTGTTCCATTTTCACCTGTAATGAGTACACTGGCCTCTGTAGGGGCGATTTTCTCTACGGTACGGTGAATATGCTTCATATTCAAACCTTCTCCCCAAAGCATCTGGATCGGTTGGGGAGCCGAATGCTTTTTCCCTTCTTTGTGGGACGTTTTCATAGCCTTATTGCATCCTCCTTCCAAAGTTGCAATCAACTTTTCGTTCTCAAAAGGTTTCACAACGAAATCGAAAGCTCCTCGTTTCATCCCTTCTACAGCCAATGATATGTCAGCATAAGCCGTAAAAAGAATTACTTCCGTTAGAGGAGAAAGCTTCTTGATTTCCGAAAGCCAGAATAGACCTTCGTTGCCCGTATTAGTCGAAGTGTGAAAGTTCATGTCCAATAAGATGGCGTGAGGTTTGAAATCCAGCATTTCCGAATGGATGGCATTCGGAGAAGGTATCAAATGGACATCTGCAAAATATTTTGGAAGCAAAATTCCTAGGGTGGTGAGTATGCCTCGGTTATCGTCTACAACAAGTATTCTTCCTTTATTCATAATGATTCAAAAGTGGGTTCCTCGAAAGAGGAAAGATCTGTTCATATCCAAAAATATAGTTATTCAAACAAATATAGCGGTTCGTAATGGCTTGTGCAAAGTTTCCCTCTTATTTATGCATTTAGAATCGGTACCAAATCACATTGGTGCCGATTCTAAAGAGTTGATGAGATGCAGGTAGAAGGATTCTTTATTCATTCTTTAGGGAAACGATCGGATTAGCATACGAAATCTTCAGACCATAGAGGACAACTACCAACAGGATAATACCCGCTACAATCACATCCGCTGCAAGGAAATAGCCTATAGAAAGAGGAATCTTGGAAGCGAACTGTTGCAAGAACAACGAAGAGGTATAGTAAGCTACAGCATCTTCTACCAGAATTGCTATGATTAATAGACGACCAATGTCTTTTACGAACAACGTGATGATTTCAAGTGCTGTAGCACCATTTACCTTGCGGATGGCGATTTCTTTGCTTCGTCTCAGAGATTCTTCACCTATATATCCTACCAATCCCATAAAGGCAATAATGATGGAGAAGGCAACGCCTACCATAATCCGAATAAATACCTGTTATGACAAAGGGGTCTCGATGGTTGTCGGAATGTTCCGAAATGAGAATTTCTTTACCGATGGCACCATCTTTCCAATCAGCAAATTCTTTCATCTTTTCAACAAAACGGCGGCTTACCATAACCTCATTTCCCGGTTTTGAAAGACGACCTTCTTCAATAGGTATTTGCAGCATATCCAAAAATCCAGCTGTAACAGAATAGCAGTCGGCTACATTGAACAATTCGCCTTGGGAGTCATTCGGCAAATAAATATTGTTACCGCTAGCCCCATCTAAAGGAAGTCCATAGGCACGTTCCACAGCCTCTATTTTCGGTTGTTTTTTCAGCAGAGCGACGCAGCGTACGATATTTTCTGTACTGACTCCTCGGGCATAACTATAATACAGCCTGTCATAACTGTAACTTACATCAGCATTCAACGCCTTGTTGTATTGGGCGGAAACCACCAGCAGAAAACATAACAGAAAGATGTTGATGACAAACTGGAACAACAAGAGAGATAACTTCCAGGTACGCTTGTTTGCCTTGTATCTGCGAAACACGACACCGACAGGAACCCGAGAATAAAGATAACCAGGTATCACCACGGAGAGTACAATAAGCAGCAGCAATATGCCAGCCAGCATAATCAAGGTCTCCGGAATGAGCATAGAAAGCAGCTTCACACCCATCAGTTCTTCTATCAAAGGTTGGAAGGCCCAAATGAGCACTACCGACAAGAGCAGAGACAATCCGACAGTCGCCAGTGTTTTCGTAATCAGCATGCGGTAAAGGTCGGCACTTTGCGCACCATAACACTTCAGTACCCCGATTTGCTTGGAACGTTCCACCATCTCAGATATGGCTATCAGACCATAATTCATCAAAGATACCCCCAGCAAAACAACAGAAACGACAGAAAGTATAATGATAAGCGTCCGAACGAAAGGATCGGAAGTGTGGAACTTATTAAATGGACTCAGATAGTAGCGTATGGAACGGCCTTCCTTTTCCATTTCCGTCAAAGGTTGGTTCTTCTCCTGCATAAGTCGAATGGCACTTCTCAACAAGGCAGGATTTGTTCCTTCTTGCAATTTGACATAATCACTATACCGGTCATTCCCCAGCCAATTGTGTGTACTCCAATCGGGATAAGTGTTCATCGCCATCAGGACATCATAATGCATGCTCCCATTGTCTGGAAAATCTTCAAAAACGCCGGCAATCGTCATGACTAAACCCGGCTGATCTTCATGTGAAATCTGCTTGCCTACAACCTCATCCAAAGGAGCTATTTTTTCAGCAAATCTGCGGCTTACCATCACATGATATTTTTCATTCAGTATCTTTTTAGGATTGCCTATTAGTATGGGCCGATGAAAGACATCGAAAAAACAAGTATCGGCAAATGAAAAGTTTCCTGTAATGATTGATTTGTCGTCCTTTTTAAAATTATTAGTAGAAAAGTAACCAGTGGTACGAGTGGCACATTCCACTCCTGGAACATATTGCATGAATCCCAAAGCTACTCCACCGCTAATCCTAGCACTGCTACTGGAGTTACCATGCTGGGTGTAGTCGGTTATAATGGTATAAATCCGGTCTACATCTTTATAGAAATCGTCATACGAAGATTCAAAACAAACCTTTGCTATCAGTACAAAACTGATGGCAATGCCGACTCCAAGAGAGAAAACCTTCAAAAAAAAATTCTGTATTTCATAATTAGATAGGAATAAATTCTTTGATGTAATTAATTTCTCAATACGAATTCAATTTCGCATATACCTCAAATGATTTACGTTGAACATCACTTTTCCGAAATTGAAGCACAGCCTGATGTTTCTAATCTCTTTGAAATTCCTTTTGAAGAATCCACATAACGGATAGAAGCAACGCCAGAGGCCTCAGCATCCAATTTTTTCAGAGGAAAAGCCTTTACATGAGATGCACCAGAAGCATCTATAACCATCTTCTCAAAAGGAAACTCAGATAAATCAACCTTTGACGCACCAGATACATCAATGAAGCCAATCTTTCCCTCTTTTTGATTCAGTCTTTTCAATGTTAAATGACTGGCTCCAGAATTGTCGACCACCAACTTCTCGACCGAAAGAGCTGCTTCAATGTGAGATGCTCCCGACTGTTCTATCATCAATTTATTTACCTTTAAATCTTTCCCGGTCAAATGGGAAGCACCGCTTAAGTCAAGCGAAGCAGTATCCAGTTTCCAATTACCTGCTAACGTCATTGTAACCGCACCAGACAAGTCCATTTTTTTGAAAGAAGGAGCCGAAATTTCAACCAGAGCCGTATCCTTATCCTTATCTTTATCCGTATGCTTGAATCCTCTTCCATGCGTATCAAAAGAAATGGTCAGTTTCCCGTTTACGATTTTTGAAATCAAGTAAGGTTCAAAACGTTCTGATACGGTCACCTTCACCTTATATCGGTTATCTTGAGTGAACCTAACTACAAAGAACGAAGAGATATCCAATTCTTGGAATGCGATGCCGCTTAAGTCCTTGGTCACCGAATGATTATCTAAATTAATTGATGCTGCACATGAAGTAGTAATTATAGTGGTCAGCACCATAAAAGACAACAATAAAGTTTTGAGTATTTTCATTTTGCTTGTTTTTTAAGTTGATAAGTTTGAGTAAGCAGTTTTTCTTCCTAATTATTCATTCGTCAGACTTTCGGATGGATTTTCATTGGCTGACTTATACGTGCATAAAGTAATCACCAGTACCGTAACGACCAGCACTACCAAGAAAGCAAGAACAAAGATCCAAACTTGCATCGGAGCACGATAAGCAAAATTACTGTAGTAATAGTCCATCATACAATAACTGACAGGTGCAGCCACAGCAAGGCTGACCATCAGGATGTAAACAAACTTTCTATTGAACATCAATAAGATTTCAGCAATCTCCGCTCCATGAACTCTACGAATACCAATTTCTTTTCTGCGGAAAGCAGTCTCAAACATCAACAGACCGATAATTCCCATCAGAGAAATCACGATGCTGATGACAGCGAACAGCGTAACCAACTGAATCAACTGTTTCTCCTGTGTATATTGTCTGCCCAGTTCCTCATCAAAGAAACGCACCCTTACCTTTTCCTGATTGTATTCCGGCATGATATGGGCTACAACATCCTTTACAGCCTTTTTCATTTCTTTAAATGTAATGCCGGAATTACTGCGGATATACAGATAATTCTGATCTCTCCAAGGCTCAGTTCCCATAATATAAAAGGCAAAAGGAGAAGTCTGATACTGCAAGGGCTTGAATTGAAAGTCCTCACAGAATCCTGCAATTGATGTCATTCCTCTATGTCCCTTCAATTGATCATTCAACGTCATATTGAATTCATTCTTTGCCTTTTGATTGAAGATGAATATTCCATTTGGATTCTTTTCATCAGAAGCTGTAAAATCTCTACCTCCCACCACTTGAATTCCCATAAATTTCAGGAAATTGTAAGATACAGGGTAACATTGGAAATTGATGTTTTCACCCTTAAATCCTCGTCCCCAGCCCATACGTGAAGGATTCACGATAGGACCGTCGGCCCATGCTATGTCTTTAATGGCAGATTGCTTCAATAACTCATTGGTGAAGGCATCTTTGTTCGAGCCGTTTACAGGAATGAAAGCATTGAACAGATTCTCTTTATCAAATCCCATATCATAATTCATCATGTAGTCATACTGATACTTGATGCAGCAAGTACAAATCAAGAAGATGAGCGAGACCACAAATTGGAATCCAACCAGCAAGTAACGGAATGAACGGCCTTTCAACGTTTGTCCCATTGTTCCTTTCAATGCCAACGCCATAGGGAAAGAAGTGATATAAAGTGCAGGACAGATACTGGAAGCTAATGTCATTATTAAGGCTACGACAATAATCAGAGCTATTACGAATAGGTTCTGACTGAAGTCCAGACTGCTTGTTACCAGATTGGCGTATGTACTTCCTTTAAAAATCAAGATTACCGCACAAGCCAGAATCATTGACAGTACCACCAGAATGCCTGATTCAGCCATAAAGCCCAAGACCAGTGAAGTACGCGAACTGCCTAATATCTTGCGGGTATTGACCGACTTCAGTTTTGAAGGAATTTGCGACAGGAAGAAGTTGATGTAATTGATGAGTGTAACTATCATTATCAATAGCGAAATCACCAACAACGTTATGGTAGTCGTTTTATTGCCTGCTTCTAATGGAGCATCTATCTCGTGATTGAAATAGACATCCTTCAAAGGGACAAGAGTCACCTTTAGGGCTTTAATTCGTTCATCAATTTGCTCCTGTGTAATCCCTTTTACATTGGCAGTCTGAGCCATCATAAAGTCTTTTACGGTTTCTAAGGCTTGAGCCTCAAAAGTTTCTTTATCATTAGGGGAGTGAAGCTTTATGTAATGAATAAAGCTCCATTCGCTCCAATCGTCAAAAAAACCGTTCTCTATATCGTAACAGGTAATAGCTTCCACGCCACCATTTGTTCTATTCAGTGGAATATCTTTATAGATGGCACAAACAGTAGGAGAATTTTCAGGTGTATACTGAATCACATCCCCCAGACCTACATCCATTCTCGAAGCTGCCGACTCACTTATTGCTACATATTTATTTGTAGACATGCCTTCAAGGGAGCCGATGATAGGCCGGATATCCATAATATCCAATAGAGAATAAGTCATTGCTAATGTTTTCAATTTATATTCTCGTTGGATATTGGCTTTACTTGTTTTAACCTCGAGATTGCTGCCACTATTACTCAAGGTGAGACCATAACAGTCTACGTATGATGATTGATCCAATGTTTTCCGTGGTAGGGGACGGTTCAGCCATGTTGAATATTTTCCTTCTACATATCTGCTGGGCATAGTCATTATATATATGCGGTCTACATCCTTAATCTGCTTGTTATACCCAAGGTCGTAGTTTACCTGCACCATAATGATATAGATGGCTGCCAGTGCAACTGTCATGCCCAAAATATTCAGCCAACCGGAACCTTTGAATAATTTTATGAAGTTCCTCATTGATTCATTCATAAGAATAAGTAGTTTTAACCCAGTAACACACTTCAATATTCTTACAATTGGATTGCATTGACTCAGGAAATTTTAAAATCTGTACTTTCTCTGATAGATTACAACTCATTACGCACATCACTTACAATATGTCCATCAAACAAGTTGATGGTACGCTGTGCCATGGAAGCATCTTTCTGAGAGTGAGTTACCATAACAATGGTAGTACCTTCCTGGTTCAGCTCGTTCAGCAAGTCCATAACTTCTTTACCATTCTTGGAGTCCAAGTTACCAGTCGGCTCATCGGCAAGCACCAGGCTCGGATTGGCTACCACAGCACGGGCAATGGCTACACGCTGCTGCTGTCCACCCGACAACTGCTGCGGATAGTGCTGTGCACGATGACTGATATTCATGCGCTTCAACAATTCTGTCACGCGCTGTTTCCGTTCTGAAGAGCTAATCTTCAAGTATTTCAGCGGAAGTTCAACGTTCTCAAACACATTGAGTTCGTCTATCAGATTGAAACTTTGGAATACGAAACCAATGTTTCCTTTTCGAAATTTTGTGCGTTCACGTTCTTTCAGACCACTCATTTCCTGATCCAATAATTTATAACTTCCACTGGTCGGATTGTCCAAGAGTCCAAGAATGTTCAGCAAAGTAGACTTGCCACAACCCGATGGTCCCATAATTGCTACAAATTCACCTTTCTTTACTTCAAAAGACACTTCATTCAATGCAGTAGTTTCAATTTCTTCTGTACGGAATATTTTACTGAGGTTGTTTACGGTAATCATACTTCTTCTTTTTTTGATGGTTAAACAAATATATTATTAAAATTTAAACATTTCAATCTGTATGGATATTCTGTTTTGTTATTTATTCTTCATGGCTTGCATCCATTCTTTGATAAATGGCTGCAAGGTGATAATCCTAATATGAAGGTATCAAAAGTAATGCCATAACGAGCGTGCCTTTGAATACCAGTTAGTTAGAAAAATAAAAGGTAGTATAAGTGTTAAGTTTCTTTACACTTGCTGTAAAGTCACTTTACAACTTTCGGGGAGAAAGGTGAGATTTTAAAAAAGCCATTTAGAATTGATTGTTCCTAAACGGCTTTCATTGTGTATTGTAGATCTTATTTCTTCAGAATGAATACCAATCCGTTGGGGTCGTTGCCACTTTCTCCGTTTGCTGTAACTTCAATGAAGAAAGGGATTCCTGCCTCAAAATCCTCTACTTTAAAGCGATAGGTCGCTGTCTGATTAGCCGAAAGTTTTCTTTTATGTCTTCTTGGGTATAATATCCTCCCAGACGATGTGTGTCTGTTCCTGCCCAGGCACCAACTTCCGTCAGACATGGATATTTCTTTATTTCCAATCGCCATCCTGAATCGTCGATAAAATGGAATTGTAGCTTGTTCAACTTGTACATAGCCATCCTGTCGATGTATTTCTTTACGAAGTCTTAGTCGTAAAAATAGCGGGCTCCATCCAACATCATACTTACTTCAGAATCAGCCGTTCGTTGTCTCCGAAATTTTCATACCCAGAGGTAATGACTTTTTCACCGGGTTCTAATCCTTCCAGAATTTCGTAATAAGTAGGATTCTGGCGTCCAATACGGATTTTACGTTTCATTGCTTGCTTTCCGTCTGGATTCAATACGTATATCCATTGTCCACCTGTTACTTGGTAGAAAGAACCGCGAGGTATAAGAATTCCCTCTTCTGGCTGACCTAATTGCAGGTTTAGGTAATATGTCTGTCCTGTACGGATTTTGTCAGGATGCTCTCCTTTGAACTTGAAATCTGCCTTGAACTTTCCATCTCTGACTTCGGGATAAATCTTCCGGATCTGTACAGTATATGCTTCGTCCTGTCGCTCAAATTGTGCCTCTAATCCTGCAGATATTCTGTCGATGTAATGTTCATCAATCAAGGCTTCAATCTTATAGCTGCTGAGGTCATTTATTTGCCCGATTTTATTGCCGGATGCAACCGATTGCCCCAATGTCACATCGAGCAATCCTAATTCTCCGTGGATGGGAGCCGTGATGATCAAGTTGTCTTTCCGCTTTCGTATCATCTGCATATTCATCTGCATGTTGTTGAGGCTTTCTTGCATTTGGTTGATTTGTACACTGCGATACAGACTATCTTGTACAGCACGTTCCTTTACCAATTCTAATTTTCCATCTGCCAACTTGTAATCTTCTTTTGCCCGAAGAAAATCTTCTTTTGCAATGAGCTTTTCTTCATACAGTGATTTCTGGGATTCATACGCACGGTAATATCGCTTCACTTCTACTTGTAGTTGAAGGAGTTCTTGGTTGACGTTCAGTCGTTGCTGTTCCATTGAGATCATTGTATTTCGGAGCAAGTTTTCCTTTTCTGCCAAATCGGCTTCTGCATTCAAAATCTGCATGTCCAGACTTTCATTCTTGAGCTGAACGATTGCATCACCTGCTTGAACTTGTGTGCCTTCTTCTATAAAGATTTTTTCTACAATGCCTGTTTCCATCGGGCTGAGTTGAATGGTTGTCATCGGTTGAGCTTGTCCGCTCACTCGAATATAATCATTGAATTCTCCCGCTTGAACTGTATGAATGGAAAGTGTGTCTGAATGAACGCGTAGGGTACTTACATCTTCGCGTAAGAGTAAATAACCGATGAAAATGAGTAAGCAGCCAGCCAGTGCATAAGGCAATGATTTTTTGTTGAATATTCGGGCCATCCCTTTTTTAGGTTCGATGATTCTATCCATGATTGTGATTGTTTTATGAGTTGATATTGGAGTGATGCCGTTAAAAGCATGCCGTAATTAGTTTAATTGGTCAATGTAACTTATTCCCTTATAGTAATTCACTACGCATTGCTTCAGAAATGAGGTGAATCTGCTGTTCAGCTGTTGGGCTTTTGCTTCTAAAAACGAGTTGGATACAGTCTGGAATTCCACAGGAGACATCAGTCCTTGAACAAGTTTTCTCTGCCCTAACCGATAGGCTTCTTGCTGTACTTGAAATCGCTTCTGAGCATGGAGACTGGCACGGTATGCGCCTCGGGAATCCTGAATGGCTCGTATCACTTCCGCTTCGATAACACGAAGGGTTTGGTCGTATGCTACGCTCGCTCTTCGGAATGCATTTTTCTTTCGAGACAGGTTTGCATGACGGGAAAGGCGGTCATATAGCGGAATGGAAAGTGTGAGCTGCACATACGCACCTCGGTTGTTCTTGAATTGGCTTCCGAACGAAGGAGCTTTGTAGTCGGCTTTGCCTGGATAGGTATAATAATTGGTCGACCAGCCTCCGCTCAAGGAAAGGGTAGGAAAGAACTTTCCTCTTGCCGTCTTCAAATCCAAATGAGCCTTTTCCTTCTCTTGTTGTGCGAGCAGCACCGCTGGATGGTATAACTTGGCTTGTGCACTCACTTCTTTTTCGGAGTCCAAGAACGAGGCTTCGCTAACTGTAAGTTCAAGGAAAGTCTCTTTCCCTTTTTCATCCTCTTGTAGAGCCACCAGTGGAAGTTCTTCTTCTATGGGCCACAGCATCATATCCTTTAATGTCAGCATCGCATCGTTTTTTCTGTTCTCTGTTTCTACTAACTGTAATTCCTTGTCTGCTAAGTCTGCTTCCATCTGTACTTTGTCAGCATATCCTTTCTGTCCCAGTTCATATTGTCGGCATGCTAAGTGCAAGTGTTCTTCCATGGCTTTCACTTGGGCTTCAAGTACGGAAACCATTTGTGATTGGAATAGTACATTGAAGTAAGCTTCCATGACCGCTAAACAGATATCATCGCGCAATTTCTTTTCTTCATTGACTCCCATTTTTATCGACATCTTTGCAATCTTCAGGTTGTTAATAGCAGCAAACCCATTGAATAATGTCAAGCTCGCATTTACGGCATAATTGTTGTTGAACGAAGTCATATTAATATAGGTATTTGATTCTGGGTCAACAGTACGACCAAAATTGCTGTAGACTGAAGTCCCGGCTGTAACGCTGGGCGTGAATGCTTTTAAAATCGCTTCACGGCGCTGCATTTGTGCATCTGCATTATGTGTCTGTTGAATTTGAATCTTACTTGATTTTTTCACTGCATATTCCATACACTGCCTTAAAGTAAGTGGGGGAGCAGCCATAAAATTCAGGTGGCTGCCCATTAGTATCCATCCACTTATCATTATTATTTGATACATTCTTTTCATAACTAATTCCGTTTTATGCTATATTTGAAACAATTCTTATGCCAGATTTGTAAATCGTTGAATACTAATATAATAGCATATTTAGGCATGAGGCACTTGTTAAATTACTTTACAACTGCTGTTAAAAGGATTTACAATCGGTAGATGAAATAGTCATTTGGCTTTATAAACTGTTCTTTTCTCGATAGTCGGCTTAGTAAGGAAATAGTGTTTGTAAAGTCATTTTACAGGTAGTGTAAAGATATTTAACGCCTATAGTTGCCTTTGTAGTAGTTAAGGTCTAATATTCAGCACTTTATTTCCTGTGGCATATAGTTTGCTCTTGAAGTGATGAACCAATGCTTTATTGTATTTAAAATGATTGTATCATGAGTATACTAAAAAATTTATTCTTTACTATTAGGAAAAATTTCGTACCATTGACATTGAGTATGGTAGGTGTTATGATGGCTTTTTGTGCTTTCATTATCATATCTACTCAGGTTCAATTTGAGAAAGGGTTTGATCGGTTTCATCCTCATTCAGAGTGTATTTATCGGGTCGACCAAACAAACGAAACAGGTTTTCGTTCCATTTTTCCTCTTGGCTTTGCGGAAGCGGTCATTCATTCTTCCAAACACATTGAAGCGGGAACCGTTTTATGTCCATTTGTTGAAGAAAAGTTTGTTACCATTTTGTCCGATGAGAAATCTGTTCAATGTTTTAAAATAGAAGCTAATATAGTGAGTAAAGACTTTTTCCGAGTTTTTGGTATTCAGATTTTAGAAGGAAATGAAAGTTGTATAGAAGAAGGGAAAGTAGCCATTCCAAAAAGTGTAGCACACAAATGGTTTGGTAATGAATCGCCTATAGGAAAAGGAATAAAGGTCAACGATGATTATTTTATTCAGTCGCCAATGTGGACAATCGGTGCCGTTTATCAAGATCTTCCAAATAATTCCCAAATCCGGAATCAACTTTTATTTCCACTTCCTGCGGATTTGATTCAAGATTTTAATTCGAGCAACTTTCTTTGTTATGTACGGATAGATGACGTTGAGAATCAGTCACTGGTAGTCAACGAATTTAATAAGCATTTTGATTTTTCGAAACATACTTATTTACATCCAATTGAATTGCTTCCTTTGGCTGATGTCTATTTTCAAGAAGAAGTAGCCGATACTAGAATTTTCCGCAGTGGTAGTCGGCTTCAGGTATATAGTATGACAGTCATTTCTTTCATGATTCTTTTGATAGGTTTTCTGAACTTTACAAATTTCTATACCTCTCTTATCCCATCACGACTACACACTATCAAAACGAGGAAAGTATTGGGTGAAAGTGAACTGATTCTCGAACTTGAAATAATGGGAGAAACGGCAATTTTACTTACATCCGCTGCTGTGATAGCTATTCTAATGGCTATTCCCGTTTCCGAGTATTTATACTTACATGATGTCATCCAAGAACCTTTTCATTTGTGTACGTATAAATCGACTACCATATTTATCCTCTTGATTGCTGCTTTCGATGGACTGCTCTGTGGCATTTATCCCGCAATCTCTGCTGCTTCATTTCCGTTAATGAAAGCGTTAAAGGGAGATTTTACTCAGACTCTTGCAGGAGTGAAAATTAAAACGGTTTTAGTGGTTATTCAGTATGTGATTTCATGTGTACTGATGGTGTTTGTACTATATGTTCTCCTACAGAATCGGATGATGTCACATTCTGATTTAAAGTTTGATAAAGAACAGGTAGCAGTTATAGAATTAACTCAAAAAATGACGAAACAGAAAGGAATCTGGTTACAAGAAGAGTTAAAACAAAATCCAATGGTAGAAGAAGTTGCTTTTGCTTCAGAGATTGTTGGTTCGCAAGATACTTATTGTACAGAAGGCTTTCATTATCAGGGGCGACAGTTTGCGTCTTTCCTTATCTATACGTCTCCTGAATTTTTAAGGACTATGGGTATCAGCCTATTGGAGGGACAAGATTTCTCTCACCAAAGTAAGAATGAGGTTATTTTTAATCATAAAGCACAGCAACTTTATGACTTGCAACTTGGTTTCTTGCCTGATAAACAGGTCGATATAGTGGGATTTTGCGAAAATGTAAAGTTTACCTCCTTCCGTAACGAGCAGAGTCCGATGGCATTCCGCTATCTTCCAGTCGACTATGGTTATACTCCTATCGTTTACGTTCGTCTGCATACCGGTTTCGATGCTTTGGCCGCTACATCCTTCATTAAAGAAACCATTGCAAAAATAGATTCGTCTTATCCCACTGAAGTGAAGTTCTACGATGACATTCTCGATAAGCAATATAAAAGGGAAACCCGTTTCTCGCGAATTCTAGTATATTTCTCAATTCTTGCCATCGTATTGTCTCTCATAGGCGTTTTTTCTATGGTAATTTTCGACGTGCAGCACAGAAGAAAAGAAATAGCTTTAAGAAAAGTTTTTGGAGCCGATTACAACGAAGTTATTTGGTTGGGGAATAAACCTTATTTCAAAATTGTATTGACCGGCTTCTTGATTGCTGTTCCGGTTGCGTGGTTTATAGTAACAGAATATTTGGAAAGCTTTACACAGCACGTAGCCATTTCTGTGTGGGAGTTCTTGGTTGTCTTAATCGTCTTGGAAGTAATCACTGCAATGCTGGTATTATGGCAATACCATACCATCGCGAAAGAAAATCCTAAAGATAACTTGATAGTATAAATGGAAATAATACGTATGAAAAGTCTGATAAAATTAATAAAAGGGGCAGGATGGTTAAACATCCTGGGCATGTCAGCAGCCTTTGCTGCTATCTATATTATTGGGGTTCAAGTGAGTTATGACTTGGGCTATAACAAACAAATAAAGGACGTAGACCGTATTTATGTGATGTATTGTAAAGATAACAAAACATCCTTAAGCCGACCTTTTGCCCAACGAATTATAGACAAGTCACCCTGTGTGGAGAAATATGGAGTGACAACAGCTTTTGGTGGAAATGGAAGCCAGACAACCGTTTGCGTAGGTGATGAAGCCGATGAAAAGGAATATGAATTGATTTGTGCTGAATACACCCGTGATGCACTCGATGTGCTGAATTTTACACCTCTGGTGGGAAGTTTTGAAGGAATGGGAACTGAAGAGAAAGTTGCATTGAGTGAAAATGCGGCCAGTCGGATGCAAGTGTCTCTAGGCGATGTATTGCATTGTAACGATGGTAAAAGACGAGCCATCTGTGCCATTTATAAGAATATGCCTCTCAACTGCATCGTGGGCAGGGTAGAAATGGTCTATTCCAATGGAATCGAAAGGAAGTGTATCAACGATTTTAATGAATGGTCTTTCATGCACATTGTGAAACTGCACTCCAATACGGAAAAGGAGATTCTTGAGAATAACTCAATAGAAGTAGTCAAAGAATTGATAGCCGAACAACAGGATGAAGACACGGAAGAGAAACCTTCTGAAGCAGAAGTGAATGATATTATTGAATCCGCTAGAATCACATTGTTACCGTTAAAGGAGCTTTATTTCTTCAAACAGAATATAGGCATTGAAATTGGAAATCAAACTACCACTTATGTCTTCTTGCTAATAGCCATATTGATCCTGTTGATTACATTGATTAATTATGTGAACTTCTTTATGGCACAAGTCCCAACGAAATTGAAGATAGTCAATACCCGGAAAATTTTAGGGAGCACCAGACGGGAGTTGGTCATGCAGTTCATGCTTGAATCAGGGATGCTTGTCGGCATTTCCATCTGTTTGGCATTGGTGTGGGTGATGCTGTTCAAACAATCGTCATTTATAGGCTTGATAAGTTCGTCATTGGAATTTAAGGAGAATTCAATGGTATTAATGGTTACTATGGTTGCGGGGCTTCTTATGACATTGATTTCCAGTATTTATCCTGCTCTTTACGTAACCTCATTTTCACCGGCCTTGGCTTTGAAAGGAAGTATGGGACAAGCCAAGAGCAATCAGGCCTTTCGAAATTCTTTAGTCGGATTCCAGTTCATCATCACACTGGCTTTTGTAACCTGCACCTTATTGCTGAAGAGTCAATATGATTTCATGATGAATTATGATATGGGATTCAATAAAGAGAATCTATTTACTGCATCAATTTCTGTTAATAAGAATAGCCAACAGGCCTTGACGGCAGAGTTAGAGAATAAGTCGGCAGTCAAATCGGTAGCTTGGGCAGACGGACCATTAGTTGACATTGGGGGTATGACCTGGGGAACTTCAACCGATAAAGCACAAGATCTTACTTTAAGATGCTATCCTGTTTCGTATAATTTTTTGGACGTATTAGGAATTGAGATAGTGGAAGGACGTAATTTCTTGCCTTCTGACGAGCAAAGTGAGAATGGCGTGTTCATCCTTAACCAAAAGGCCAAGAAGCAGGATGCTTTGACTTTAGAACACAAGATTTATGGTCATCAGGAATTTGCACCGATTGTAGGGTTTTGTGAAGATTTCAGTTTCCGTCCCTTGCAGTATGGAACTACACCTTTTGCTTTCTTTATCTGGGGTAAACATTCGTTGAGGGTTCCGTATCATCTGTATATTCGTAGTAATCAAGGAGCGACTTATCAAGAAGTATTACAGGCACTCAGAGAAACAGTGGCTGCCGTAGCTCCAAATTGCAATTTGGAAAAGATAGAACTTAATTTCTTCGACCAGGAACTTAGCAAACAATATCAGAAGGAACGCAAATTGATTCAATTGACTACATTGTTTTCTGTTTTGGCAATTGTCATCTCTTTGATGGGAGTCATCGGTCTGCTTTTATTTGAAACGAATTACCGCAGGAAAGAGATTGGAGTACGCAGGGTACATGGAGCTGAAATCTCTGAAATTATTTTGATGTTCAACCGGCGGTTTATCGGTCTTTTGGCTGTTGGTTTTGTCGTCGCTGCTCCTATCTGCTATTTTGTGATGGACTACTATTACAGTACGTATGCATACCATGTTTGTATAAGTATATGGCCTTTCGTGGAGGCATTTGTGTTGGTACTGGTTATTACAATGGCAGTAGTTACACTCTGTACGTATAAAACCGCTATCGAGAATCCTTCGAAATCATTGAAAAGTGAATAATTGCAGCAAGTGTATCTTATCCGAGTCTTGCTTGAATTAAAATACTTCTTATTCATTGAAAGAAGTGGAAAATTGTCGATATTTGCAGATATAATTAATCAATTGTTTTTACTATGAAGAAATATTCTTTAATGGTCGCCTGTTTACTGGTGACTTTCGGCATGTTTTCATGTAGTCAAGTTAGTCAAGAATCGCAAAGCATGAAAAATCCTCCTAAACATGTTATTTTGGTGGGCTTTGATGGTTTAAGTGCAGACCGGTTGAATCATGGACCAGAAATGCCGAACTTTCGCAAGTTGGTTGCAGATGGTTCTTCTACTTTTGTAAACCGTTCTGTGCTTCCTTCATCCAGTGCGGTAAACTGGGCTTCCATGTTTATGGGAGCTGGACCAGAACTACACGGATATACCACTTGGAATACACGAACACCAGATTTGCCTTCACGTGTAGTCACAGAAAATAACATGTTCCCAGACCTTTATTATACTATTCGTAAAGCGCATCCTAAGGCAGAATTGGGTTTTATATACGAATGGGGTGGTATGCGTTATGTAGTAGATACTTTATCTATCAATTACATTCAGCATGTTGAACTTTCTGCAGAAAATACAAAAGAAGCATTGGCCTCAACATTGAATTATATTACCACTAAAAAACCTGCATTCTGTTCAGTTGTTTTTGCTCAGCCAGATAATGCAGGACATAAATATGGATGGTATTCTCAAGAATATACCGAACAGATGTCACACGTTGATGATGCTTTGGGTGAGATTGTTCAGGCAGTAAAAGAGGCAGGTATGTTTGAAGAAACGGTTTTTGTCCTTTCGGCTGATCATGGTGGTATAGACAAAAAGCATGGGGGCAAGACCATGAAGGAAATGCAGACAGCTGTAGTATTTTCAGGTAAGGGCATTAAGAAAGGATTTACGATTCCTGAGTCTACTATGGTCTATGATATTGCTGGAACTATTGGTTATATCTTCGGTATCGAACAACCTCAGGTATGGATTGCACGTCCTATCAAGTCTATTTTCGTTGAGTAAATTCGTTTTTAGCTATAATTAAGAAGAGCCGACCTGTCAAACAGGCCGGCTCTTCTTGTAAAGGGGATAAATGAAATTATTGATTTACAATTTCAATGGCTTTGCTTACTTTCACTCCATTCGAGATTACGTTAAGAGTACATTCGGTAGTACCTTTAGTCTCTGTAGCTTTTAGTATAAGTTTTCCGTTGAGGATAGAAGCTTTTACTATAGAGTCATCTCCTGATTCTAACGAGAAAATCATGGAAGTGAAAAGGTTGTCGTAGTCGATGACTACTTCTTTCAAATCAATTTCTGTTGCAGGAATCTGGTTCATTTCAACTTTCTTCAAAAGAATCTGTGGCTTGTTGGCATCTGCAAATACTGGCATAGAAGGGAACCAATAGTATCCTGTTCCTTCATCATTCAACACCTTGAAATGACAGATTTCTTTGCCGTCGGCATCCAGTTTGTAAAGATAGTTGTACATTCCATTTTCACCCCATCCATCATGTTTTACCAAGAGAATCAGTTCATCTGTCATTGGATCAACGCGGAGACCAGCACCGTAGAAACTGAGCTTTTCTCCGGTTGCACTTTTTCCCAGTGTATAGATCTTCTCTGAAAGGCCGGTGCTTACATTTGTCTTGTAAACTGAATTCTTTGAAGTCCAGTAGATATTGTTCTTAGTAAGGCTGGCACACAAGCTTCCCGGATTCCAAGCAAATCCCCAAGGGTCTTCTACCTTTGCTCCATCAGGATAAGCGATTTCCGTTTGTTCCATGCTTACAGGATTGATCTTGAAAAGTTGCTTTTCTGTTGCTACTATAACGTTGCCTTCATTATCGAGAGTCAATGAGTAGATTTTCCCAGTCATTTCCTTTGTCAAATCTACGTTGTCGGTCGTAGGATTTACTACATACAGCTTTTTCGGAGAGGAAATGAAAACTTTGCCTTGTGAATAGGCCATGATTCCTATTCCTTCATTAATACCTTCTACGGGCTTTTCTACGGTCTTCGTTGCAATGTTGTAAACATAAAGACCTTTATCGAAGCCAAGATAACCTTTTTGGTCATCAACTCCTACGAAAGAGTAGGCTTGTTTGCCACGTTCTTTATTCGTGTAGCTAAATTCCTTCTTCAAGGTAGTTTCATCTGCTACTACTAAATGCTTGTCGTCTTTAGACACGATGTAATAGTCGCCTGCCCATGGAGTAGCATAACATGACGTTACGCCTAATGTCTCATTAGCATTGGCTTTGGCGTATGCCCAGTAGGTAATGTCATAATTTTCTCCGTTTTTCTTGAAATAGCTCATGCTGCCAGCGTCATGACCAAACCAACCTTCGTTCAATACGTAGAAACCTTCTGGCTGGATTGGAGCTTCGGCCGCATCTTTAATTACATGAATACCAGGTTGGCTGAAGTTTTCATCATCTGAACAACTAAACAGCATCAACGCACTCAGTGCGAAAAAAATGTTCTTTTTCATCATAAAACTAATACTTATTAAATTGATTATAAAAATGATTCAATCTTTTGTTTTTCGGATTGAATCTCCTTTTCTATTACTATATTTTATTTATCCTCATCCATCTGATTCCTGTTGAATCCTTCTTGCTTTTTTACGTTTCTTTCCTTTTAAATAGTGAGGATGTCCCGTGACCCGAATTAATTGTCGGTCGAATCCCAAGTGGTCCGACTTACCACTTGGGAGTGATTCCGATGAATATTTCGAAGTTAATGCCAGGCATCGGTCGCGATAAAACCGACAGATAATCTTCGTTAAAAAGGTTGTTTACCGTTCCTTTCAAGGAGAGGTCAGACCAAGAAAATGAAAGTCTCTTTTCAAGGGTGATGTTACTCATAAAATATTCGGGAAGTTTTCCGGTTAGAGTGACATCATTGCTCGACATGGTAAAGCGTTCGCTGTAATAGCACCACTTATAAAGGAATGACCAACTGCGCCATGCCAGGCTGCCTGTTAGAGTAGCTGAATGTTCTGGTATATAAGGCAATTGTTTTCCCACAGATTGGTCGGCTGGAGTCATGGGAGCCCCATCGTTGATGGAAGGAGTCCAAGAGTAAGTGGAATTCACTCCGAGTTTCCAGTCTTTTCCCAAAAGCAGATTCAAATCGGCTTTGGCTTCCACTCCATAGGCATGTACGGTCTTCAAGTTACGAGGAGAAAAAAATCCTTTGGGAGTAGGTAGCCAGATAATCCAGTCGGTAATGTGAGAATCGAACCAAGACACACCTCCTGAAAGAGCATATCGGTTTTCTTTGCCTACAGCAAAGCTTACGCCGGCATCATAAGTCCATCCCTTCTCACTCTTCAGGTTGGGGTTCCCACCTGGAAGAAAGTAAAGGTCGTTCAAGGATGGATAACGGTGATTGCGTGAAATGGACGCTTTGGCGGTGATGTTACCTTTGCGACAGAGTACGCCATCGATAAACAGAGCCGGTATGAGCGGACTGGTTGACGAAGAATACAAATCTTCACGTAAGACAAGTGAAGCTCCGAAACGGTCGGTTGGTCTCCATTTGGCAGATACGGAACCAGAAAGCTCGGTGCGGCTGGCATCGTAGCCTACTACGCCTTTGTTTCCATCTTGAAGGATGATGTCCTTATCCTTGCTTTTTACGAAATGCTGGTGAAGTGACAGGTTGGCGGTGAGTAGCCACTGGTCGCCAAAGTACAATTCGCCGTCTGTTTGAGCATAAACGGTATTAATCAAACTTTTTGAATGCGACATGTTGGCAATGTTTCCGTTGCCCAAATCTCTGCTGTATTTATATTGCAGGTCGGTATGAATATAGCCTGCCTTTACATCTGTCTTCCATCGGTTTGAAAAATGTTGCCACGAAAGAATTCCACGGAAAGTATTTTCTTTCTGACGATTTTCAAAGTCCATGTCCGAACCATAATCGGTGGTCAGCATCGGCAGTTCACGGTTGGAATGAATGTACCACGCATTCAATCCGAAACGGTCTCCTTTTCGAGTGTTGTAATACACTTCCTGCAAGACGTGGAGATCCTTGAATGCACCGCTCTTGTTTCTTTCGGTAGGATAGTATTGATCAATAATATTCATATTCTCATCGTATACATTCTCCTTTTTGTCGCGGTTCACATATTTGAAATCATTGGGGGAAGAAGAGTAGACTACGCGGGTAGAAGTCTGCCAGTGCTCATCACCATAGGTGAGACGCAGAAATTCATCGAAAGTTTTGAACGAGCCCATTCCTTGGATGTACTGTATCCCGAATCCTTGATGGTCGGTCGGTACCGTCGACAGGCGTACTGCTCCACCAAGTCCACCCCCGGTTTCGTTGACAGAGGAAGTTCCATGCAACAACGAAGCGTCATCAATGAAATACGATGGGATCAGAGAAAAATCGGTCATACCCATCATGGGGTTATTGATGCGCATTCCATTCCACAACACTTGGGTATGCGAGGCAGAAGTTCCTCGGAAGGCGACAGTTGCCAAAGTGGCACGTCCATAGTTTTTCACAAAGACCGGTGTACTGAAAGTCAGCACGTCGGCAATGGAGAGGGCTACGTTTTCCTTCAACTGTGTAGAGTCCAGCTTGGTCTGTTGTGTCCCCACTTCTTTGAGTGGGCGTTTTCCGTACACCTTCACTTCGGGAATCTGAAAGCCCGAACGTTTCCAGTGAATGGACTGCGGCATACACAATGCGGGTACAAGCAGGAATCCCAGTGTATAGTTTAATCTTTTCATTTCGTTTTTCCTTTTATTTCCAGCAGAACGCACCGGGGATGATACCTACATAGAATTCGTCTATGAAATCTTTCTCTGATGAATAGCGGTACACCATTCCAGGCTGCTGGTAGTCGATGGCATCAGCTACATAGACATCGCCATTTTTAGGGTTTATGGTCAAACCGTAGTAAATCGTTCCATTGTAGGGTAGGAAAGGTTGTGAGGGCAGTTCCTCCGAGACGACGGGCATCTCCCATACATCATTGTTGAGCCAGTATAACTTGTCCTTCTTCCCGTTCAATTGGAGTTCTGAAGGCATGTCTTTCAGCTTGAACTTGAATTTCTTTTCTATTTGGAAGGTTTCTGCGTCAATTCGACACAAGGCAGGCTCCTCGTATCCATAAGGTGAACCTTCAAATCCACCGTCGGTGAGAGTCCACAACTTGTTGTGGCAGTCGAGAGCTAAAGAGGTAGGCTGAATACCAACAATCAGCTCGTCAACTACTTGGTCGGTTTCCGTATCAATTTTCAACAACTTGTTCTGATATGACCAGCAATTGACGAAAACATACTTTCCGTATTGTACCATTTGTTCTGTAGAGCCTGTAGAAGCCTTCATATTCGGGCATTCAATGTATCCTGTAATCTGAAACTTCTTCGGGTTGACAATAAAGATGCGGTTGTCCCATAATTGAGTGACATAGGCCTTTTCATCCGAGAGAAAATGAATATAACGTGGGGAGGTGAGTCCCGTAATTCTTCCTCTTTCCTTGAAGTTTTGGGTATCGATGGCGAAGATAACGTGTGAATTGTTCACAACAATCCAGCCAAGGTCGTTGTGGATGGTCATAGATTGAGCCACATCTCCCAATTTCATGGCATTGGCACGGTAAAACACCTCATTTTCCACCTTCTTGGTCTTTGGGTCATAATAAGAAAGGCTCGCATTACCGTACTGGAAATTGCCTTCATTGGTAATGAACAATCCATTACCCGTTACTTCAATTTCTTCCTCAAGGCCATATTCCCATTTCATACAGCCAGAGAAAGAAATTGTCAGTAATAAGGTTAAAAGAAAATGACTTTTCATTATTTCATCATGCTATAATCAAAGAAACCGAACACTTCTGTAGAAAGTTCTCCTAACCAGCCGCTTTGTGCATTGACCGCGTTCTGAACTTTTACGAAGTCGATATAACTCAAACGCACAGGTTTGCCAGCATAGTCGATGGCATTGTCGATATCAAAGATATTGGCATTGGCTTTCAGCTTGCTACTTTTGCCGAGCATATCAGTGTTAGGACTGTAATTGTCAACATAGCCCCAGTCATAAGAGGGCTGTACCCAATAACCTGTATCGCTATCTATGTGATTGCGTGACTTCAAACAAGTTCCGCGCAATGTGTAGCTGTTGGCTTTTACCCATGCCGGATAATAGAATTCCTGCTGGTGGAATTGGAGGTATTCGATTTTTCCGCTTTTCCCTTGATTGTCTTTCCACTGCACATCCATACCGGGAGCTTCTGGACGGTAGTAGGTTACAGCATAGTCTTGGATAGTTTCTGCTTTGCCTGTTTCACTGCCTTTCAGCTCATACCAAGTGTCGTTTGGTAATCCGTCTCCGTTTTCATCTTGCATGACCCAAACAATTCCTGGTTCAGAAGAATTGTCGAAGGGGTTCCCATAGATACCAAAATCGTGCGATGCACCGTTCTCTATACTATGGTCGAAACCGATTACAATGGAACCACCGAACCCACCTAAAGAAACATAGGAGTTCTTTTCCATATTTTCTTTGGCCACTTTGATGGCCGCTTCCATAGTGGTGGCTGTATAGTTCTCATTAATGAATTGGCCAGGAGCAGCCAAGTATTCATATACTTCATTAAAGTCAGCCTTTGAACCAGCATTCTTTGCTTTCTTGTATGTACCTTCTGCAGCACATACATTGATTTCCAAATCTTTGGAAGTGATGAATTGCTGGTCGTTTACCTTTATGGTTGCAACCACTTCCAGTTGGTATTTCTTTTCTTCTTTCAAAGAACAAATCCATTCAGGCTTCTCGCTTTCTTGAACTACCTTTCCGTCTACTTTCCACTGGTAGGTTACGCCTTCTGTTTTACTGACACTGACAGGGCGGATGCGAATGCTTCGTCCGGTAGCATAATTGTAAACTGCTTTTTCAAATTCCCACTCAAAGGAGATTTCGGAAGGGTCTACTATTTTTACAGTGAATTCCAAAAAAGCACTGCCATCGTCTGTCTTGGCTTCGAACTTGAGTGTGTGATTTCCCTTCACAGCACTTTGGAATGTGTAGTTCAAATCAGAAGATACTTCAGTTCCGTCCACCCACCAAGTATAGGTCTGAGCAAGGCTGGTAGCCTTTACACTGGGAGTGAACTGCAATTCTGTACCCGATGCAATTAAGAAGCCTTTATCAGCTTCAGGAAGTGAAATGACCGGGATCTCCAGTTCTACTACTTCTATTCTGATGTCTTTCTTGTCGCTGCCTGCTTCATTGCTTACAATGAGAGTAATGATCTTTTCACCCACTTCTTCAGAAGAAAAAATCAGGTAACGATCGCTACCGATTTCTTTACCATCGAGCATCCAACTGAAATGGGCATTGTCAGCCGATTCATATTCAGGGGAGATAGTCAGTTTGGCACCTTTCTTTACGGTATATTGCCCTTCATAAGCTACTAAGGTAATTTCGGGAGGCAATACGGTGGTAATCGCTTCTTCATTGTTGCACGAAGTGGCAACAAGCATCAAACAGATTAATAAATAAAAAACTCTTTTCATATGGTTATTTTAGAAACATTCGGGGATGTCAAGGAAACAAGCTTCCTAATCATAAAAATGTACGGTCGAAGTGAGGAATATTTCCAACATGCGACCGTACATCCATGGGTTATATCGTTTTAGAAACGAACGGCAACGTCATCGTAAGCGAAATAGGCTGGCTGGTTCAAACCATATTCGCCAACGTCTGTACTTTCGATGGTGAAGTTGACCATGAATACTTTGCCGAGAGAAGACAAATCCCATTTGGTCCATTGGTCAACCAATTGGTCTGGTCCGTTGGCAAGGAAGAATTCTGCTTTGCCTGTTTCTTCCATGGCATCGTTAAATCCAGTTGCTACGATTTTTACCCATTCGCCTTGCTTGATCGGGCTGGCTGGATAGCATCCATTCTTGTATGCATTCATACCATAGGTAGTAGAAGTTACCCACATGTGGTCGATAACTCTGCTTGTGCCATCGTTGAACATGATACTTGGCAATTCAGATCCCGGAAACATACTGTATCCATTATGGACGCAGAAATTCTTAGAACCGTTATGTCCTCCGAATCCAGTTATTGGGTCTTTATAGTATACAGCCAACTGATGGTTGTAATCGCCGTGAGACAAGTCCATGTCTACATAGTTGGAAACGGCATGACCGCCATTCCAAAGTGGACCTGCAAAGTAATGTCCTAATTCGGTGTTGTTCTTGTCGTGCCAAGAATATTCTCCATCGTTGTTATATAATAGCTCACCGTTGTATTGTTTGGAATCTATCAAATCGCTCCATGTAGAGATGGTCTTTCCGCAGTAATTCAGTGTATAAGGCTCGTTTCGGTAATCTTCATCTTCAAAAGTCAGTTTTTTCAGAATATAGTCGCTGACTGTTACAGGATATTTGAATACATAGCACTTCGCGTCTTCAGTCACCATCATGAAATCAATGGTGCCCTCTGTCTCTGCTCCTGCAATATCTGCAGCCGGAGCTCCGATAGTTATCTTTTGAGCCGTTTCATCCAAGCTAACTGTCCATCCGTTTGGCTTGTTAATCATATAGGAATGATAAGCCGATGATTTTACGTCAAAACTCTGTTTGGTTCCAGCCAAGAAAAGATGTGGATTGTCCATGCCTACCAGTTGAAAATTGAACTGGTTAGTTGTACTCAAGCGAATTTCGCTTCCATCGTTCAAGGTGATGACAACATATCCTTCGTTGGAAGTATCCACTCCCTTAAAGAACGAATCGCCTACCGCTGCTACTCCAGTTGAAGTCCAGCTTTTTCCGTTATCGGTAGAGATTTCCCATTCTTTGGTTTCTGGGTTGATCTGTACCTTTGGTGTAATACCGTCTGTTCCTGAAGCTTTCACTTTTTGACCGTCTACAAGGAGCCATTCCTCATTTGAAGTCCAATAATATTCGTTGTCGGTATCCTTTTTGATAGAGATAACCGGAGCACTCTTTCCGTTGCTGATGGCAGCATCTGTGCCGTCAGTGAATTTAATGATATAGCCGTCATTGGTCTTCACAACTTCTTTCACGGCTACGTTCTCTTGTAAGGCTTTTACCAATTTTTGGATGGACTCAATATCCGAATTAGCTTTTCTTATGGATTGCTCGATGTCGTCCAACCGGTTTTCTACTTCTTTAATAGAGTTCCACACTTCTGTATCGTCATAGTCACAGCTCGAAATAAGAAGAACTGAGAATAAGCCTGCCAGTAAAACATATTTCTTTTTCATAGATATTATGTGTTTTTTAATAAAAAAAGCCATATCCACTTACAGGATACAGCTCAAAACATTTATTTCTATACAAAAAGAGCTTTCTTTACTTTGAAAGAGTCTCGAATTGGCATAGTGACATTATAAAGTTTTGATTCACGCCCATAATCCTGTAGGCCATAATCATTATGTTGGCTGAAGGTAGGTCTTCTGACTCATTCCAATTTGTTACGCCTTCCCAGAAGATATTCCAGTGGCAAAGTTTGCAACAGACTATTTTCCTCCAATTGGAGAAGTGGAATTTACAGCAACAGGTATTGTTTCGGATTTTCACCGAATTCCCTTTTAATTCCTGGCACCTTTAGGGCAGGAAACCTTAGCCGCTACAAATATACAATTTTATTGTTACAACGTATAAGAGTGGATGAAATTAATGAGAAGACAGAAGAGGAGAATGAGTGTTTATTTTTTCAGCAAGGAGATTATCAGGCAAAATATTCACAAATAAAAAAGGCTTCCGATAACGGAAGCCTTTGGGAAATATAAAAGTTCGTATTATTTCTATTGTTAGAACTGGAATAAAGTGGTAAATACGACACGATTGTTTTTTGCTGTATGGGTATTTTCTACTTTTGCCTTTTGGGTATTGGTTCCGTACAAAGCACCAGCCCATGAATATTCCAATCCAAACTTCCAATGGGGGAGATTATAGGTAAGTTCGGCTGTACCTGTAATCAATTGGTCTACACTGGTTCCAGTTCCGAAGAGAGGAGGTAGATTTTCAAAATTTGGATTCATTTTAGCTGTTTCATCTTTGGTTCCTAGATTTTTCAGATAACCACCAAAGATACCTGCACGTAATTTTTTTCCATACACTAAATTGAACCAAGAGTGTGATACTCGGATAGGGGTGTATTCGATGATGCCATTCTTGATGTCGAATGTCTTAATGCCATAACCTCCTACTGTACTGGTTTGGGTCAAGTTGCTGCTCAGTACACTTTTTGCAGCAAACAGCCATTTGTCTGATTTGTACTTCATGTGGAATTCACCGGTCAGACCCGTTATTCTGCTGTCAACTTTGAGTGTACATTGAGACTCTAAATTTGCACTATCGTAAGCCTTGATTTGTGAATGAGGCATCAGTGATGAAATATGTGCTCCGGCACCTACAATCCAATGCTGATTCTTGAAGTCAATGCCGAGATAAAATTCAGGGATACAGCTGTTCTTGATGAAGTTTTGGCTCTTTTTGCTTCCATAAGGTTTATTGAAGTATTCATCACTGTCAGGACCTACAGATAAATACTGTGACTGCCATAAGGCTGCTGCCGTAACAACAAAATTCTTTCCGGTATACTGGTATCTGATTTGAGGAGCACGGCTGAACGGTTGGTAAGGTGCTCCCATGTTCAAGTTCAGAATTTCTGGAGCTACTGTACCGTATAATGGATGCCAAGTTTGTCCCAATAAGAGGGCAGATGTTCCGAAATCCAAGTTTACGAAAGCGTGACGCAGACGAACGGTTGAGAAAGAAGAGCCTGAACCACGGAAGTCAGCTTCTACTTTTGCCGAAGTCTTGATGCGTCCATTCCACAAGTCGGGACCTTTAACGTCCAGTCCGAGTCGGGTGTATAGTGCATAAAAACTGCTGTTGCTGCGGCCATTAAGGTCTTTCCCGTTTTTGTCTTTTTGTATGTCTTTAGGAAACATATAAAACAATCCGTCCACAGATTCTACATTTGCACGGCTATTGTAGAACAAGTCGGTACGTACTTGTCCGTAAAATTTGTAACTGAAGTCTTTTTTCTGTGCCATCAGTCCGCTTGTTGTTCCGAGGAACATGAGAGCGGCAACTAATTGTCTTTTTTTCATTGTCATTGTTCTTTATATTGGTTTTGAATCAAACTATATTGACTAAAATTCACATTTGTGGGTAAAGTTAGGACTTTTTTTATTTTCCTTCACAGATTTCTCAATCAACTTGATTCTTTTAACAATACAAACAGGATAAATTGCAGTTCCCTTTTTGCTTGTGAAGAACAGAAAGGATATGAAATAAGTCGGAGCATTCTCTTCGGATTTGTTTTTAGAATTTATGTATCTAAAACATGTTTTGTCATTTGTGTAATTCTTTCTTTTTTTTGTACCTTTGCATCCTCAAAAAATAAGAATTTAAGAAAATTAAAGATACATGAGACAGTTTGGAGATTTTTCAACGGAGGAAACAGATTACAAGACTGCAGAGATAGCCATTTTGCCCGTACCCTATGATGGAACCAGTACGTGGATAAAGGGGGCAGACAAAGGTCCTGAAGCTTTGTTGGACGCATCTTGTAATTTGGAATTTTATGACATTGAGACTGATTATGAGGTGTATAAAAGAGGTATATCCACTTTACCTCCAGTTGAAGAGAAAACTTCTCCTGAACGTATGTCGGATGAGGTAGAGAAGCGCATGGCGCAGATTCTTGCTGACAAGAAGTTCCCTGTATTGATAGGCGGTGAACATTCGGTAAGTATCGGTGCTTTTCGTGCAATCTGTAAACAATATGGTGACGTCTCTATTTTGCAGCTTGACGCTCATTCAGATATGCGTGATGAGTATGAAGGCTCTACGCATAATCATGCTTGTGTGATGGCTCGTGCCAAAGATTTGACCGACAGCATTACGCAGGTGGGAATTCGCAGCTCTGCCATTGAGGAAAAGAAGAACATCAATCCCGATCGTATCTTTTATGCCTATAGAATCAAGAAAGAAGAAGAATGGATGCAGAAAGTTTCGAACCAGTTGAACAAGCGGGTGTATATCACTATCGACTTGGATGTGCTGGATCCGGCCTATATGCCTTCTACCGGTACTCCAGAACCAGATGGATTGGACTACCGTCAAGTAATGGATCTTCTCCAATTGATTTTGAAGGAGCATGAGGTGGTTGGTTTGGATGTGGTGGAACTTTGTCCGAATGAATACAATAAGGCTCCGAATTTCCTTGCCGCCAAACTCATTTATCATTTTCTTAGTTTCAAGTACGCTGTATACTGAGTCCGCAGGGTCCTCAATTCTGTACCCTGCATCTATAATAACTTAATAATTTAAATGTCAAAAGTTTTAATTATCGGTGCCGGTGGAGTAGGAACAGTAGTGGCACACAAAGTAGCAAAAGATCCAGTTTTTACTGAAGTAATGCTTGCAAGTCGCACCAAATCAAAGTGTGATGACATAGCGAAGACTATCGGAGGCGATCACGTAAAAACTGCTCAAGTAGATGCTGACAATGTGCAAGAACTCGTTCAACTTATGCGTTCATTCCAGCCGGACATTGTAATTAATGTTGCCCTTCCTTATCAGGATCTTACCATCATGGATGCTTGTTTGGAATGTGGTGTGAATTATTTGGATACAGCCAATTATGAGCCGAAAGATGAAGCTCATTTTGAATATAGTTGGCAGTGGGCTTATCAAGATCGTTTCAAAGAGAAAGGATTGACAGCCATTTTAGGCTGCGGTTTTGACCCGGGAGTATCTGCTATTTTCACGGCCTATGCGGCAAAACATCATTTTGATGAAATCCATTATTTGGATATTGTAGACTGTAATGCCGGAAATCACGGCATGGCTTTCGCTACTAACTTTAATCCGGAAATCAATATCCGTGAGGTCACCCAAAAGGGCCGTTACTATCAAAATGGCAAGTGGGTGGTTACAGAGCCTCATGAAATCCATCAGCCGTTGCATTATCCGGAAATTGGTGAAAGAGAGTCTTATTTGATTTATCATGAAGAACTCGAATCTCTGGTGAAAAACTATCCGTCCATCAAACGTGCACGTTTCTGGATGACTTTTGGACAGGAATATCTGACTCACTTGCGTGTGATTCAGAACATCGGTATGGCCCGGATTGATCCTATCATGTACAATGGTGTAGAAATCGTACCTATTCAGTTCTTGAAGGCTGTTTTGCCAGATCCGAAGTCACTGGGTGCTAATTATCATGGCCAGACATCTATCGGATGTCGTATCCGCGGTATCAAAGATGGTAAGGAACGTACATATTACATTTATAACAATTGTGACCATGAAACTGCATTCAAGGAAACAGGTACTCAGGCTGTTAGCTTTACAACTGGTGTGCCTGCTGCATTGGGAGCTTCTATGTTCGCTCGCGGATTCTGGAAGGGTGCCGGTGTTTATAATGTAGAACAGTTCGATCCAGATCCATTCTTGGCTGAATTGGGTAAGCAAGGCCTTCCTTGGATTGAAAAATTTGATATCGATCTGGAACTATGATTGACAAAGATCGTATTTTAAAGGAGTGGGATCTGAGTGAGGTCCCATCTCCTTCTTATGTATTAAACCATAGTTTATTAGAAGATAATCTCTGCGTCATTGACAAGGTTCGTCATGCTGCAGGGGTAGAAATCATCGTTGCCTTGAAAGCGAATGCTACTTGGGGGATATTTACTGAATTGAAGAAGCATTCGGATGGAGCTACGGCCAGTTCGCTTTCTGAAGCTCGACTCGTATATGAGGAGATGGGTGTGAAGGTGCATACGTATGCACCTGTATATATGGAAGAGGAGATGGATGAGATCCTGTCTTATAGCAGTCATCTCACGTTCAATTCACTGTCACAATTCCAGCGCTACGGGCAAAAGGCACGTGCAAAGGGAATCTCTTGTGGCTTGCGGGTCAATCCGGAATTCAGTACGGTAGAAACCGATCTGTATAATCCGTGCAGTCCGATGTCTCGTTTAGGAGTTCGTTCTGTAGATCTCAGTGAATGGCCGGAAGGATTGGACGGTTTGCATTTTCATGCTTTGTGTGAATCTCGACCTTCTGATTTGCGAGGGACGCTTGCTGCTGTGGAGGAACGTTTTGGCCGTTTCTTCGATCGGATTAAATGGATCAATATGGGTGGCGGTCACTTGATGACACACAAGGAGTATGATGAAGACGAACTGATAGCTATCTTGAAAGAATTCAAAAGCAAGCATCCGGAACTGCGTATTATCATGGAACCTGGAAGTGCGTTCACTTGGGATACAGGTGTACTGGTGGCTCGTGTAGAAGATATCGTCCGTAATGGAGGTAGAAACACGATGATGCTGAACGTTTCCTTCGCTTGCCACATGCCTGATTGTTTGGAGATGCCTTACAAGCCTGTGATTTTGGGTATGCATGATCCTGTGGAAGGTGAAGAGTCCTGGTTTATGGGTGGAAACTCATGCTTGGCTGGGGATACTTATGGTAGTTGGGCTTTTGATGTCGCTCACACTCCAAAGGTAGGTGACCCCGTAGTCTTCAGAGACATGATTCATTACACTATGGTGAAGACGACAATGTTTAATGGGGTGACTCATCCTTCTATCGTCATTTATACGCCAGAAGAAGGATTCAAGGTAATTCGTACCTTTGGTTATCATGATTATAAACAGCGTATGGGATAAGATGCTCCCATAGTAAAATTTGATTGGACTTATGAGAAAATGGAGAGTAGAAGACTCTTGTGAATTATATAATATCAACAGTTGGGGAAAGGATTATTTCTCTATCAATGAAAACGGGAATGTAACTGTGTGTCCGAAAGCGGGTGGACCGGAAATTGACTTGCGAAAGTTGATGGATGAACTGCAATTGCATGATGTGGCAGCTCCAGTTCTTCTTCGTTTTCCAGATATTCTGCATAATCGTATCACGAAAATCACGAATTGTTTCCGCATCGCTGCTGAGGAGTATGACTACAAGGCGAAAAGTTATGTGGTGTATCCTATCAAGGTGAACCAGATGCGTCCGGTAGTGGAAGAACTTATTAGTCATGGTAGTCAGTACAATGTGGGGCTGGAAGCAGGATCAAAACCAGAACTTCATGCCGTATTGTCGCTGAACTATGATGCCGATTGCATGATTGTATGCAACGGTTATAAGGATGAAAGTTACATCGAATTGGCATTGTTGGCTCATAAGATGGGAAGAAAAATCTTCATCGTTGTTGAAAAGATGATGGAATTGCAGACTATTGCAGCCTTATCCAAGCGTATGGGCATTCGTCCGAATATCGGTATTCGCATCAAATTGGCTAGTTCAGGTAGCGGTAAATGGGAAGAGTCAGGTGGCGATGTGAGCAAGTTTGGCTTGAATTCGAGCGAATTGTTTGAAGCTCTTGAGCTTCTGAATCGTGAGGGCTTGCAGGATTGTTTGAAATTGATTCATTTCCATATCGGTAGCCAGGTAACTAATATTCGTCGCATAAAAGTGGCTTTGAAAGAAGCTACTCAGTTCTTTGCTCAGCTTCAGCATTTGGGCTATGATATCCGTTTTGTGGATATAGGCGGCGGTCTTGGTGTGAATTATGATGGTACGCATTCGTCAGTTACAGGCAATAGCATCAACTATTCTATTCAGGAATATGTAAATGACGCGATTTATTCTATCGTGGACATTTGCAAAAAGAACCAGTTGGAACAGCCTAATTTGATTATTGAATCGGGACGTTCGCTTACCGCTCATCATTCGGTATTGGTATTCGAAGTATTGGCTCGTACACAGCTTCCTGCATTTGACCCGCAAGAAGAAATAAGTGAGGATGCTCATGAATTGGTGAAGGATCTGTATGAAATATGGGATAACCTGACACAGAATTGTCTGCTTGAAAGATGGCATGATGCGGTTCAGGCTCGTGAAGAAGCTTTGGATTTATTCAATTTGGGGTTGGTTGACTTGAAAACTCGTGCAGTAGTGGAACGTTTGTTCTGGTCGATTGCACGTGAGGTGAATCAAATGGCTTCTACTAGCAAGCATCTCCCAGATGAGTTGAAGATGATAGCCAAGCGTCTGCCGGACAAATACTTCTGTAACTTTTCTTTGTTCCAGTCTCTTCCTGACTCTTGGGCTATTGACCAAATTTTCCCTGTCATGCCGTTGAACCGACTCAATGAACGTCCGTCTTGTTACGCTACATTGCAGGATGTGACTTGTGATTCGGATGGTAAGATTGACAACTTCATCGCTACCAGCAATGAACCATTTCATTTGCCAGTGCATCCGTTGAAGGAAGGTGAACCTTATTATATCGGTGTATTCTTGGTGGGTGCTTATCAGGAAATTCTAGGTGACTTGCACAACCTGTTCGGTGATACGAATGCCGTGCATGTTACTGTGAAGGACAATGAATATGTTATCGACAAGATTATAGAGGGTGAAACCATTGCTGATGTGCTCGATTACGTTCAGTTTGATCACAAGCGTATGGCTCGCTCCATTGAGATATGGGTGAACCAGTCGGTAAAAAATGGAGTCATTACAGCCGAAGAAGGGAGAGAGTTCATTTCAAACTATCGTTCAGGCTTATACGGATATACTTATCTTACTTAAGTATAAACTAATCGGAAGATGTATGCAGCCTGCTTCCTTGAGATGGGAAGGAGTCTGCTGCCGTCCCTTGTACGGTGTGCAGTATTCTATTATTTAAGGTGACTTTTATGGTTCTGCCTTGTATAATATGATTCAGAATGAAGACTGCGCAGCTTGATTCTTTTTTGAGAAGGAGCAAGGAACAAGTCTTCCTCTTTTTCCTATATTGTTCTTTATAACTAAATGAAAGTATTGAAATTTGGGGGTACATCTGTAGGTACTCCCAAAAATATATTGAATGTCAAGCAGATTGTAGAATCTGCGAACGATCAGGTAATTGTGGTGGTTTCTGCTTTAGGCGGTATCACTGATAAATTGCTTGAGACTTCTCGTTTGGCTGCATCGGGTGATGTGGCTTATGAGAAGGGAATGACTGAGATAATCTCCCGTCATCTGGACATGGTTTCTGAGGTATTGCCAGAGGGAACCAAACGCGATGAGGTGATGATTCAACTCAATAAACTCTTGAATCAGTTGCATGTCCTGTTTCGTGACGTGTTTGCTTGTCGTGAACTATCGGTCAGAATGTCTGATGCAATCGTGAGTTATGGTGAACGGATGTCGTCACTCATAGCCAGCGCCTTGATAAAGGACGCTCATTGGTACAATTCACTTGCCTTCATCAAGACGGAAGTGAAACATCACAAGACTGTGCTTGACGGGAAATTGACCGATAGCTTGATTCGTGAAGCTTTCCGTAATATGCCGAAGGTTGCATTGGTTCCAGGATTTATTTCAACCGATAGAATTTCAGGGGAAGTAACAAACCTGGGACGAGGAGGCTCAGATTATACTGCGGCTATTCTTGCTGCGGCGCTGGATGCTGATTGTCTGGAAATTTGGACTGATGTGGATGGCTTTCTTACGGCAGATCCACGGGTGATACCATCGGCAACCCGTATACAAGAGTTGAGCTATAGTGAAGCTGAAGAATTGTGTAACTTCGGTGCGAAGGTGGTTTATCCGCCTACCATCTATCCTGTATGGTATAAGAATATTCCAATTTTTATACGTAACACGATGAATCCGACGGCTCCAGGTACGGTTATTCGGCAGGCGGTCGGTGAGAAGATGAAGCAAGAGATTTGTTTCAACCATTCTCCTGTGAAGGGTATCTCTTCCATGGCCGGCACTTGTCTCATTACTGTAAATTCCGAGAAGGCTGCTTCTTCAATTGATGAGAATTTAAACAGACTTACCGAGTACCTGACAGCGGAATGTATTAATCTGCTGCTTGTCGCAGAATCAAAAGCCTGTCAGAAGGTTTCCATCGGGGTGAAGAAGGAGGACGCAGATCTTGCTTGTTTCCTGTTGAAGGAACGGTTAGGTGAGGGGTGTACGCTGGAAGTTCATCGGAATTTGGCTACCATTGGCGTCGTGGGAGAGAATTTGATGTTTGATGCCGATCGAATGAAAAACCTGCTTCATATCTTGCAGAATGAGGGTTGCAAGGTGGTAGCATGTAATTCCAAGGTGTCGGATACGAGCTTCTCTTTTATGGTTGATGATGATGCATTATTTCCTGCACTGAAACGCGTGCATGAGTGTTGTTTCTGATGTGAATTTTCTTATTTTTAATACAAGAGGAGGATGTGTCAAATCACCCTTTTTTTTAAAAAAGGATCGCTGTATATCCGAACTTCCTTGCGAAGCGGTTATACAGCGATTTTTATTTGTTTACAGTCAGAGAAATCGTTTACGATTCCGATTTCAAGTAAAATACGCTCAAAAATCAGCCTAATTAGTCGTCCCTTAAGAACATCATAAGACGAAAAAAGGGTATGAGTGGTGCGTGCGCGACGGCATCACGGGGGACGTCATGTTCCATTATGACCGTGGCAGCCGTTCGGGTATGGTAGCCCGTGAACTGCTGGGATGCTACCGTGGCATTGTGCAATGTGACGGCTATGCGGCTTACGAACAGTTTGAGCAGATAAAAGGAATCACGCTGGCCGGCTGCTGGGCACATGTCAGAAGGAAATACGTGGATACCCTGGAAGAGAACAGAACCCTGGCCACACAGGCAATACACTACATCGGCAAGCTGTACAAGATAGAATCTGATGCCAATGATGCAGGGCTCACAGCTGAAGAGCGTAAGGGAAAACGTATCAGTGAGGCCTATCCGCTGATACTTGAATTTGAAAAGTGGCTGCAGGATGCTTATCTTAGAGTGCTTCCTAAAAGCCGCATGGGTAAAGCCATCGAATATACGTACACGCTTCTTCCCAGGCTTTCCAGATACGTAAACGACGGAAGAATAGAAATTGATGACAACCGCATAGAAAATGCCATAAGACCTTTGGCTTTAGGAAGAAAGAATTATTTGTTCTGCGGCAACGACGCATCCGCATACAGGGCTGCCATCGTGTACTCTCTGATAGCCACCTGCAAGTCTGCAGAAGTAGATCCCAGAATCTGGATGGAAGATGTCCTGAGCAAAATCC
The DNA here is from genome assembly GCA_020026225.1 of Phocaeicola sp. Classification (GTDB taxonomy): domain Bacteria; phylum Bacteroidota; class Bacteroidia; order Bacteroidales; family Bacteroidaceae; genus Phocaeicola. The sequence goes on along the minus strand of JAHHQU010000007.1, from coordinate 1,724 downwards.
CATATTATGAGAGGGATGAGAAGAATATGGAAGAACTTCTACCACGTAATTGGACTAAATCCCATCAAACTTGTTCCGAATAGATGCTATTAGTTCCGAATCGATACTATTCGTAGTCGATTCGGAACTAATTCACAAAATTTGTAACGTGGTTTACCAAATGCTTACTAAGAAAACAGAAAAAAGGAAAGACATGGAAAATGGAATCAGGAAAGAAACTACTGTCTGAACAACAAATGGTAACATTCCTCTATGGGATAGGTGGATAATATCCATGAATAAGAAACTTTTAGAAAATATTTTCTTCCAAAAACAAGAAGAAAGTATATGAGAGACTGCTAAAGGCACTATACTGTCGGATATGTCGTATTCCGTTTTCCGTGAGGGTATCTGTCAAGGCTCCGTATACACACGAGTCCACTTTTCCGGATGCATAACGTGTAGAGGTTTTCCGGTCGTATCGGTCGTAGGCATATCGGTTCCACAAGGCAGGAGTACTTTCCTTGTCCGGCAGGGATTCTCTGACAAGCAGCCCTGTTTTCGTGTCATATACCTTGTCAGTCTTCAGTTCCTTTCCGTCGAAACGTATGGTCGCGGTGCGTACCTCCCGTTTCAGTAGGTCTTGACAAGCGGCTTTCCTGTTTCTGCTACGGTTACACAGAACAGTCCGGGTTCTTCGGGGCGGATCTATGTGAAGTGACCCCTAAAAGTTGGACATTAACAGATAAACATGATGGAAATGAGACGACATTCATTTGAAGAAAAATTAGAAATTATCAAAGAGATCCAACAGGGTAAGTCATTAAGAAGCTTATCAAAGAAATATAAGATAATGATTGGTCACATAATAGAATGGAATAGAAGATATAAATTATATGGGATCGATGGCTTACAGTCTAGAAATACATGCAGACGATACACAAAAGAACAAAAATATGAGATAATAGATGAAGTCTTGAAAAATCACGTATCTTTGCCTCAGGTGGCTGCATATTATGATGTCGGTGAAACCACCATACGAAGATGGATTAAATCCTCAAGATCTATGCCCAATATAAAAAAGGAACTCCCGAAAAAGGATTTGTCTTCTAAGAAAGGAAGCAAAGTAACTTCTTCTGCAAATCCCGAGGCTCTGGATAAACTCATAAAAGAGAATATGTCTCTTAAAATAGAATTAGCCTTATTAAAAAAAGTATATGCCTTAGTCGCGGAAAGAGAAAGCCCAAACAAATAGAATGGGTTAAAGCCATAGAAGAACTAAGGCAACAATTTGACCTCAACCTTCTTTTGAAGTGTAAGGGTATGGCACGATCTGTTTTCTATTATCATAGAGCTAAATTGGAGAATGCAGATAAATATGAGTCATATAAGAGAGAAATAAAGAAAATCTTTGAAGACAATTTTGGGTGTTATGGCTATCGTCGGATAACGATGGAAATGCGAAACCGAGGATATAATATTAACCATAAGACTGTACAAAAGCTTATGCAGTCTTTAAATATTAAATGTCAGATCCGTAGGGTTCGTTATAAATCATACAAAGGAGAAGTAGGTAAAATAGCTCCTAATATTTTAAAACGCAATTTCGTTTGCTCAAGACCTTACGAGAAATGGACAACCGATATTACACAGATAAATATAAATGATGAGAAACTGTACTTATCACCTATCCTTGACATGTATAACGGAGAGATTATATCTTACAGCATTTCAAGAAGAGCTAA
>JAHHQU010000078.1 GCA_020026225.1 Phocaeicola sp. | reverse complement strand
AATAAATCTGTTCTGACATAAAATAAACCCCAGAAGGTGTGACCGAGTCGGTCATCCCTTCCGGGGCTTCTTCTCTTCTCTGCATGTGAGGCAGAGATATTTTCTTTGCTTATGGCGGTGTGAATTTTTACATAGAAACTTTCATCAAGTGCCGCCTTTTCTTTTTTTCGCCAAATGCTCATAGTATGCATTCAGCTTATTCTCACAGATTTTTTCAATTTTAGCTTTTTCTTCTTTGTTCAAATGCTTCCACACTGATTCATCTACCTGAACGATTCCCAGCGTTTTTGTGTGCCGCATCATTTGCATATCTTCAAACCGCTTGAAGGGGTTGGACAGAATATTTCGTATCGCATCCTTATCGGTATACCCGCCCTTGGCAAAGATGCTGTTAGGCTTTTCCACAAGCAGACCAGCAGCCCGACGTCCCTCATAAAAGGAGCGGAAGTAGGCTACGATGTCATCCAATTTCACGCGACCTTTGTCATCGGCATACAGCAAAATAGCTTTGATGAGAACCGGCTTGTAAGAATAACTCATATCCATCTGACGGATCATCTCCATGAATAGATCCTTACGATTGCTGTCATCGATCAGCCGCCAGCCATACTGTTCTGCGTATTTTTGAAGTGTTTCTTCCCTAAAATACTTGAAGGTGCGGTGTTCACTCATGGGAACCACCAAATCCGGCACCAGCTTGCCCTCTCGTACATATCGTTCGATGGTTTCTGTTTGAACATCCACCCGGCGGACAAATTCCATTTGGGAAATCATCCCGGCGGCTTCTTCCTGCCAGTTGAAAATGTCTACTATCTCGTAATCAGTAGCATCCACAGGCCAGTCGATCAATGCGTCTGGTTTTTCACCCTTTGCATAGAGATCGTCCTCGACGGCTCGTTTTGCGCTGGGAGCCACAGCCAGCTTGCCGGGCTGATATTCTTTCAGTTTAAACAGCCGGTGCAAAGAGTAGGGTGCATTGTATTGACTTGCGTTGTCCACAAAATCGAACACCATCAAGCTCTCTTTGCCATCATATAATCGCATACCACGCCCGAGCTGCTGAGTATACAGCACTTTAGACATGGTTGGGCGTGCCATGAACAGAACTTCGATTTCCGGGCAGTCCCATCCTTCGTTCAGCAAATCGCAGGCACAGAGGACTTCAATTTCTCGACTCACAAACCGATCCTGAAATTCCTTGCGATCAGATTGTTTCATACCACCAGATACCGCTGCGGCAGAGATTTCTTGCTCACGAAACAGCTCTGCAATTTGTTCTGCGTGCTTGACCGAAGCGCAAAACACCACGGTGCGCTTATTCTGAACATACTGCATCCATGTATCCACAATCAGCCGGTTGCGTTCCGGGACATAAATTCGACTTTCCAAATCACGGATATTGTACTGCACACCACAAAAACGAACCTTTGTCAGATCAATGTTTGTGTGAATTCGGATGCATCGAACAGGGACCAGTTCTCCTATCTCCACTGCGGTCTGAATATCGATTTTGTGAGCTGTGTTCTTGAAGATTTCCAGAATGCTTTTATCATCTGCACGTTCCGGAGTAGCTGTCAACCCCAGTGTAAATGTCGGCTTAAAATAGGACAAAACCTTTTGGTATGTATCGGCGGCGGCATGATGTGCCTCATCGACGATCAGATAGTCAAAATCGCTGTCCTTAAAGCTGTCCAAATGCAGGGCGACACTCTGCACGCTGCCGCAAACCACATGGGCGTTGGGCTGTTTCATATCTTCCACATAGCGACCCACCGTAACACTGGGCCACAATTCTCGGAAAGTTTTAGCCGCCTGATTAACGAGTTCCTGCGTATGTGCTAAAAACAGTACCCGGCCACCGCAGCGTTTGGCATCCATCACAGCAGTAACAGTCTTTCCGGTTCCTGTTGCATGGTACAAAAGGGCAATGGATTCACTGTTGGCGCGCATTTCTTCTAGGGCCTTCAGTGCAGCTACTTGGTGCTGTTTCAGCTCCAGACTGGAACCGTCCAACGCCTTTCCACGCTGTTTGGGCAGGTAATCTTCAATTTCTTGAAAGTGTGGATGGGTTCCCAGAAAAACACGCAGTTCATCTTTGACCCGCTCCGGCTCTTTTTGCAGCTGGCGTACCGCCCAGCGGTAGACATCCCAGCCCAGATGCACCATGCTGTTCTGTTTGAGTAGGTCATCGTAGAACTTTCCCGAGGATACCAGCTGTTTGTTGTGGCTGGCCTCATCGTCGATCTCGATCGCAACCTTTCGGCCGCCGGCTTCTACCATAAAGTCGGCATAGCGGCTGCCCTGGTAGATATCATAAAAATGATACTGTGGACACAGATAATCTGCTTTTTCCGCACCGAAGGTGTCCACAAACAGATTGGCAAAGATATTTTCCGCTGGAGTGCAGGATTCGTAGCGCGTGGTGTCCATAGCATCTATCTCACTGATCAGTTACTTCTTTCAACATGAGCTTTTTGCGGAAGCCACCACGCTTCGAAGCCTTTTCTGCACGCACCTGCTCCAGCTGTTCTAAGCTCCACCCTCGGGCTGTCACCACGGATTGTATGACCTCTAATAAATCAGCCAGTTCTTCCAAGGACTTGCTTTCTTGGTATTCGGCCAATTCCTCGTCAAGCTTTGCATCCAGCATTTGTAGATACCTCTCGTCTGAAAGGACTTCTGTTACGCAAGCTTTTCCGTCTGCCTCTATGATTTCAGGGATGCGGTCACGCACTAATTTTTGATAATGTTTAATTGCCATGGGGGGAACCTTCCATCTCGCAATCGATTTGCTCTGCTCGATTATGTAATCAACGATATTGTATAGTGTTTTGTCAGAAATACAAATAAGAAAAATGCACCATACAGTTTTGGATTCTCTGGCTATATAGTGAGGTCTTCAGAGCTTCAGCATATTTCCAGTTGCTCCAATACCTGATGCTACTGTTCCGATTGGTATTTTCATGGATTGCTTTCTTTGCAGCGTAGTTTCTGCGATGTACAACTCGTAATGGCTATGGACAAGGTAGCTTCGGCCGATACCCGGAATTCGGGGGGCAGCTTTTTCTTCCAAGTATTATTTTGCAACGCATCACAGAGCAAGCAGACCGTAGAATTAGCGAAGCGTATGTGGGGCAGTCCGAATTTGACATAACCTCACCATATATTCGCTACTGCATATCTACTATATATGCTGGATGTGATAAGATTGCGGCTCCACCATCCATTCTGGAGATTGCATAATAATTTCTGCGGGGTTCTGAATGATTACTGGCGTATATCCAGCCTCTTCTATCTTTCCGATATCAACAAGATATAGATAATAATGGTCACCTTTTAGTTTAGCAATTTCATATTCATTACGAGACCAAAAAAATCCCATATCATGTGATGCTGCTTTAACTTCGATAAAACAATCATAGTCGGTGGAGGTATTGGATTCATAGGAAATAATATCATATCCTGCCGCAACATCAATATCGGAAACAATTCTAATTTTTTCTGATAATGGTGGGCCAATGCGATGTTGTTCAAAAATCAAGGAAAAGATTTCGGCTCTTTCTCCGATTTCAGCATCAGCTTCTAACTTTTTTCGAAGTTGGCTTAGTGTCATTTTCTTCTTTTCCGTTTTACAGAGGTTAGATAACGTTTTTTCATAAGCGTCCGATACAAAAAAGGTTGTGCCATGTATAGAGCGTGCAATATCAAAAAAGCCCATGTTGATTAATGTATTTCGGATAACGGAATAATTTAGTGGAAACAGTTCGTTCCGAAATAATGTTCTATGGGAAAGAGCGTCAAACGAAAACATACTGATACGGAATGCTTCAGATTCAAATAACGCTATAAGTGTTTTATGAATAAGTTGCTTGTTCAATGCATTTATATCTTGATGCACATCAAGGATTTCTGGGGCCAAGCTAATCATATTTTCTGTTATCTGTATCCATCCAAAGGCAGAACAATATTGAACCATCTCTGGCAGTATAATTTGACAACTTCCCGGCGCATGCGAGCACAAAACTCGAATATCCTCATACGACAGCTGTTTATCACCGATGACACTTCCAAGGAAGAACCAGAAACCTTCTCGGTTTCCGGGTGTTTTAAGATTTTTTAGTTCGTCTAACATAATCACTAATCAACGCCTTTACATCTTCATCGCCTAAATCATCACTGACATTATCAAAGAGCGGGATTGGCATGCTCTCCATTATCTCTGTCATGCGACGTTCTTTCTCTGATAAGCGGACATCGATAGTTTCATCAATAGAATCTTTTGAAAGGATATAGTAATAGTTCGTTTCAGTTCCTTCTTTTAAACCATAACGATGAATACGATCCTTCGACTGAACAAAGTGGGCTGCGTTGAAAGACCTTTCCATATAAATAGCATTATGGCAAGCTTTGTGCAAAGAAATTGATTCGGCAACTGCAAAGGGGTTGGCAATAATTACTTTATAGGGGCAAGACGGAGACTGAAATTCTTGTACGATGTGCTCTCTTGTAATAATTTCATCTTCCTGCGTTGAGGACTCAGCATCTTTTTCGACAGGAATTGCTCCATATAATTCTTGGCAGGCAATCCCGCTTTTTGTAAGGTATTCTTTTAACCCCAGAATGGTATGAACAAAGGTTGCCCAAATAACAACCTTTCCACCTTTAGAAATAATTTTTTCTACCAGTTCTTTGACTGCAACAAATTTTGCAGGCGTTTCCAAATGTTCATAATCAGTAATTGATTTAAGGACATCGGAATCGTCTATTGCCTGATACGCTTCAGCCGGAGCCTCGTCATCCTGTATAACCATATCCAACGGTGTTCTCAGCATCGTTGGGTCTGATGCAGCTTGCATAAGTCGCATCATTCTCGCTTGAGTGAGCGCAGCCTTAAACTTAGATGACAAATCTACAGGGCCATCCTCAATTATCGCTTGGACATACTTTTTTTCGATGAAATCATAGATGCGTTGCTGGTACTCCCCCATAGATACCAAGATGGGTGGATTAACTGTTGCAGGAGGAATATTTAAATCACTTTTTCGTATCCGGATGAAGTACGGAGAAATATTATTAACCAATCGCTGAGTGCGGGATTCATCATTGCGAGCAGAAATATCCCGTAATTGATTAACTTCAAACCCTATGACATTTTTATTAGGCCATATAAATTTGAACATATTATATAAATCTTCGTATCCATTGGGCGCTGGGGTACCCGTTAATACCACTCGAGCGCTACCATATTTAGCAAGACCCAATACTGCCTTAGCTGTAACTCCTCCGGAAGAGTTTTTTGCCTTATGCGCCTCGTCCAGAACAATCATCACCTTGTTGTAACGAAGATAGTATCCCAACTCTTCTTTCAAGGATACGACAGAGGCATAAGAAATCAAAGTGAGTTCAGCAGGAGTTTTAGAATACAAGTAATCTCTCTTATCCTCCTTGCTTAACCCGCTGATTAAGCGTTTAACTCGTGCAGGTCTTCCGAAACATTCCTGATATTCCAACTCCCACGGTCCAAAGGAACTCAACGGACCTACTATCAATAGACGATCGATATGCTTTGGATTGTCTATTGGAAGGCTATGCAAATACGCATACGCTCCATAAACAATGCTGGTTTTGCCAGCGCCAGGAACGGAAAAATTGCAGGCGTTTTGAGAAAAAGCCAGATGATACGCGGATAATAGCTGCAGAGGGTACAATGATCGTGCCGGCAAGTTAGCTGAAACTGCATCTGTAAATTGCTGAAAATCAGAAATATCGCATTCATTATTACGGATATGCCGTGCCTTTTCGGAAAAATCAGAAAACTTTCTTTCTTCCTCAAAAAAATCAGATAACACCTTCTCCGAGGAGTCACTTTTAGCTTCTTCAAATCCGTATTTCACCAACATATTATGGATTTTAGTTAATAGTGTCGCAGTGTCGTTGTCACCAATCTGAATAACCAGACAATCACCATCAATGACAGGCTGAAGATAATCTCGTGCATATCTCCATGCAAAACGATTGTGCTGCAGAGCCTTGATATCACCGCTCAAATAAATTTCATTTTTAGAAGAATTAACATCGATTGAAATTACGGCCACGATATCATCTCCGTTCAAATCGTTTCTTCATTTCGTAAGAAATTCTGTTGATTTCTCTAACCATCTCTTCAATATGCGGGTCGGACAGGAAAGAATCTTGATCTTGATCTACAGACTGGAGTTTATTCAGCGCCTGCTCAATTAGATCAGCAGGACGGTTAGAAGCTCGCTTATCATCCAGTTTCTGCGAATATCTCCGGAGGTTGCCGGTGAGGGAACCCTTGGCTTGCTTCATCCACTCATTGTCGCGGCTTCTAAGAAGCATGCTCAAGTCTTCTCTGGGATGGTTTTCGCGCCACTCTTGTACGGTCTCATCGTCACCGGGAGTCTTTTCCTGATGATTGGCGAGGAAATCGTCCCAAAGATTCTTGAAGAAGAAAATGCTTCCCTCTTTTCCGGTTTTTGCAATGTCACGGAATTCCTTACCCTCATACCGAGCACGGATATAGTCGAAACACACCAGCTTCAAATCAGAAATATCAGAGTCTTGATAGTCCCAATCAACATTTCGGACATTGGCACCACGCTTTTGGTAAGAATCAAGATATCCAGCAAGGTCTACAAAAGGTCCTTCTGTTTTCTCCAATCGAGTATAAATGCCGTCATAGTCATATTCTTGCAAATACTCTTCCATCAACTCAAGAATTCGAAGCCATTCCTTAACTTTACCGGTTTTTTCACTCATAAATCCAGCGATATCCTCTTCGGAAAATCCCAGCTTCTTCAATTCTTTGCACTTCAGATATTTTTCGATAGGATTATAGTCGAGTTTGTCATCCTCGCCCATCTGATAGATGGTCTCAAGCTGCTGCATATCCTTTTCCTGCGCATCGTCAGGCAGAATAATAGCAAGAAAATACTGGCATTTTTCGACTTGCTGGTAGCTAAATCCGAGTTCTTCGTGCTTATGGAACAATCTATTCAGCAACATGGCTCGGCGGTTACCATCAATGATTTTTCCGTCAGAACTGACAATACCATACCGCTGCTGGCCGTTATCGAGAAGACTCTTCATGGTAGTTTGATTACGGTCTTCCTTCGAATCATACAAGAACTTTTCAATCAGAGACTTGTCATCAGGATTTTCAGCGTTTAAATCACCATTTTGCTTTTCGTATGAAAGAACTTCTGATCCAATACGACCATTGTATTTGTTGTAGATTAAGAAATTTAGAGGAATGCGGTAAACTTTTTCTGTACGAGTTTCGCCTTTATAGCGCAGCGGTATTCCCGTCATGGCGACATTGCGCTCATCGCTACGTAACTCAATTAACTTTTGTTTGCGGGTAGCTGCATCCATTTTATAATTCCTCCATTCGTTGTACGATTTTCCGCAATATATAGTAGCCAATTAAAATTGCCTGTGGGATTTTATATGGTTCTGCGTCAATTTCAATTAGCACTTTCTTCTCGTCATCATTCAGATGCTGATCGATGAATTCTTTAACACGATCCAACAATTCATAAGGGCCAATCAAGTGTTGAGCTTGGCGATCCTCGGTTGTCATGCAAAAAGCTTGCTGGAAGTTATTGAATGCAATAACCTGTTGTTGAGCCAAGAACTCATCGATAGCTGCATAATATTCTCTACAGATGGATTGATTTCCTATTTCGGGCGTAAAGACGCTGGCCTTACTTTTACCCTGGCTATAGTGAATTTCTATATCCCAACGAAATTCTCTATTATCAAAATTGGAGTGATAGTTTGTAAGTTCTACACGGTATGCGTTGATAATTAAGTACGGGATATGATACTTAAACTTAGCAACCTCTCTTCTGGGACGCTCTATGTTTATAGGAACTTCTGCACCATTCAAGTCAACAAAAGGAATCTCAGGATTGTGATGAATTGGGGGATATTCTTCCGGTATCGGAACATTCTCTGCCTGAGCGATAGCTGTGGCAATCGCATACGACATTTTGGGCGGAACTGCATTTCCGACGAGTGTATGCTTAATTCCTTTAGATATACCATAAAAACGATAATCAATCGGAAAACTCATCATAGATGCCACTTCACGCACCGTAGGAAGACGATAGCGATTGTCGCCGTAGCCAAAAATCATTGCCTCACGTGAACTTGCCGACATTGTTGCCATTACTGTTCTGGACGGACGATCAATATTTTCAGGGAAAGACATCCGTCCCATATAGCCTTTGTCCTGCTTCAAACGCTTTGCAACCTTCCATTCAAAAGGGGCTAATTCATGTACATATTGATGATCGGACACTTGATTTCTGGGAAGAAAAAGAGTGGGGTAGTTGACATCGGTAATTACTTCGGGTTCGTCGCCTAATGGATCGCCCAAAGAATTTAAAACACTTCTTACCGTAACAACTGTTTGGTCGGTGTGCGTTTGTATTGGCTGCGGAAATTCACCGCATAAATAACGTTTACGATTTGTGGGAGCTCCGAAATATTTTGCGTTGTAAATGCCAGATGCACCATCATGGGGCCGTAATACAAAATCGCCTGTAAGTCCAAGATCTTCTGCCGTATATTCCTCTTTGATGTATTCTCTTACGCTGGGAACATTCTCAAGCACCCAATATTGTAAAACAGATCCTTCTTTATATTTTTTTCGTGCAATGATTCGTAAATAGGCATTAATCAACTGAATACCAAGTGTTTTATCTGCATTTCCGGATTTGTTTGAATGCGAGAAAGCCTGGCAAGGGGGTGATCCAATAATGACCTCCGAATCAGGTAAGATTCTTTCGAATTCTTCATTATCTAAATTGGAAATCCGGATTACATCGTCTAAAATGACATTGACACCTGGCTTATTACCGCGATATGTTGTTACTGCAGGCTCCCATTTATCTACAGCGAAAACAATGTCAAACCCTGCTTGGCGAAACCCTTCAGAAAATCCGCCTCCGCCGCAGAAAAAATCGGCTACTCTCATATTTATTTTCCTTTCAAAATAATTTAGAAATATGGGAAGAGGATTTTAAGAAGTGATATCCTAACGAATTCCTAAATTTTATTATAATTAAGAAAATTATATCATGTTTTCACCGCCGTGACAATCAAAAATCCTTGTCATACGAAGACTGACACGGTTTTATTTCCTCTGTTTTTTATTTTAAAACCCCAACAGATTTCCCATCTGTGCTGATGCTTCTTTCAGTTCATCCAGTGCAGGCTCTTCGCCTTTGCAGTCGTCCTTGCTCGTTGCACGCTGTCCGATGTACACACTATAGTCTTGCCGAGTCATGCTTGTCCGTGCATGACCTAAGAGTTGTGACAGTTCCCGAATCTCCATGCCGTTTTGCAACGCATTGACAGCACAGCTGT
>JAHHQU010000077.1 GCA_020026225.1 Phocaeicola sp. | reverse complement strand
GTCTGTTTTTGGACAGATAAAGAGCAACATGGCTTATAGTCGTTTCCGTCATTTTTGGAAAGGAGAGAATTACTATGGACTTCTCCTTCTTGGCAACTGCATTTAATATCAAGAAATTATGTAAAATGTTACTGAATGGAAGCCTGAAACACTTACAAGGTCTAATTAGGCTGATTTTTGAGCGTATTTTACTTGAAATCGGAATCGTAAACGATTTCTCTGACTGTAAACAAATAAAAATCGCTGTATAACCGCTTCGCAAGGAAGTTCGGCTATACAGTGCTCTTTTTTTAAAAAAAGGTGATTTGACACACCCTCCTTTTTATCATTTGACAGCATCAGGAAATAAGCTTTAGCCTATTCTAAAAGGCTTTACAGCATATTGCGTCATACACTCTCTTTAATGGCATGAATAACGGCAGAAGTAAATCCAGAATGTTCAAGACTATTGATGCCTTTTATTGTAATGCCTCTAGGAGTTGTCACCTTGTCGATTTCCAAGGCTGGATGGGTATCTTCATGATGCAATAAGATTTCTGCAGCTCCCTTTAAGGTTTGTGCCAGCATCTTCATGCTATCTTTAGGCTTGATGCCGAGTTCTGTCCCTGCTTGCATCGCTGCTTGTACATACTTGAATACATAAGCAATCCCACAAGAAGCAAGTGCCGTAGCGGCGGGTAAACTGCCTTCTTCAATGGGTATCGCCACTCCCATTTCGTTGAAGAGGTCCATTAATAAAGAGAGTTCCTCTTGAGAGGCATTCTGAGTCGTGATCAGCGTCATGCTGGCCAGTTCGGAAATTGCCGTATTAGGGATTATGCGAATGATGCATATCTCAGAATCGGTGAGATGAGCCAAGTCTTTACAACTGATGCCGGCAGCTACCGATACCAAGATTTGCGGACGCTTCAGTTGAAGAGGAGCTAATACCTCTTCCATCTTCCAAGGCTTTACTGCCAAGATAATGATGTCTGAATCATGAACGGCTTGATGGTTGTCGTTTGTAATGTGAATCTCAGGAAATTCTTCCTTTAGTTTCTCAAGCTTTTCATTGCTGGGATTTGATACGGTAATGTCGGATGTTTGTATATGGGTGCCATGAGCTAATCCACGTGCAATGGCTCCTCCCATATTACCAGCTCCGATAATGGCTACTTTGTATCGTTTCATGGATAGGTAAAGTTTTTATATATAATCTTTAGTTGATGACCTTTTTCAATTTTTCTAAGAATAAGTCTGCCTCCTCTATACTCAAGCAGAGGGGCGGCAGCAAGCGGATAACGTTTGTACCGCTTATTCCGGTGAATACATGTTGTTCGAATAGGAGCTTGGTGCGGATTTCCTTGATTGGCTGTTCAAATTCCATTCCAATCATTAATCCGCGTCCTCTGACCTCTTTGATACCTTTGAATCCTTTTAGTTTCTCTAACAGATAGGCTCCCACCTTTGCCGCATTTTCTACCAGATTCTCTTTTTTCATGACGTCTAAAACAGCGATAGCTGCCGAACAAGCCAGGTGATTACCGCCGAAAGTTGTTCCCAACTGTCCGTAGATAGGAGTGAATTTCGGGCTGATAAGAACGCCTCCCATAGGGAACCCATTACCGATGCCTTTCGCCATCGTGATCATATCCGGTCGAATGCCTGTATATTGGTGGGCAAAGAATTTACCGCTGCGTCCATATCCTGACTGGATTTCGTCCACTATCAAAACCGTATTGTTTTCGTCGCAAGCCTGACGCAATGCCTGCATAAACTCTGTCTGAGGGATTTGGATACCGCCAACCCCTTGTATGCCTTCTATGATGACTGCACATACATCTCCCTTGGCCAATTCTGATTTAACGGCTTCAATATCGTTGAGCGGCAAATAGGTGGTATGTCCATTCTGGTTGATGGGAGCAATGATCTTGGGATTGTCTGTAGCTTCTACGGCCAGCGAAGTACGGCCGTGAAACGCTTTGGAGAAGGATATGACGCGAGTCCTTCCATTATAGAAAGAAGCCAATTTCAAGGCATTTTCATTGGCTTCTGCTCCCGAATTGATCAAGAACAGCTGATAGTCGTCATAGCCTGAAATAGCGCCTAATCGGTCGGCTACATCTTGCTGTAACGTGTTGATGACGGAGTTGGAATAAAATCCGAGGGTGGCAACCTGCTTACTGATGGTTTCTACGTAATGAGGATGTGCATGTCCGATGGAGATAACAGCATGTCCTCCGTATAAATCCAAATATTCTTGGCCTTTGTCGTCCCATACGTGGCAGCCTTTGCCTTTTACTATATTTACGTTGAATAGGGGATATACATCAAATAGTTTCATCTTCTTAGTGTTTTAAAAAGGAATGTGATTGTGCTATTCAGACAGGATAGCGTGAGTATTTATAAAAGGAAGAAAACAAAAAATCTGTCTGAATTTTCTTGGTATAGTTTTCTTGTAGGGAAACTTCTTGAAAACGAATGAAAGAACGTTCAGACAGATTTGGGTATAGATCTTATGGATTGAATCCAATCGGGCAAGTTGGAGTGCTTAGAACGCCGATGGCTTCAGCTTTAAACCGACTGTTTCTTCAAGATTGAACATCAAGTTCATGTTGTGGACAGCTTGTCCGCTGGCTCCTTTCAACAGGTTGTCGATACAAGATACAATCAGTAGCTTATTTCCATGCTTCTCCAGATGTATGAGGCATTTATTGGTATTGACCACCTGTTTCAAATCGATATTGTTTTCTACGATGTGTGTGAAAGAGTCTTCTGCATAATAATCTTGATACATCTTTATAATCTCATCCAGTTCTACTTTTGTCTTGACGACAATGGTTGCAAATATTCCGCGAGGGAAATCTCCGCGGTAAGGGATGAAGTCGATGTCATAATTAAAACTGCTTTGCAGCTGTTGAAGAGACTGCCTGATCTCAGGAACATGTTGATGGCAGAAGGGCTTGTAGATGCTCATGTTATTATTTCTCCAGCTGAAATGACTGGTAGGACCCGGTTTTACCCCTGCGCCTGTACTGCCAGTAATGGCGTTGACCATTACATCGCCGTTTAACATCAGATGTTTGGCTAGTGGGAGAAGTCCCAGTTGGATACAGGTGGCGAAACAGCCAGGATTGGCTACATGTCGGCTATGACAGATTGCACGTCGGTTCAATTCAGGCAGACCATAGACAAAATCATGTTCGTCCGATTTTATGCGGTAGTCCATGGAAAGGTCTATAATCTTCAAGTCTTCAGGAATGTTATGGCATTCCATGAATTTCTTGGTATCGCCATGTGCGGTACAGAAAAACAAGACATCCACAGAGTCCAGTGGCAGTTCATCGGTAAAGACAAGCTCTGTTTCTCCGTATAGGCCTTCATGGATATCTGCTATGCGATTGCCGGCATTGCTCGAGCTGTTTATAAATACAATTTCTACATCAGGATGGTTTAGCAACAAGCGGATTAATTCACCTGCGGTATACCCAGCTCCTCCTATAATCCCAACTTTTATCATATATTTTTTTCCTCCTTATGATTAGCATAATAAGCACGCAATGGAGTAGACAGAACTTTGATGAAACCTTTAGCATCATCTGCAGTCCAACCTTTCTGCATTTCTCCATATTCACCCAGTTTGTTCTTGACCAAATCATCTTTTGAGTCAACCCCTACGGTATCAAATCCATAAGGTCGTAAATTGAGAATGGCAGTACCGTTTACATTACGTTGTGATTCGGTCAGCATGGCTTCAATGTCACGCATTACAGGTTCCAGATACTGACTTTCGTGTAAGAACATGCCATACCAGTTGGCTACCTGATCCTTCCAATATTGCTGCCATTTGCTTAAAGTATATTTTTCCAGGAAACGATGCGCTCCAATAATCAGCATGGGCGCAGCCGCTTCAAATCCTACACGTCCTTTAATGCCAATAATGGTATCTCCTACGTGCATGTCACGGCCGATACCGTAAGCAGAACCTATTTCTTCCACTTTCTGGATAGCCAGAATCGGGTCATCAAACACTTCACCGTTTACGGCATGCAGTTCACCATGGACAAATTCAAGTTCCAAACGTTCGCTTCCAGTCTTTTTCACTTGTTTCAGATAAGCGCTTTCAGGCAGTCCTTGAGTAGAATCGAGGATTTCTCCTCCACAGATTGAAGTTCCCCAGATACCTACATTATAAGAATATTTTAATTTTGCGAAATCTGCTTCAAAGCCATGTTCATTCAAGTAGTTGATTTCATATTCACGGCTCAGTGCCATATCACGAGTCAGTGTGATAATTTCTACCCCAGGTGCCATGACCAAGAAAGTCATATCGAAGCGGATCTGGTCGTTCCCGGCCCCTGTTGAACCGTGAGCGATGGCGTCTGCACCGATTTCGTTGGCATAACGTGCGATAGCCAGTGCTTGGAATATACGTTCAGAACTTACAGAAATGGGATAAGTGCCGTTACGTAGCACATTGCCATAAACCATGTATTTCAAGCTCTTGTCATAATATTCACGAGTTACGTCAAGAGTGATGTATTGAGTAGCTCCCAGACGGTAAGCATTCTCTTCGTTCTGTTTAAGCTGTTCTGGACTAAATCCACCTGTATTGGCACAAGCGGCATACACTTCATATCCTTTTTCTTTTGCTAGATACATTACGGTAAAGGATGTATCCAGTCCGCCGCTAAATGCGACTACTACTTTTTTCTTATTCATGGCTTATCTGTTTAGGTCGTTTTCTTGGATTTAAAAGTTGTTGATTTTATCGTCTTTATGCAAAGTCGGATCATAGAGCATGGCTGTGCAGATGCAGAATTTTCTATTCTTTGCCACTAGAATATCGTGGTTGATGCAGCCTTCACATCCGTGCCAGAATGCTTCGTCGTCGGTCAGTTCATTGAAGGTTACGGGAACATATCCTAATTCTGTATTCATTTTCATGACAGCAGCTCCAGAAGTCAGACTGAATATCTTGGCATTGGGCCAACGTAGTCTGGCCAAGGTAAAGGATGCATGTTTGATGCGTTTTGCCAACCCCAGTCCTCGGTATTTGGGATGAACAATCAATCCGGAGGTAGCGACGAACTGCTTGTTCCCCCATGATTCTATATAGGTAAATCCAGCGAGGTCATTGCCGCATAAGGCAATGATTGCTTTCCCTTCCTTCATTTTAGTGGCCACGTATTCATGGGTACGTTCGGCGATGCCTGTACCTCTAATCTTTGCAGCTTCACGTATGGTGTCCAAGATATGATCGACATATACTTCGTGTGAAGCGTCAGCAACCATTACATCTATTTTCTTATTGCTATCCATTTATCTTTCTAAATTATAATCTATTCATATTAGGTATTACCAGTGACAACGCATTTTTGACAGCTGTACGAGTACACCCTTCGCGAATGATAAGCATGATGGTGTCATCTCCGGCAATTGTTCCAATGATTTCAATAAAGTGGTTGCTGTCGATGTCGTATGCCAAACTGCTGGCATATCCTGGCTTGGTCTTGATGACAGCAATGTTTTCAGAGAATTCAATGGAGAGGAATCCATTATGACGCAACATTTCACTGGCACTTAACGGATCGGTCATTCTTTTGTACATGGTATTGTTTGGCAATACATATACGTAATTACCGTTCATGCTGGCAGCCTTTGCGACCTTCAATTGTTTCAAGTCACGTGAGAGAGTGGCTTGTGTCAGTTGGAAACCTTCTTTAGCCAATTCTTGTAGGAGTTCTTCTTGGCTTCCAATTTCCTTACTTGAGATAATCATCTTGATTGAATCCAATCTATTGTTCTTGCTCTTCATTGTATAATTATTCTTTGTTCGGATGCAAAAATACGGATATATTTGAATATTTGTGCATGAATCAAGAAATATTTTTGGTTTTATTCTAAAAAAATGTAAAAAGCATGTATAAATACACGATAGAGGGTTTCTTTCTGTCCTTTTTCGTAACTTTGCGGTAAATAAATAATAGTACTTATGTTTTCTACCTTATTATCAGCCGAGAATGATCCGATGGGAACGGCTATTTCTGATTTTTATGCAAAAGGCCGTGCCGGCCGTTTACGTGTTTTCTCTCCGCAATTTGACGAGGATGAGATTCCTGTAAAGACATTGTTTCGTACCTTTTCTGAGATGCCCCTACTTGAGCAGACTGCGTTGACTCTTGCAGAAGGAAAAATTCTGGATGTCGGTGCAGGGAGTGGTTGCCATACCTTGGCATTAAAGGAGATGGGAAAGGAAGCTACCGCTATTGACATTTCTCCTTTGTCGGTAGAAGTGATGCAATCGGAAGGTATTCAAGCATACCAGGTCGATTTGTTTGATTCGCATTTCGTGGGCCAGTTTGATACCATATTGATGTTGATGAACGGTTCAGGTATTATAGGAAAGCTGAAAAATATGGGTGCCTTTTTTGAACGTATGAGGCATCTGTTAGCGCCGCAAGGGTGTATCTTGATGGATTCAAGTGATTTGCGCTATCTTTTTGAAGACGAAGATGGAAGCATGTTGATTGACTTGGCAGGGGATTATTACGGAGAATTGGAATTCACCATGCAGTATAAACAGGTTAAAGGGAAGTCCTTTGATTGGCTGTACGTTGATTTTGACACTTTAAGTTATTATGCTTCGCAATTTGGATTCAAAGCTGAAAAAATTAGGGAGGGTGAGCATTACGATTATTTGGCTCGACTGACCTGGAACGGGCAATAACGGGAATTTGGCAAGGAAGTCTTGAATTTTATCTTTTTTCGCTTTTTGTGCCCATGGCTTAACATATTGTTGTTTTTTTTATTATTTTTGTGGCAAATTTAATACTATATGGAGGAACAAATTAAACAAATAGCAATGCGTCTTCAAGGACTACGCGATGCATTAGATTTAACACCGGAAGAAGTTGCACATGAAGTTGGCGTTCCAGTAGAACAGTATAAGGCAATGGAAAGCGGTGAGATAGATCTTTCAGTAAGTACTTTACAGAAGATAGCAGTTCATTTCAAGGTCTCGTTGGACGAACTGATGTTTGGAGAAGAACCTAGGATGAATACTTATTTCTTGACCCGTCGTGGAACCGGAATTTCTGTGGAACGTACGAAGGCGTATAAGTATGAGTCGCTGGCTTCAGGGTTTCGCAACCGAAAAGGTGATCCTTTTATTGTTACGGTAGAGCCTAAACCTGAAGGTACTCCGATTTATTACAATGCGCATACCGGTCAGGAATTCAATATTGTCATTCAAGGTCGTATGCAATTAAATATAAATGGTAAAGAATTGATTTTAAATCCTGGTGACAGCTTATATTTTGATTCGTCACTGCCTCATGGAATGAAAGCTTTGGATGGTCAGACTGTCCGTTTCTTAGCAATAATCATGCAATAACTAGAATCGAAACAAGATATGTTAGAGAGATTTGTAACACAGACTCATTTTTCCTCTCAGGAGGATTTTATAAAGAATTTTAAAATTAAGGTTCCTGAGAACTTTAATTTTGGATATGATGTTGTCGATGCCTGGGCTGCTGAGCAACCTGACAAATTAGCTTTGCTTTGGACCAATGACAAAGGAGCGTGTATTCGTTATACGTTTGCTGATCTGAAGCGTTATACAGACCAAACGGCTTCTTATTTTCAAAGTTTGGGAATCGGACGTGGTGATAAAGTGATGTTGATTCTCAAACGACGCTATGAATTCTGGTATTCGATATTGGCTTTGCATAAACTGGGTGCAGTAGCGATTCCTGCCACTCACTTGTTAACCAAAAAGGATATCGTTTACCGCTGTAAGGCTGCTACCATCAAAATGATTGTGGCTGCAGGTGAAGATGTCATTATCAATCATATACAAGATGCTTTGCCTGAAAGTCCCAGTGTGGAAAAAGTGGTGAGTATAGGTCCTAATATACCGGACAACTTTGAGGATTTCCATGCAGGACTGGATCATGCCGCTCCTTTTGTACGCCCTTCTTTGGCAAATACAAACGATGATATTTCTTTGATGTATTTTACTTCGGGTACCACTGGAGAACCTAAAATGGTGGCTCATGACTTTACTTATCCTTTGGGACATATTGTAACCGGATGCTTCTGGCACAATCTGCATGAAGGTAGCTTGCATCTGACCATCGCGGATACGGGATGGGGTAAGGCTGTCTGGGGAAAATTGTATGGACAGATGATAGCAGGAGCTACCATCTTCGTTTATGATCATGAGAAATTTACCCCGTCTGATATTTTACAGAAAATACACGATTATCATATCACTTCTTTGTGCGCTCCTCCTACTATCTATCGTTTCTTGATTCGCGAAGACTTGTCAAAATATGACCTCTCCTCACTCGAATATTGTACAACAGCAGGTGAAGCTTTGAATTATTCTGTTTATGAGACCTTCAAGAAGATAACGGGTATCCGTTTGATGGAAGGTTTCGGACAGACGGAGACGACATTGACTTTGGCTACTTTCCCTTGGATGGAACCGAAGCCGGGAAGTATGGGAGTACCCAACCCGCAGTATCAAATAGATTTGATCAAAGCTGATGGCCGTAAAGCGGAGGATGGAGAACAGGGTCAGATTGTTATCCATACCAATAACCACAAGCCGATTGGATTGTTTAAGGAATATTACCGTGCTCGTGACTTGACGGACAAGGCTTGGCACGATGGGTTGTATTATACCGGAGATGTCGCATGGCGTGATGAAGATGGGTATTATTGGTTTGTCGGTCGTGCCGATGATGTGATTAAAAGTTCGGGGTATCGAATCGGTCCATTTGAAGTGGAAAGTGCCTTGATGACTCATCCTGCAGTTGTGGAATGTGCAATTACGGGGGTGCCCGATGAAATTCGTGGCCAAGTGGTGAAGGCAACCATTGTTTTGGCAAAAGAATACAGAGGTAAAGAGGGTCCTGAGTTGATAAAGGAAATCCAAAATCACGTTAAACGTGTTACGGCTCCTTATAAGTATCCACGTGTCATTGAGTTCGTGGATGAGTTGCCTAAGACAATTAGTGGAAAGGTACGTCGCGTTGAAATCCGTAAGAAGGATCAGGCTTGATGTCGTTACATAGAAAGAATTGGAGGTTGGCCCTTGTCAAGAACATCTTGACAAGGGCCGCTTTTTTGTAGAAATATTGAAAAAAAACTTCTGATGAGGCGGAAAATTGTGTGCTGGATGTGAATGAAAATCTTGTCTACGCGCGTATGAATTATAATAATGTATCTAAAATTAACACAAGAATTAAAAACATAAAAATATTTGTAACTTATTGCTTTAATAATCAGTGTATTATAAAATATCTTTAAAATTTCTTTCAAAAAGTTTAGCAAAGTGCTTGCAGGAATGAAAAAAGTGCGTACCTTTGCAACCGCAATCGAGAAACAAACGATGGCAACAAAGAAAAGAGTTCTT
>JAHHQU010000076.1 GCA_020026225.1 Phocaeicola sp. | reverse complement strand
CAATTTGTTTGTTTATCTAAAGTCTTTCAAAGAACTCTTTTTTGAGTGGCTTTCTTATCGGAAAGCGTTTGCAAAGATAAGGCAAACTTTTTAAACCACCAAACTTTTTAAAGAAAATTTTTAAAAAGTTTTTTTTGAAGTGATTCAAAAAATGAATCTTAGCTTTGTCTCAGAATGTCATATTCTTCAATGCGTTTCCCTCTCGAAAGCGATGCAAAGGTACGCACTTTTTAGAAAACTGCAAGCAAACGTGAACTTTTTTTGTACTTTTTTCTACAATTATTTTCTAACTCTCTGATTATCAAACATGCTTTACAGCATATTTCTAAGTACTCCAAGACACCCTTTCCAAAGCCCATACATAGTTATAATACGCGTATACGCGCAGGAGTGTCTATCCTCTCTTCGTCACCCCCAAAAGAACACCTATAAATCATCCATTCACCTTAAAAAAGGAAGGGACACCCAAGTCAGATTCATTCTTTTTTCTTAAAATAATTTCCAACCGGGACATAAATAGGTCGATTCACAAATCCCTTATTCTCCAATTTCTTTTCATGAACCAACCGAGCCAACAACAGAGAAGCCTTATATCGGGTAAGACCACACAACTCCTCCAAGCGGATTCGGGTCAACGTCTTCTCATGTACAAAATAGGCAGTCAGTTTTTTATCAATTTCCTTATCGGTAAGTACCTCCGAATGACTCCCCTTAGAACGTACACATTTTACCAGATGCCCTTTCACCACCTCCTCCAATTCCCTGGAAGGACGAGTACTAATCTTCTTCACTACAATATCTTTTCCCTTCTCCTTCCCGGAACATTTGCTTTCCTCGGTACCCAGAATCGTTTCAAACTGACAAAGTCCGTCCAATTTAACAATATTACCTTGTGAAAGATTCCGAGTGATTTCCTCCTGAAGAGCGACCAGCACTCCCCTTACATCAGCAGGAGTCATGGAGCACGCCTCATGAATATGCCCAATCATCTGATCTGTGTCCACCACCAAACGATTATTGATGCGAATGTGATATCCAGAATCCCGATGATCCTGATTACTTTTCGGATTCGGATAAAAGTCGAATTCAATTTTTTCCATACATATTAGTTCTTTAAGGTTTTATCTGCTGACATACGTCAGCAGATAAATTTGTTTCTAAGTTTTTCTACAATAATCATACCATAAAGAACCTTTTCCACCCTCTATCAGCCAATAAACAAGAATTGGCTGATACAACCTTTTTTGCGAATCCTTCAAGCATCCTTTTCTGTCTCATTCCATACGACAGGATGAGCAACCATTAAAGCACGAATCCATTTTACGCCCAAGAATGTCAAAAAGACACCGGCAACTGCCATTATCAAGGCAGCTTGAGGACCCAGCAAGTCAATCAATCCAGACTCAGCATTATCCGACAGCCAAAATGCTACTACTGCCGTTCCATTATTGATAAAATGCATCAAGATACCCGGGACCAAACTGCCAGTCATATAATAGACCCATCCGAGCGCTACCCCAATAACAAAAGCAAAAGGAATCTGTGCCGGGTTGCCATGAATCATACCGAAGATTAAAGACGAGATGAAGATAGCCAGAGCCGGACTCCCCCACTTACGCAGCAAATGTCCTTGAATGGCCCCCCTGAACAACAGTTCCTCCACTAAAGGAGCCAGTATCACCGTAGCTATAATACCCAAAGGGTGACGCATCATCGACACAAAGAAGTCCTGCATGGTATTGGGAAGATTTGCCAATTCGTTTAAATAATTGTTCCAAAGTGACAATCCCACGATAAAAATCGAAACTACCGATAAGAGCTTGCCAGATTTATAATATGCCCAAGTTTTACGGTCTAATTCCACATACTTGAATATCAGCACATGCAAGCCAATGGCCACAGTAGAAACAATTTGTATTATTAAGAGTAAAGTGACATAGGAAGGAGACAAAGGGTCGGACACCTCCGTGATTCCATAATGCCACTTGTACAACTCATTAAATATTCCATAAAATGCCAACTGATAGGCAAAGTAATAAAGCAGTAATTTTACTATACGTCCCATTCTTGTTTCATTTAAGATTAACTAAAATCTGAAAAAGCTTCATCAAATGATTACAGAAGCAAATTAATGAAAATAGTACGAAATATAAAAGAATTACAATTCTTTAAATCCCACAATCACAGAATCTGTCTGCGAACTCCTTCACCCCCCCCTATAGAGACCAAAATGCAGGAAACGCCCCATTCTCTCTATTTCCACTTTTACTTTCATGTTCAAAGTCCCCAATAATCAAAGGTTTTTATGTAAGTTTGCATTCTAAACGATTACAGGAATGCCAAATATCAATCAAGAAACCATCGATTTCATCCGTACGCACCGCCACGACGATGTACGTACCCTCGCATTACAAGCTTCTAAATATCCCGAAGTTGACATGAACGAAGCACTCGTCCAAATTGCCGGACGACAGATTGCCGAAAGAAAGATTCCTTCTTGGGCAAAAGTCGATGAAATAAGATATCCCCGACACCTTTCCATGGAACAATGTTCGTCAGAACTGACCGCACGCTACAAAGCGACATTGGCAAAAGGAGAAAAACTGACAGATCTGACTGCCGGATTCGGCGTAGACTTTTCCTTCATTGCACAGCATTTCAAGCAAGCCGACTATGTGGAAAGACAAGAAGCTCTCTGTGATCTGGCCATCCACAATTTCGGAATCCTCGGAATGGACCATGTACAAGTACATTGTGAAGACGGAATAGACTACCTGAAAAGGATGGAACCTGTAGATTGTTTATTTCTTGATCCTGCCAGACGCGATGCCAACGGAGGGAAAACGGTTGCCATAGCCGACTGCGAACCTAATGTATGTACCCTTGAGCCTCTGCTGTTGGAAAAAGGGAAAAAGGTCATGATCAAACTATCCCCAATGCTGGACATGCATTCAGCCTTGAACGACTTGAAATCGGTAAAAGAACTCCATATCGTATCGGTGAACAATGAATGCAAAGAGTTAATCTTGATACTGGAGAAGCGAGAGAAAAGCCCATTATCTTCTGATAATGAATTAGTTATAAGTTGTGAACAGGTTGTTAATAACTCTCCATCACAGCATTTCAGTTTCACACCCTCGGAAGAGAAAAACGCCCGATGCAGCCTTACCGAAAAGGTCGGAAGATTTCTATATGAACCCGGAGCAGCCCTACTGAAAGCCGGTCCCTACAAACTTTTGTCCTCCCGATTTGATGTACAGAAACTCCATCCGAACAGCCATTTATACACTTCGGAAGAACCTGTAGATTTTCCTGGCAGAAGATTTAAAGTAACAGAAGTATCAGGGTTTGGAAAAAAAGAACTCAAGGCCTTTATGAGAGACCTTGAGAAAGCGAATCTAACCGTACGGAATTTCCCTTCTACGGTAGCAGAATTGCGTAAAAAGTTGAAATTAAAAGAAGGAGGAGATACCTACCTCTTTGCAACCACCTTGAATAACGGTGAAAAAGTGCTGATTAAGGGAGTCAAATATTAAGCTTATTCTCACTTGTTGCCTAACAAGAATTCTTCAATCGCCTTTTTAAAAGCTTCCTTTGGCAAAGCACCTTGAGTCGCTTGCGGTTCGCCCGCCTTAGGAATGAACAATAAAGTAGGAATGCTGGTAATGCCGAAAGCCTTGGCCAATTCCGGTTCCCTATCCGTGTCTACTTTATAAATAACAATTTTGCCGTCATATTCTTCAGCCAATTCTTCCAGAATAGGAGCCACTCTCTTGCAAGGACCACACCATGTAGCATAAAAATCTACGATAGCCGGTTTATCACCTTCATAAATCCACTCCTTCGCGTTCTTTTCATAATCGTAAACCTTCGCTTTAAAACCCTCTTTATTCAATCGGATGACTTTAGACTGTTTTTTTGCAGCAACTTCAGAAGTTTCATTTGATTTATTTGACGCGTTAGTACAAGCAGCACCCAAAGAGAATACAGCAAGCAATAATAATAAAAGTTTCTTCATAATGATTTGTTGTTCGTTTGTTACTAATTACATTCTTTGAAATCTTTTCAAAAATACAAGTTTCACAAAAGAGGTACAAATATCCTAAACAAAATATTTATTTTATAACTTTTATTTGCTAAATCGAATCATAAACGACAGAGCGACTTATTATTTTCACCGGCTAATGATCTAAAGATGAATAAAGAAAAGAATTTGTCGGTCTAATCAAACAAAAATATCACGCCGCTTAAGACCATAAAAAATCAGCGGGACAAACAAATAAATGTTGTCTGTCCCGCTGATACTTAATAACTTATCCTATTATTAGGCCATTAATATTCTTCTTCGTTGAAGAAAAAGTCTTCTTTACTAGGATAATCCGGCCATATATCTTCTATACATTCATATATTTCACCTTCATCTTCCATTTCTTGAAGGTTTTCAATCACTTCCATTGGTGCACCTGAACGCATAGCGTAATCAATCAACTCATCTTTTGTTGCTGGCCAAGGCGCATCTTCCAATTTTGAGGCCAATTCCAATGTCCAATACATAGTATACTCGTTTTAAAAAGTTTTACATTTATATTTTGCCCGACAAAAGTATAATAAATTATTTCATTTGCAAGAGTTTATCCAATATATTTCCTCTGTATGTGTTAAATGATTTAACTTTCTTGACAAAATGAACAAATAATCCGATAATCTATTGATAAAACGCTTATACGCAGGTTCTATGACACAAATTTCATGCTGTTCAAGAACCAAGATGCGTCGTTCAGCCCTTCTACAAACCGTACGGCAGACATGGCAGACAGAAGCAGGATAGCTTCCTCCAGGAAGAACAAATGCCTTTAGTGGCGGCAAAGAACTGTCCAAACGGTCAATCGCCTCTTCCAAGCGAGACACATCTTCATCTACTAACGAAAGAGCTGAAAGTCGAGAAGATTTCTTTTGGTCCGTGGCCAAATAAGCTCCTACAGAAAACAATTTATGCTGCACGAACAACAGAAGTTCAATCGACTCCTTGTCATCTTCTATCAAGGATATCAACATTCCCAAAAAAGAATTCAGTTCGTCAATTGTACCATAAGCCTCCAAGCGTTCATCGGTTTTATCTACTCGCACTCCACCTATCAGGGAAGTGGTTCCAGCATCACCTGTTCCTGTATAAATCTTACTTTTTTTCATAGATTCAGGTATTTTAAGGTATTAAAGGAAATTTACCACACGATGTTCTTTCACACGCTGCTTGTCGAAGAAGACCAGTCCAATATCGTATAAGTCGAAAGTCACTCCTGTACGAGGGTCAGCTATGACTTCTTTCCACCATTTCTTTTTAGCTTCATCGGCATACGGAGTACCAATCACAAAACACGTCTTCGAATCAGCCATTGAAACAAGTTGCTCATACGCTTCTTTATACAGGGATGTATGAGCAATATGTACCATAACCTTGGATGGGGACAGTTTTTTCCATGCCTCGCAAGCCTCATCCACACCTCCCTGACAATAACAGACTGCCTGTGTGACGGGTACGGGCTGTTTCACTTCTTCTGCAACTTTCGAATCCCAAGAAGTAACAGCCATCTTTACGTTTCCAGCCGCCATATAACATGTACTAAGGCCACTACCCGTACCTAGCTCAAACAAATGCGACGGTTGAAGATAGTTAACGAGCCGCAACAACAACTTATCAACCTTCTCCCGATAATGCGGCAAATGCTCCACGCGTTTTCGCAACCCATGCAATACAGAATAGGCATAAAAAGGCCATTGCTCATAGATTACAAAAGTAATGAGAAAAAAGTCGGAAGGTGAATGTACACCATACCCACGACGATGACGAAAGCGGCAAAACCAATTACAGGCTCTTACCAGTATATTTGTCATAACATTGATTCTTTTATTTTTCTTAAGCAAAGATAAAAGAATATTCTGCATATTCTTACTTTTCCACATAAAAAACCTGCACCGTCCTCCCTTTGAAAGGAATCCGATGCAGGCAATATACCATCGTTCTATTTATTATAGATAACGTCTTACTTACGCTGTCCTAATCTTTCGTCCAAGAACAAGATACCAGCATGATCGCCACAACGTTTCAACTTTTCTACAATGCTATTGGCTGAAGCTTCTTCTTCCACTTGTTCACGGACATAACCCCACAAGAAATCTTGACTGGCTTTATCCTTCACTTCATGAGCTACATCAACCAATTTATCAATCAATTCAGAAACATGACATTCATGTTTGTAAACATTCTCAAACAGATCCAGCAAGCTTTCCCATTCTTGTGGAACAACTTCCAATTTGTCAACCTTTGCTACGCCACCACGTTTCAAAAGATAATCTGCCAAGTTATAAGCATGAGCCAATTCTTCTTGAGACTGTTTTTTCATCCAAGCTGCAAAGCCGTCATAACCTTCTTTCTGAAGAAAGAATGCCATAGAAAGATAAAGATTAGAAGACCACATCTCAGCATTGATCTGAGCATTGATAGCATCCTGTAATTTTTCTGAAATCATAATTCTATATTTTTTAGGTTTAAACGAATGTCATTCAATAATAATAGATGTCAATGAAAAATTCAATCGGCATAAGGCTTACAAATATACATGTTTTTACAATATGGTCATCTATTAAAATAAATTTTCTACGACCAATCCCCACTCTGAAAGTTGCTCACTCCTTTGAATCCGATGTTCTGTCCAGTAAAAGGAGATAAATCGCCTCGCGAACAAAAGAGGAAGCCATTCGCTCATCCTGCTGCAAGGGCAACGCGTGTGCAAACGTTTCGCAAAAACTGTTTCATTGCAGTTCATTCAGCAGGTGACAGCACCTTCTCTCTTCCGAAAAAGAAACGAGACATTCCCAACTTATCCATTCCCCAACCAATACCCAAGCATCCAATCACTGTAACGCACAATGATGTAACCAGAAAGAGCATACCTGTCACATCAAAAGAGAGTACTGGAACCAAAGGCTTCACAGCCATGGTAAACAGAGGAGAAAAGAGCAATAGAAGTAAAGAATGCCTTCCTATCCCTTCTCCAAAGCACTGAATAAAACGAGGGAGTAACTGATAAACAGCCAATACCAGACAAATAGCCAGATAGGTTATCAAAAGTCCAGGCAAAGTATATCGGTCAAAATTTACAGGATAAGCAGCCAAAAGGACAAATGGGATCAAAGCCCAACCTGAGGCACGAAAAAAAGAAGTGAACGGAACTCCTGTCTGCTTCAAAGAAACGCCCAATACAAAATACAAAGCACTTGAAGGCGACAACAATTCCACCTTATACGACAAACCTGCAAAGACCAATGACAAAACCACCAGTTTCGGGAAAAGCGTTTTACTGATCCGCATCAATTGCCAAACACCAAAATAAGCCACTCCAGACACCAACAGCGTATGCAAGTACCAATAAGGTCCCATCGGATGCAGAAGTACCTTTTCTACGAGTACTTGAAAAGTCAGATGATCAATCCTCTCTCTTACCGGCAGCACTGCCGACATCCCTACATAACCGCATTCCATTATTACATAAGGAACAAAGATCCAAAACATGGAACGTAGAAAATCAAGCACCTTCTTATCAACATTCATCAGAAAGCCCGACAAGAAAAGAAAGGCCGGAACATGGAACGTATATACCAGTTCCTTCGCATAAGGATATTTTTCACTGATATAAACCAGATGGAAAGCCACCATCAACAAGATGAAGACGCATTTGAGAAAATCGTACTCCCCAACACGTTTAGACATACTCACAGCCATTATTCTTTCTTATCTTCAAGCCCATCACCCGAGAACTCCATTATATATACATTGGTCTGCTTGGGTTGGAAACCAACAGACTGATACAGGCGATTTGCTTCAACCCGAGACGGGCGTGAAGTCAGCATCAACATTGCCTTCCCCTGCTTACGTATATAATCTATCGCATAGTCTACCAGACGACGTCCGTACGAACGTCCTCTATACTTACAATCCACTACCACATCCTCCACCCAATACTTCGTTCCGACAGGACTGGAATACGAACCGAGTGTCATCATGCCAGCCACCACATCACCTACATACAAGAAGAACAAATGGCAAGCCGGAGAAGACACCAAATTCCGCAGGGCCTCTTCGGTAAAAGTCTCATGCGGTAAAACAAGCTGGTCCAGCAGCCTGTCGACCGTCTGGACCATTTGAGCATTATAAGTCGTTAATTCTCTTATCTGAATCAATTCCATTTTTCATTAAATAAACGGAGCTGCACTTACCAACTTCCGAAATCACGAATATTTTTCGCCAAACTTCATTTCTACATCATTCACGTATTTGCGAATAGCCTTCTGATCATCCTTCTTGCAGATTAACAACACATTCTCATGTTCTGCCACCAGATAGCCTTCCAAGCCGTCAATAACCGCCAGCTTATCCTCAGGCATCAGCACAATATTGTTCTCACTATTATAAAGCATCGTGTTGCTGTTGATAATCACATTCTTTTCCTTATCCTTCGGCAAGGCATCATACAATGATTCCCAAGAACCGATATCGGCCCATCCGAAATGACAGACTTGCAGGTACACATTATCCGACTTCTCCATGATGCTGGAATCAATGGATATGTTCGGGCAAGAAGAAAAGTCCGGCGATTCACTTTCCAATTTAGGACATATTTCCGACATATTAATGTGGAAAGCTTTCAGAATCGTATCGATATGCCAGATGAAAATTCCCGAATTCCAGAAGAATTCATTGCTTTGCACAAACACTTCTGCAAAATCCGCCTCAGGCTTCTCTACAAAGGTCTTTACCTTATGAAATATTCCCTCACTGCCATCGTCTTCAATTTGGATATACCCATAATTCGTGTCGGGACGAGTCGGCTTGATTCCCAAATTCACCAATTTTCCTGAAGTAGATGCAAACTCCAAACCTTCCAAGATGGAACGCTCAAACTCATCCATCTTAAGAATAAGCTGATCGGATGGCGAAATGACTATCGTTGCATTCGGATTCATCTTATGAATCAGATGAGAAGCATGAGCCAACGAAGGAGCTGTATTCCTTCGTTCTTCTTCTATAAAGATTTGAGAAGGATCAAGTTCTGGCAGCTGTTCGCAAACCAGATCCTTATAATCACAATATGTAGTTACAAAAATATTTTCAGGAGGTATGATCTTCTTATATCGATTATACGTCTGTCTTAACAAGGTTTCTCCACACCCAAAAAAGTCTAGAAACTGTTTTGGCAGATTTTTAC
The DNA here is from genome assembly GCA_020026225.1 of Phocaeicola sp. Lineage (GTDB taxonomy): Bacteria > Bacteroidota > Bacteroidia > Bacteroidales > Bacteroidaceae > Phocaeicola. The sequence goes on along the minus strand of JAHHQU010000076.1, from coordinate 295 downwards.
GACTATATGGCCAAAAACGACGACCCATGCCACCGGCCATAATAATACAATAAAAATTCTTATTTCCCATTATGAATTAGATTCTCTTAAAAGTTTATGCTAATATAAACCTTATTTCGATATTAGAGCGTGTAAAAACACATAAATAGTGTTATTTTCAACTTTTTTTAAAAAAAATCGCATCAGCTATTGCAGGTATCAAAAAAAATGCGTACCTTTGCATCGCAATCGAAAATAAAACGAGTTGCCCAGATGGCGGAATCGGTAGACGCGCTGGTCTCAAACACCAGTGGAG
>JAHHQU010000075.1 GCA_020026225.1 Phocaeicola sp. | reverse complement strand
ACCCGATATATGGAAAAAGGATTAAAGGTGAAGCAGTCATCATTAATCCTTTTTTCTTTGTTGGCAATATGGAATCGCGGAGACACTTACATTCAAAATGACAAGAGGATACAGTCTTCCCATAGCTCATGAAACAAAAGACACTAAAGACACAAGTGTCCAACAAAGAGAGAAAAAATTAATGCAACAATTGTTTGCTTAAATAGTGTACGGGATACCATACAGAAAAGAACCCAACTACAACGACGGTAATAAAGATAAGAACCACATCTCCCACATGTACGCTTACAGGATAAGCATCTACCACGAAACTACCCGCTGTTCCCAGAGAGATCAAACCATAGGTTTGCTGTAACAGACACAGAATAATCCCTAAGACAATACCGATAACCGCTCCGATAAAAGTAATCATACGGCCTTCAAAAAGGAAAATGCGAACAATCTGGTTGTCTGTAGCTCCCAGACTACGTAAAGTCTCCACATCCGCACGCTTATCGATTATCAGCATCGACAAAGAGCCGATTACATTCGTGCAAGCAATCATCAAGATAAAAGTCAAAAAGAGATAAGAAATCAATTTTTCGATTTCCATGATACGGTAAGTATCCGACTGCTGTTCATAACGATCGGACACAATGAACTCATCACCCAAAAACTGGCGAAGTTTACGTTTTACGCCATCAATATCGGCAGAAGATGAAAGTTTAAGGTTGACAGCACTGACTTCAGAGGTATACTGAAAAAGTTTTCTTGCAAAAGCCAGTGAAGTGATGATGTAAGAAGCGTCGTACTTTTCCTGATTGACAGAAAAAGTGAGACCTGATGAGAATAAGCTTCCGCTGACAAAACTTGCAGCAGGATTTGCCAAGTTAACCTTGGCACCACGCTTCGGGGCATAAATTTCTAAAGGATCCAAAAAACGAATACCTGTACCCAAAGCCGAAAGCAATTGAATGCCCGGAATGGCATAGTCTGTCACTTCATCATGAAGTTTCAACTCTCCTCTTCCAAAAAGGATACTATCAATGGGAGTAAGACAATCCATATTGTCTTCTACTCCCTTTATGACAGCCATAGCCTGACGTCCTTGGTACTGGACCATCGCATGATCTTCCAAAGACTCGCTAAACACGGCCACTTCAGGCCATTCGCGAATCTGCAGCATACGAGCATCCTGTCCGTCAAAGACCTTTCCCTTAGCCGGAGCTATTTTCAATTCAGGATCAAAAGCCGTAAAGAAGCTAGAGACCACATCTTGAAAGCCATTGAACACGGAAAGTGTACAAACCAAAGCTAGCGTAGCCAAAGCTACACCACATACAGAAATGGCAGAAATGAAATTAATGGCATTATGCGACTTTTTAGAGAGCAAATACCTTCTGGCTATAAAAAAAGGAAAGTTCACAAGGACTAATTTTATCAGATTACTGTTTCAACAGTTTGTCTATTTTTTCCGCGTAATCCAAAGAATCGTCTACAAAGAACTTCAACTCCGGAATAATACGCAATTGGTGACGCACACGGTTTCCAAGTTCGTAACGGATAGACTTCATGTTATCATTGATGTTCTTTACAATCTCCTCCCCACGTTCTGAAGGGAATACGCTCAAATAAGCACGTGCATAGCTCATATCTGGACTGATGCGAACGATGCTTACTGAAACCAATACCCCTAGCATTGATTTGGTCTGCAATAAGAAGATTTCACTCAATTCTTTCTGAATGAGTCGCGCAATCTTATTCTGTCTGGTTGTTTCCATTATCAAAATTATTTTTTACGAATGATGGTCAATCCGTCACGCATCGGTAAAATAACTTTTTCCACGCGTGGATCAGCCTTCACTTTATCATTAAAATCTTTAATTCCTATAGTTTGCAAATCGGTATGGTGAGGATGTTCTTCCAATACATGACCGTCCCAAAGGGTATTGTCGGCTAAAATATAGCCTCCTGGTCGCAATTGGTTCAGAATCATTTCAAAATAATCCAAATAGAAACGCTTGTTTCCATCCATGAAAGCCATATCAAACACAATGTCCATCTTGGGAACCAACTCCATAGCATCACCGATATAGAATTTAATCTTATCGGCGTAAGGAGAATTCTCCAACCAAGGACGTGTAAAGTCCTCTTGTTCGTCATTGATTTCAAAGGTATGCAACATACCTCCTTCTTCAAGTCCTTCGGCCAGACAAAGTGCAGAGTAACCGCTGTAAGTCCCTATCTCAAGAATCTGCTTTGGACGCACCATCTGGACAAACATCTTCAACATACGTCCTTGCAAGTGTCCCGAAGCCATTCGGGGACGCAGCAATTTTACATGCGTCGCCCGATACAGAGCCTTCAAGTAATCTCCTTCTTCGTCTATATGCTGAAGAATGTAATCATCCAGTGCATCCGTTTCTTTCATTTTCTGAGAGAATTAAAGGTAACGGTTGTTATTAGGTAATACATATTCTTCCGCATTCTTCAATGCATCGCCTACTTGGTTGATTTCCAAGAATGAAGTCTTGGTACCAGCTTTACCACCACTCAAGTAAGCCACCATGTCTTTTTCACACAATATACCATCGTCAATCAACTTGCGAAGTGCTGTAAAGTAGTATTCCTGACCATTTGCCTTTTCTGGCATGAAGATAGCTTCCACACCGTATGAAAGAGCCAAATGACGCATGGTCTTTTCTTTATAACATACAGCCAATACCGGATGTTTTCCTCTGTGCGCAGCCAAGCTACGAGCAGTCAATCCACTGAAACTATCGGTAATGATTGCGTGGATAGGCATCAAATTAGTTGCGTTTACAGCCGATTTTGCCAAGTAACCAGCAACATCTACGTTAGTCTGAGTCAAAGGAATCTGAATATCATTTTCAGCCAATTTATCTTTTTCAGCCTGAGCAGCAATAGTAGCCATTGTACGAACAGCTTCTACCGGATATTTACCATAAGCAGTTTCACCGCTCAACATCAACGCGTCTGTACGGTAATAAATTGCATTTGCGATGTCAGTTACTTCAGCACGAGTAGGACGTGGATTGTTAATCATGGTATGAAGCATCTGAGTAGCAACGATAACCGGCTTGCGGGCCAAGATACATTTCTTAATTAAACGACGCTGGATACCAGGAATGCGTTCTTGTGGAACTTCAATACCCAAGTCACCACGTGCAACCATAACTCCATCGGCAACTTCCAAGATTTCATCGATATTATCTACACCTTCTTGGTTCTCAATCTTAGCGATGATCTTGATATCGCTATGATGTTCATCAAGCAAAGCACGGATATCGAGTACATCCTGACGATTACGAACGAATGAATGTGCAATGAAATCGATGTCCTTTTCAATTGCATACAAGATATTATTACGGTCTTTTTCTGTCAATGAAGGAAGATTGATACGAACACCCGGTACATTTACGCTCTTACGGCTGCCCAAAGTTGCATCATTTTCTACCTGACAAAACAGAGTAGTTTCATTCTTATCGACAACGGTCAAAGCAAGGTCACCATCATCAATCAAGACAGAAGCACCTACGCTAAGGTCATGAACGAAGTTTTTGTAAGTAACAGCAATGCATTCACGAGTTGTTTCCTGTTCTGGATTACCAATAATCTGCACACGGTCACCTGTCTTGAAGTCAATAGGTTCTTCTGCACTTGCAGTAGTTCGTACTTCCGGTCCTTTGGTATCCATAAGGATAGCGATACGATTAGAAACAGCACGAACATTTGAAATCAATGTTTCGAACCCTTCACGGCTTGCATGGGCTGTGTTCATACGAACCACATTCATACCTGCCTCAAAAAGGTCTCTAATAAAGTCCACGTCACAACGCAAGTCGGAAATGGACGCTACAATTTTTGTTTGTTTGAGCATCATATTTTTGAATCTAAAAACTAAAGTTACCTATTTTCATTAATTTTCAAGGATGCATGAATGCCTCCACTGCCAAGCGATAGGAATCCAAGCCAAAACCACATATCACTCCCCTGCAAGCACATGATATCATGGACTTGCGTCGGAATGTTTCTCTAGTATGTACGTTTGAAATATGTACTTCTATAGCCGGAGTAGTTACAGCACGAAGCGCATCCTGCAGAGCAATAGACGTATGTGTATATGCCCCTGCATTTAGAATTATCCCATCGTAGGAAAAGCCCACCTCATGAATTTTATCAATCATTTCACCTTCTATATTCGACTGAAAGTATGCAAATGACACTTCAGGATACAGCCCTTTGAGACGTTCCAAATAAGACTCGAAAGTCTCCGAGCCATAAATAGACGGTTCTCTTTTGCCCAACAAATTGATATTAGGGCCATTAATAATTTGTATTCGCATCGTTTTTTGTACCTTTGTTGGAGAATTTGGTGCAAATATACGATAAAGAAATGAATTATACGGAGAAAAACGGACAGATTATAACAAAGTACAAGCAATATCTCAAGCTAGAAAAGTCCTTGGCTGAAAATACTGTGGATGCTTACATGACAGATTTAGATAAGTTAATAGCTTATATCACCCTTGAGAACATCCCTATTACCGACGTTACATTAGACGATTTGGAGACATTCTCGGCCGGCTTAAGAGACATTGGAATCAATCCCCGTTCACAAGCACGTATCCTCTCTGGTATCCGTTCTTTCTATCATTACCTCGTACTGGAAAATTATATCCAGCAAGACCCGACAGAACTGCTTGAATCTCCGCTTATTGGTAAACACCTGCCAGACACTTTAACCGTAGACGAAATAGACCAGCTCATTGGCGCCATCGACCGCAGTACTCCCGAAGGACTAAGGAATTGTGCCATACTAGAAACTCTTTACAGTTGCGGACTGCGCGTCTCCGAACTATGCAACCTAAAAATTTCCGACTTGTATCTGGACGAAAACTTCATAAAGGTGGACGGAAAGGGAAGCAAGCAACGATTAGTCCCTATTTCTCCACGTGCAGTCAAAGAAATCAAAAACTATTTCCTTACACGAGGCGACCGGCTTATCAAACCTGGATACGAAGATTATGTCTTCATCAGCCGATTCGGGAAAAACATTTCACGTATCATGGTTTTCCACATAATAAAAGTATTGACTGAAGAGATCGGACTCAAGAAAAGTATCAGCCCTCACACCTTCCGACATTCCTTTGCAACGCATCTGCTGGAAGGAGGTGCCAATCTCCGTGCCATTCAATGCATGTTAGGGCACGAAAGCATCGGAACGACAGAAATCTATACACATATTGACCGCAGCAGATTACGAAAAGAAATAATAGAACACCATCCAAGGAACCTAAAAACGATGGGATAAAGTCCAACGCTTCGTTTTTTAAGCATTTTTCGACCGTTTTTGATAAAAAAAAGGATAAAAAGTTCTAAGCGAATCGATTAATTAGTATATTTGTCGCAAATAACACTACTAACGTTTAGTAAGGAATAAATTATAAACCTAATATTTAAAAAATCATGATTAAGAAGTTGTATTTGCCATTAGTGGCATTGTTAGTTCTTGCTTTCTCTTCATGTGGCAAGATGGGCGAATTGTCTCCTGAATACTTCACAACAAATCCTGAAGTTTTGGAAGCTGTTGGCGGAAAAGTTCCTGTTACTATCACAGGTAAATTCCCAGAAAAATACTTTAAGAAGAACGCTACAGTTGAAGTTACCCCAGTTTTAAGATGGGATGGCGGTGAAGCTAAAGGTCAACCCGCTTCATTCCAAGGTGAAAAAGTACAGGGTAACGACCAGACTATCTCTTACAAAGCTGGTGGTACATATACAATGAAAGCTTCTTTCGATTATGTTCCAGAAATGGCTAAATCTGAACTTTACTTGGATTTCAAAATCCGTAAAGGAAGCAAAACTTATACTATTCCTTCTGTAAAGATTGCTGATGGCGTTATCGCTACTTCAGAACTTCCTACAGTAGGTTCAGCTAATGCAGCTTATGGTCCAGACGCATTCCAGCGTATCATCAAACAGGCTCAGGAAGCTCAGATCATGTTCTTAATCCAGCAGGCTAACCTTCGTTCAAGCGAATTGAAATCAGAAAACTTGAATGAATTCCACAAGAAAGTTGTTACTGTAGCTGGTGATACTAAGAACTACAAATTGAACAACATCGAAATTTCTGCATACGCTTCTCCTGATGGTGGTGTTGAATTGAACTCTGGTTTGGCTGAACAGCGTCAGAGCAACACTGAAAAATACATGAACAAGCAGTTGAAGAAAGGTAAAATCGATACGGAAGTAGATACTAAGTATACTGCTCAGGACTGGGACGGTTTCCAGAAATTGGTTTCAAGATCAGACATCCAGGACAAAGACTTGATCTTGCGTGTTCTTTCAATGTATCAGGATCCAGAACAGCGTGAAGCTGAAATCAAGAACATTTCTTCAGTTTACAAGACTTTGGCTGACGAAATCCTTCCTCAGTTGCGTCGTGCTCGTTTGACTGCAAACTATGACGTTATCGGTCGTAGCGATGAAGAAATCAACGCTGCATTTGATAGCGATGCTTCAGTATTGAGCGTAGAAGAATTACTTTATGCTGCAACTTTGACTAACGACAATGCTCGTAAGGCTGCCATCTATAACAAGACTATTGAATTGTATCCTAACGATTACCGTGCTTACAACAACTTGGGTATGATGGCTTATCCTACAGATAAAGCTACTGCTTTGAAATACTTCAAAGAAGCTGCAAGCAAGAATCCAGATGCTCCTGAAGTAAACACTAACCTTGGTTTGATGGAATTGGTTGACGGCAACGTTGCTAACGCTGAAACTTACTTGGCTAAATCAACAGGTGCTAACTCTGCAAACGAAGCTTTGGGTAACTTGTATATCAAACAGGGTCAGTACGACAGAGCTGTAAACGCATTCGGTGATACTAAATCTAACTCAGCTGCTTTGGCTCAGATCTTGGCTAAAGATTACAACAAAGCAAAGAGCACTTTGTCTGCAGTTGAAAACCCAGATGCTTACACAGATTACTTGATGGCTATCGTAGGTGCAAGAACTAACAATGCAAGCTTGGTTAAATCAAGCATGGCTAACGTTGCAAAGAAAGACGCTGCTTTGGCTGCTAAAGCTGCAACAGACCGTGAATTTGCAAAATACGCTAACGAAATCAAATAAATTTTGATTACTCGATAAAACCTTCAAAAGGTCGGGATGTTTTTACATTCCGACCTTTTTTGTTAATATCTATCTACAGATACCTAGACTTAACACTATTTTGTGTATTTTCGCAAAAACATCGTTTCACCATGAAAAAGACTTTTCATCTTACATCAATTATTTTAGGTATAACTGCCTTCCTTGCAGCATGTAAAAACGACACAGATTTCGTTCTGAAAGGGAAATTGGGGACAGAAAAAGGAGAATACATCTTGGCCGTGTATGATGACCCTATCGCCAAGATAGACACTATTATGCCAGTCAAAGGGAAGTTTGAGTACTACTTCACTCCCGACACCTTCACCTTAATCCGCTTGGTAGACAAAGAGGGACATGAAATTCCTATTTTTGCAGATAAAGGTTGGAAAGTAGACTGTAAGGGAACCTTCAGCTCACCCGAAATTGAAGGAAATGGTCCCAATAACGATTATCAAGATTTCCATAATAGCGTGAAAGGAGAAAAGATTGGAAGCGAAAAATTCATTCAAAAAGCCAAAGAATTCATTTTTTCACACCCTCAATCCTTTGCTTCAGCCTACTTGATTGACCGCTATTTCATTCAAGTACCTCACCCAAACATTGAAACCATCAATGCATTAATAGCCCCTCTTCATGGCAATATAAAAGATAGCCATATTATAAGCGTAGCGACCAAGTCAATTCCAGTAAAAAAGGATCAAGATCAAACTTACTTGGGCTATTTTTCTGTAAAAAACCGTACAGACAAGTATTTGACATGGAAGAATGATCAAGGAGATTATATCCTCATCAATTATTGGGCTAGCTGGAATGCAAAAAGCGTGCGCCAATGCAAGTCTTTAAAAGAATTACTAAAAAAATTGCCTAAAGGAGGAGTTAAAGTCATGAATATCTCGTTAGATTATGATAAAGGGGCTTGGTCTGCGGCTTGTGAAAAAGATGCTGAAAACTGGATTGAAATCTGTAGTTTTGATGGTTGGGAAACCCCAATAGTTAAAGAAAATGACATCCTTGCATTACCAGCAAACATACTTGTCAACAATCAACGAAAGATTCTCGGTAAAAACTTAAAGGAAGAAGCACTAGCTGACATCGTGGACCCCAAGTCTAAATAAAGTACAGTCAGATATGTTAGTAAAAGTTTTCGGAGCGGCAGTCCAAGGAATTGACGCCTCCATCATTACGATAGAAGTCAATAGTTCAAGAGGCATCAAATTTTATCTGGTAGGACTACCCGATTCTGCTGTAAAAGAAAGCCATGAACGAATTATTTCTGCATTACAGGTTAATGGTTATAAATTCCCTACCTGTCAGATAATTGTCAACATGTCTCCTGCCGATATCAGGAAAGAAGGATCGGCATACGACTTACCATTGGCAATCGGCATTCTTGCTGCCACAGGAACGGTTTCCTCTGAACAACTAGACCGTTATCTCATAATGGGCGAACTCAGTCTGGACGGAGGACTACAACCCATCCGAGGGGCACTTCCCGTTTCCATCGCCGCCCGCGAACAAGGTTTTGAAGGGCTAATTATTCCCATGCAGAATGCCAAAGAAGCAACTGTTGTCAACCATTTAAAGGTATATGGTGTAGAAAACATAACAGAAGTTATTGAATTCTTGAATGGAAAACGGGAATTAGAGCCCGTCACCGTCAACACACGAGAAGAATTCTATCGGAACCAGACTGACTTTCCTTTCGATTTCTCCGATGTGAAAGGACAAGAAAACGTAAAACGAGCCTTGGAAGTAGCAGCTGCCGGAGGACACAATTTGATCATGATCGGATCTCCCGGAAGCGGCAAATCCATGATGGCCAAACGCCTGCCAGGTATTCTTCCTCCCCTCTCACTCGCCGAAAGTCTGGAGACCACCAAAATTCATTCAGTAGCAGGGAAGCTGAGCAAAGAGACATCATTGATAGCAACCCGACCTTTCCGAAGCCCACATCACACGATCTCACAAGTGGCCATGGTAGGAGGTGGGGCAAGTCCTCAACCCGGAGAAATCAGCCTGGCTCATAACGGAGTGCTCTTTTTAGACGAGCTACCGGAATTCAATCGCTCCGTCCTCGAAGTCCTAAGACAACCGCTAGAAGACCGTCACATCACCATATCACGTGCCAAATATACCTTAGATTACCCAGCAAGCTTCATGCTCGTTGCCTCCATGAATCCTTGCCCCTGCGGCTACTACGGACATCCAACTCATCCCTGTATCTGCAATCCCGGACAAATACAGCGTTATATGGGCAAGATTTCCGGACCTCTGTTAGATCGTATCGACATTCAGATTGAGATAGTCCCCGTACCCTTCGAAAAGATATCAGAAGCCGTTCCTGGCGAATCAAGTGCATCCATCCGTAAACGGGTCATCCGTGCTCGAAAAATCCAAGAGGAACGCTATAAAAGCATTCCAGGAGTATACTGCAACGCACAAATGACCTCTTCTTTACTGCATCAGTACGCTCAACCCGATACAAAAGGACTCAATCTGCTCCGTACAGCCATGACAAGACTAAACCTTTCAGCTCGTGCTTACGACCGTATTCTAAAGGTTTCACGTACCATTGCGGATTTGGAAGGGAGTGAGAAAATACTACCACAACATTTGGCAGAAGCTATTAGTTATCGTAATTTGGATAGAGAAGATTGGGCGGGATAAAAGCCTCCGCAACGATTCAACCACACCCAGGTGAATTCTAATAAAATGGCATGGACAAAGGAAGCTGGAAACAAGAAATTTCTTCCTTAAATCAAGGCTATTTAAATTAGGAATAAAATTTCAATTTCTTATAAAATTAGCCACATTCAATAGACATATTTTTCAATTAAATATTCTTTAATAAATTCATACCATTTTATCCTTATTTCTATAACATATTTATTATTGACTATTAGTC
>JAHHQU010000074.1 GCA_020026225.1 Phocaeicola sp. | reverse complement strand
TTTAGAATCGCTAAGCTATATGGCTATCCCCATTGATTATCTACTGAGCCTGAATCAGGTTGGATTCAAAAAAAACGAACGGTACTGCTCTACCGGATAAGTTTCTTAGCATATCATCATGCTTAGGTATGCAGTACCGTTAGTAAGGTTGAGCCGATTATTTATGGTCTTCTTCATTTTCCTTAAAAGAAGGTTTCGGTTCATTGGGGAAAAACTTCTTTTTATAGTAGGAATTTGCTGTGTACAAAGCAGCAACAGGGTTGTTACCGGTCACTCGGTCCTTGGTAACCAAGGTAGTAACATAAGCTTCCGAATACTTATAAAACAGACTGTCATGTCCTACGCATAAACCAATGACCACATTTAAGTCGGTTTGAGCTTCATTCAGCAGACGAGCTTGTAAAATCGGATTGCACATGGCTGGACCGATGGATTCGCATTTTTCTGGTATTCCTACCGATGTCTTGGCTTGTCCGGCTACCTTGCAGATAACGGCGTATGCTTCAAATCCGTTGGCTCTTAAAATCTTTGCGAAAATTCGGGCTTCGTTGATTAATCCGATACAGTTTGCGATACCAATGCGATGAGCTCCAATCTTTCTGGCGAATTCCATGATCTCCTGAACGCGAGTCCATTGACAATATCCTTCAAATTCAACCTCCGCACTGGCAATCATGATTTCCTTGTTCTTGTTTTCTGCGTAGCGTTCCAAAGCCCATTCTTTATCTTCTTCCTTTAAGTGGGTAGTCAAACAAAATTCCGGGTATTTACGGTTCTTGAATTTACAATTTTGTGTACCGCAATCCACACAAGAAAAGGTAATGTCTTTCTTCATTGTCTTGTTCTTAAAAGTTAGTTCTTCGTTTCATGTGTCTATAGGGGCTTGCAAAAGCATATCTTCAGTCTCTGTTGAATCGGACTGAAGATATGCAACCTATTTGACGAGGCAATTATCCAAATCGTGGATGATTTGTTCTTTATCCATGTGCTGACCGATAAAGACCAGTTTTTGCATACGGTCACCATATTCTTCATCCCAGTCGTGCAACAGCCCGGGTTCTTGTTGCTTCAGGCGGACGATTTCCTCCTCTGAAAACGTAGCATACCATGGACCTATCTGACTCAATTGTTTTTGAATGCCGGCTTGCTCAAAAAGACAGGAAATGTCGCGTTTGTCGCTGAAATAGCAGATTCCTTTGCATCGGATGATGTTCTTCGGCCAACGGCTTGTAATGAAGTAGTCGAAAAAGTTCGGGTCAAACGGCTGGCGTCGGTAGTAAACGAATGTGCTGATGCCGTATTCGTCGGCTTCTCCGTGTTCAGCGTTCTCTCCGCACTGACAATGCGGGCCGTGATGGTGATGATTGCATTTTTCTCCTTCGTGTTCATGCTCGTGTTCATGGGTATGTACATGCGTTTCCTCTTCATTCACTTGTCGTCCCAATTCTTGAATCCATCCGGCTGAAGACGCCAATACGCGGTAGTTAAAGTTGTGTACGTTTATCAAGCGGTCAAAATCTACGTCGGTATAATCGCATTCAATGATCTCAGCTGAAGGTTGCAGGGTATGGATGATTTGTTTGATCCGGTTGCGCTCTTTCTCGCTGACTTCAGAAGCTTTGTTCAACAAAACCATGTTGCAGAATTCAATCTGTTGAATGAGTAGACTTTCTATGTCATCTGCTCCCAATTGCTTTTGGGTAAGTGATTCACCGCAGGAAAATTCATTTTGCATGCGGAGTGCATCGACTACGGTAACGATGTTGTCCAGACGGCAGTAGCCGTGGCGGATGTAAGCTTCTCCCAGGCTGGGAATAGTACAAATGGTTTGTGCGATAGGTTCCGGTTCGCAGATTCCGCTTGCTTCAATGACGATGTAATCGAATTTTTCCGATTGTGTCAGTTCGTAGAGCTGTTCAATCAAGTCGGTGCGTAGGGTACAGCAGATGCAGCCGTTTTGAAGAGCTACGAGGCTGTCGTCTTTTGAGTTGACCACCCCTTGGTTTTGAATGAGACTGGCGTCGATGTTCACTTCACCGATATCATTTACAATGACAGCAAAACGGATTCCTTTTTTATTGGATAAAATACGGTTTACCAGTGTCGTCTTCCCGCTTCCCAAATATCCGGTAAGCAATAAAACGGGTATATCTTTCGTATAACTCATGATTTATGTATGTGTTTAATCTTCTGCTTCGTTTTCTCGTTCCATGATGCCTGCTGCCAGACTGTCGGCTGCGTGGATGATGGTTACCAGCGGATACATTTCTTGAGCCGTATCATAACATCTCTGATCCTCGTAGCTATTGAAGTTCAGTCCCCAAGGACCCATGTGCCAGCGGATGGCCAACATTTCGTCGTCGGTCATCGCCAATCCGCTGCAAAGCAGCTGGATAACGGATTTCTCTCCATGTCCCATAGGGAAGTTTCGGTATGTTACATTGTAACCGGGTACGTCTTCCCAAACTCCCATCGCATTTTTATGTTTCTTCATCGTGGGCTTATAGATGTCACTTTTACATACGTCATGCAGCAGGCTGGCAATGATGACGTTATTTCGGTCCACTTCATTTTCGAGGTCTGCATTTAATGTCTTCATGCCTTCCCAAACAGCCAAGGCCGCTTTGCAGGTATTGAGTGAGTGCTTTGCTAAGCCACCAGGAACGTTCAAGTGATGTCCTGCTGATGCTGGTGCTATAAAGAATCCCCATTCTTCCAGGTCTTTGATAACGTCTTCTACGCCTTCACGTTCGGTAGAACGGAGCAACGTTAGAAATTCTTCTTTTACTTCTTTTTGATCAATATCCATCTCTCAAAGTATTTAGTGTTGTGATTTATTATAAAGTTTCTCGAGCTATCCAGGCACAAGCCTCTGCGTCTGCCAGTGCGTGATGATGTTCTTTCAGATTGTATCCGCAACGCAGGGCAACGGTTTGCAATTGATGGTTAGGAAGCTCTTTGCCAAATTTCTTTCGTGAAGCTTTGCAAGTGCAATAAAAGGTGTAATCGGGATAATCCATCTGATAGACCTTGAACACGGCTTTCAGGCAACTCTCGTCAAAGGAACTGTTGTGAGCCACTAACGGCAAATCCTTAATGAGTGGTTCCATTTGATTCCAAACTTCGGGAAAGATAGGTGCGTCTACGGTATCCCTGTCTGTTAGACCGTGTACCATTACGTTATGGTAATTATAGAAATTGGGTTCCGGATGAATCAAACTGTAGAGTCGGTCAGTTATTTCCCCGTTTCGCACGATGATGAGACCTACACTGCAGACGCTTGAGCGGCAGCTGTTGGCAGTCTCAAAGTCGATGGCTGCAAAATCTTTCATATCTCGTTGTTTGTTTACGTTTCATTAAGCAAATTTACAAGTTTATTTCTTGATTTAGAAACTTCTACACCTGAGATTCGTATTTGTTTTTAAGGCAGTGCTGCAAGGAGGAGGAGAGTGAAGGAATGAATCCTATATAGGAACGTCCTATCTTTCAGAAAATAAAAAAGGCAGACGATAAAGTCTGCCCTGTAGATTCTATATCTTATGCTTTCAGGAAAGCTTCTGAATCCATTTTACTGGTAGCTTTCATGACGGGTTTTCCTCCTTGAGTTTCCATTTCGAAGCCATACCAGATGAAAGTGCCGTCCTGTAAAGGAAGTTTGCATAGTCTTAACCCTTCATGGTAGTTCCCGAAAGACATTTCCCATTCAAGGGGCGGGGTGACATGCTTGGTTCGGATTCGTTCTGCAGGTTGCTTCTTGAGAGACATTCCGGCTTCTATCCATGCTTGTGACGCTTCTTCTTCGTATTTAGGATATGCTTTTTGGCAGAACTGATAGAGGATGATACCTCTTCGTTCCAGGCTTAATGGTGCATCGATTACGCTGAGCTGAATCAGGTAATCTAAAAAACGATGGAGGAAATCTTCATTCTCGATGATGAGTTTACGTGTGAGATCCTGCCAGACTTTCGCATTATAGAAAAAGTCCAAGAGTCTGGAAAGAAGGCGTGCCGTCTGCAGTTCTTCAGGTGTCATCTCTCTTGTGGCCAGAACTTCGTATGGAGGAAGTGTAGAGAACTGAATACCCAGTTCCTTTGCACGGCGTTTCATTTCTGTGCCTGGAAGCAGTTTCAATGATTCCAATTGAATCTCGCCGGTGTGGTATTCAGCCAGAATGCGAATGTCATCAAAGATTTGTTCCAGATGATAAAGAGGAAGTCCGGCTATCAGGTCGGCATGAGTTTCCATGTTGTTCAGGGTACACAAGTATTTCAATCCTTCCATTGAAGGAACGAGTTTGCCCTTTCTGCGACTGGTCTCAAGAACGTTCTCATGCAGACTTTGGATACCCGCTTCCAAATGCAGCAGGCCTTTAGGTAAAGTAGGTAGCTCATTTTTAAGCTCTTGAGAAAGTAAAGCCGGATGAATTTCCAGGTGGTAGCAAATGTCTGGGTAGGTTTTGAACAATTCAAGCAGTGCTTTAGCATAACGAGTGTTATAGTTGAACGTACGATCCAGCATGCGAATGTTTTTGATTCCATGTGCATGAATGTTCTTCACACGTTCGGCAATCTTTTCCAACGGTTGGCTGCGAACCGGCTTTTCGCCTCCACTTACGCAGAATGCACATGTGTTGAAGCATCCACGCGTTGTCTCTAGTTGTACGAATGGCTTGTCCCAGTTGAAAAAAGAACTTTCTTCAGGAGGAGTAAGTTCCCCGAAGTTTTGGACGCGTGCCAATCCTTTGTCCTGATAAACTCCTTTTTCGTCCATGAAACAGAGTCCCGTAATTTCGCTCCACTGTTCTTTTTGGTTCCATATTTTCAGCCATTTAGGAAACATTTCTTCCCCTTCACCGCGGAATACGCAATCCACGAATTCATTTTTCAGTAAAAATGAGCGGTTGTTTCCGAGGAATTCAGGTCCTCCCAAAATAATGCAGCATTGAGGAAGAAGGGCTTTGATGCGGCAAAGAGTATGCATCAGCATTTCATGGTTGAACACCCAGCAGGTTGCAGCAACAATATCCGGTTGGTAGTGACATACTTCTCCGGCTGTCATCCCTGGATTTTCATTGATTGTGGCCGAAACTTTATGCCATTCGATGGATTCGTTGTCCATCAGTTGGGCATGCAGGGCCGGAAGAGCCAAAGAGGAGTGAGCGTATGAACTGTTCAAATCGAGCCAAAGAAGTTTCATATTTACGGTCTTTATAGGAAATTTGACCCCGGTCTAAGTTTCCAAAGGAATCAAAGCGGATCAAAGAGTTTTTTAGGATGATAGAAAAATAATGGTATTTCGGAAAAGTTCTTAACCTATAGAGATTAAGAAAGCGAAGAACCTATGCTGTGTACATATACACCTCGAAGGTTCTTCGCTTTATATGGTTCTATGGAATAAATCCAATAAGAGTCCGATTAGATAATATATTGTGAGCTGATTGATTCGTGGTTTAAGATACGACGGATTGTTTCAGCAAACATATCAGCGATAGAAAGCTGTTTAACTTTAGCACATTCGTTCTTGTATGGAATACTGTCTGAGAATACCATTTCTTCCAATTCTGAATCTTGAACGCGCTGAGTTGCAGGACCTGACATTACGCAGTGAGAAGCAATGGCACGTACAGAACGAGCACCTGCAGCTTTCATGATGTCGGCAGCTTTAGTGATAGTACCAGCTGTATCAACCATATCATCGATGATGATGATGTTCTTGTCTTTAACGTCACCGATAATCTGCATAGTAGCTACAACGTTAGCTCTTTCACGAGTCTTGTTACACAAAACCAAAGGTACGTTCAAGTATTTAGCATAAGTGCTAGCACGTTTAGAACCACCTACGTCAGGAGTAGCGATAGCAAGATTTTCCAAATTCAAAGACTGAATGTAAGGAACGAAGATAGTAGAAGCATACAAGTGGTCTACTGGAATGTCAAAGAATCCTTGGATTTGGTCTGCGTGCAAATCCATAGTGATCAAACGGTCGATACCAGCTACACTCAACAAGTTAGCAACCAATTTAGCACCGATAGAAACACGTGGCTTGTCTTTGCGGTCCTGACGAGCCCAACCGAAGTAAGGGATTACTGCGATGACGCTCTTTGCAGAAGCACGTTTTGCTGCATCGATCATCAAAAGCAATTCCATAAGGTTATCAGTGTTAGGGAAGGTTGACTGAACCAAGAACACATGCTGTCCGCGGATAGATTCTTCATAAGAAACAGCGAATTCGCCGTCAGCAAAATGGGTAATGTTCATGTTACCAAGTTCACAGCCAAGGCTGTTGCAGATCTTTTCTGCAAGGTATCTCGAGTTTGTTCCCGAAAATACTTTAAAAGGAGATGTTTCGCTCATTTATAAATAGATATTATGCTTTATAAATAAATATTTGCCTTAATCTTCTGCAAAGGTACGCCATTTCTTTATGGCAAACAAACGTTTTGCAGAAAAATTATGAATGTGTTAGTCAGCCAATCGCTTGAGCTTCTGAAAATGACGAATCAGCTCTTGATAGTTAAAGTCGAGATTCGGGTCGAATTTTCCCCACAAACCTCCTAAAAGGGCTGCTCCTCCGAAACCGAAATCTTTGACGCGTAGAATGGTATCTTCATTGATACCTCCTAAAGCAATGACTTTCTTGTCTATGACTCCTGCGCGTGAAGCCTCTCTTATGTCTTCGGGAGTAAACTTTGACTGGTATCCTTCTTTGGAGATGCTGTCGAAAATAGGACTTAAGAAGACGTAGTCGTACGTTTCTTTCTTTTTAGATACTTCTTCAAAAGAATGGCAAGAGGCACTTACCTGACCGGAGTAATTTTCTGGAATCTGCGGGTTGCGTGCATTCAGGTGAATCCCTCTTAAATTATATTCTTCTTTTAAGTAAAAGTTGTCATGTACCACAATGCGCTTATGGAATTTCTCTGGAATAAGCGTTAAGAGTCGCTCTGCGTAAACGGGTGAAGTTTGCGGTTTGCGCAGGTGCAATATATCGAGTCCTTCTTCAAAGAGGGTCGTGATAATCTGGTCTTCTTCCACAAAATAAGTGGGTGTGGTGATCAATATTAGTTTCATATGAAAACATTAATTGTTGAACAAAGGTAGTAAGCCCGTTGAAATATTCCTAATAGATTGGTGTATTTTTTAGATTTTATGGGCTTTTCTTATGCCGTGTTGAGTGAATCTTCATGGTTTTGTGTGTCTCCTAAACTCCTGTAGAAGGGCTGTTCTGGTCTCCTGTGGCTTATTCGGAAGGCTAAAGAGGATAGATTGGAAATAAAGTTGTATCTTTGTATAAGATAGCATTTGATGTTGCTTCTTTATAGACGGTTGCTTGCATTGGCTGTATTCATCGTCTCTTCAGGGACTTTTGGGTGCAGGTCATTATATATAGGTATACGGAAAGCGGCACTTCTTGAATGAACGCTCCCTTTTGTTGAGAGTGATGGATAGAGTGGTTGGACTGTGTTTCCCAGCTTGGCATAAGTAATGCTCTCATTTTTATACCATTATTCCGTGTAAAAATAGGATGGCATACGCCTGTGTCAGTGTAAAAAGGAAGGTAGGGATGCTTCTTACGAGAAGAAAGACATGTCGTCGTTTCTGAATTATACCGATAGGTAGGTATTGCAAACTTTGAATGAATGAACTTAATTTGTAAATTAAAAGAATACTAAATATGAGAGTTAGGACATATAAAGCGTCAGATAAGATGGGTGATCTTATTTGCGATAACTATACGTTGTTGCAAGTGTTAAGCCGTTTTGGAATCGCACTTGGCTTTGGCGATAAAACGGTTCAAGAAGTGTGCGACATGAACCATGTGGATTGTCGTACCTTTTTAGCTGTGGTGAATTTTTTGACGCAAGACAGTGATTGTATGCAAGATCATCTGGAATGCATTTCGGTACGTTCCTTGATGAGTTATTTGAAACAGGCTCATTCTTATTTCTTGGATTTTGAATTGCCTTCCATTCGTAAGAAACTGGTTGAAGCTATTCAGGGGTCGAATGAAAAGGAGGTTGCCTATCTTATCATTCAATTTTTTGACGCCTTTGGAAATGAGGTGCGCAAACATATGGAGTACGAAAACAGAAGAGTTTTCTCGTATGTGGAAAGTTTGTTGAATGGAGAGCATCCCGAAGGATTCTGCATCACGGAATTTGCCCGTCATCATGACAGAGTAAATGTAAAGCTTACGGAGTTAAAGAATATTATAATCAAGTATTTCCCAACTCATGGTGATAACCAGTTGTTGAATGCGACCTTATTTGATATCTTTATTTGCGAAGAAGATCTTGCCTCACACAATAAGGTAGAGGATCTTCTTTTTGTTCCCGCTATTATGGAATTAGAGAAGGAGGTGAAATGAAATCTCAAGAATTGATTCACATTGCAGTTGCAGAGACTTCACTGATTATCCGTTCTGGACTGGTCAGTGCTTTGAAGCGTGTACCTGATTTAGAGATTCAGACCATTGAGGTGACTTCTAAGGAAGGGTTGAGCCACTGTATGGATGTGCATGTGCCACAAGTCTTGTTTGTTGACCCGCAGTTTGAAGGATGGTTCGATATCCAAACTTTTAGGGAAAGTTATCCAGATGCAAATATGAAGGTTGTGGCTTTGGTATGTAATGTGGTCGATAATAATCAGTTGAAAGAATATGATGAGCGTATCAGCCTGTTCGATGACTTGGATACATTGACGGAGAAGCTTATGGTTTTGCTGAATCTTCACGGTGATGATGAAGCAGATCAAGATGCACTGAGTCAACGTGAAAGAGAAATCATCGGTTGTGTGGTGAAGGGAATGACCAACAAAGAAATAGCGGAGCAGCTATTCATATCTGTTCATACTGTCATTACGCATCGAAGGAATATAACTCGTAAATTGCAGATACACTCTGCAGCTGGTTTGACTATCTATGCAATCGTTCATAAGTTAGTGGAATTGGATGAGGTGAAGGTGAATGTGTAAATGCCAATTTTTAGGTATTGCGTACATCATATTTGCTGCCTATCTTTGCATCGTTAGTCATATAGAAATTACGTAAACCACAAAATGTAAAAGAAGTTAGTTATTAGTTGAGTACACCCCGCGAAGTGATTCGCGGGGTGTACGCATTTTATGGGGTGTATACAGCTTCTTTTCTTTTATATTCTGTTTGATTTTGTCCTGTCGGTATCTTGGGCAATCCTTTTTGTGAAATGCTTGATTGCTCCGAATAGCTTCCTGTTGAGAGGGGGATGATGCATGAAGAAAAAAAGTGCGTTATCCTTAAAGATGGGGATAGGGGAGGTGTATCATAAGTTTTTGAGGGATGAAATCTTAGTTGCATGTGGAAAAAGCAATAAAAGTCATATTGGAAGCAAAAAAGAAGCATGTCCCTTTGTTAAAATGGTAAAGGATTCAAATATTCGCTTAAGTGATGATGTTATCCACGGACTTCTTTCTGTCTCTTTTTATATTATATAATGTAGTGTCACTGCAGGGTGAGATGTAAGGTGTAAAACCATGAAAAAAAAGTCGATTCTTAATTGCTTTATAATCAATCGGCTATTAAAATATAGAAAGAATAACGTTAAAAAAGTCATCAAAAAGTTTGCAGAGTCAAAAACTATCTATATCTTTGCATCGCATTTGAAAATAATGCTTCACTGAAAGCTGAATGGAAGTTTGGGTGAGTGGCTGAAACCAGCAGTTTGCTAAACTGCCGTACGGGTAACCGTACCGGGGGTTCGAATCCCCCAGCTTCCGCTTCGTTCAGAAATATTTTAAGGATTGGCCGCGTAGCTCAACTGAATAGAGTAGCTGACTACGGATCAGCCGGTTACAGGTTTGAATCCTGTCGCGGTCACCAATGAGCCTATAAACAAGCATACGGCGCTTTCGTCTAGTGGCCCAGGACGCGGCCCTCTCACGGCTGAAACACGGGTTCGATTCCCGTATGCGCTACTATGGAAGTTTGGGTGAGTGGCTGAAACCAGCAGTTTGCTAAACTGCCGTACGGGTAACCGTACCGGGGGTTCGAATCCCCCAGCTTCCGCTTCGTTCAGAAATATTTTAAGGATTGGCCGCGTAGCTCAACTGAATAGAGTAGCTGACTACGGATCAGCCGGTTACAGG
>JAHHQU010000073.1 GCA_020026225.1 Phocaeicola sp. | reverse complement strand
AGCAGATTGCATTTCGAATCGGCTTTAACAGTGAATCCAATTTTATTTACTTCTTTACTTCCAATGCCGGTGTCTCTCCGAACCGCTTCCGCAAGCGCTCGGAAATGAAATAAGTAGAATATAAAAAGAAAAGGACTGCACCTTTAGCACACGCCAGATAAGGAAGTAATTTAGAAAATACGAAATACTTTTTAATCCGGCAATGCAAGGCAACGCAAATGGAAGAATTCCGAGGAAGGTTCAATCGAACCGACCTCGGAATTCTTTATATTCTCAATCGCACATTCGCACTTCCCGAAAGACTTCTGTAAAATAAAAGCACAATCAAATTACAGGAGGTCAAGACTATGGCAAAGACATTATTTGAACAGAGCGGCGGTACTTATACACAGCAAGGCGATTACTACCTGCCGGATATTAAACTTCCGAAACAGCCGGAATACGAGATCAGCGTATGGGGCAATCGCCGCAGGCAGTATCTCAAGCAGCACCACAGAATCAAGTATTACAATATGCTCACCCAGAGTACCCTCTATCCGCATCTTGCAGATGTAGAACAGCGAGCACAACGGATGTTTGACAATCTGGTAGACCAAATGGGAAAACAGGAAGGTACCACAGAACAGCTGAAAGCTGAAGATATGATGTTATGGGTAAGAAAAATGAATAGCGTTAGGAAACAGGCAGAAGAAATTATAAATCACGAAATCATCTTTAATTAGGCTAAAAGAGTGCGTAGCTTTTGGAAGGTTACGCACTCTTTTTATCTTAATTTAGTGTTCTAACTTTATGATTAGTATCGCAAGAATATGACAACTCTTTCAATAAGTTGACAAAACAATTGAGAATATGACATTTATATGTTATAATTAGGAAAAATATGTACTGGGGGGCAACATCCTTGAAAACAAGTTATAAAAAGCTTTGGAAACTGCTTGTGGATTTGAATATGAGTAAAGCGGATTTGCGGAGAGCGACCGGCCTTGCAAGTGGAACGATGACAAAACTTCGCAAGGGAGAGGATGTCTCTATGGAAGTTTTAAAGAAAATATGCTCTGCGTGCCAATGTGGAGTAGCCGATATTGTCGAATTTATTCCCGACTCAGGACAAGATGAGGAGGAATTGCTATGATTCCCATTATACCGAAAAGCCAGATGTCCGAAGAAGATATAAAACTTCAATACATCACTCCTGCCATTACATCTAAATGGAATATTCATAAAATCACAATGGAAACGCAGATCACCGACGGAAAGATCAATTTAAAAGGTAACTTTGTATTCCGTGAAAAGCCGAAGCGTGCCGATTATGTTCTGCATCTCAATGCAAATAATCCAATTGCGATTATTGAGGCAAAAGATAATAAACACAGTATTTCCTATGGTTTACAGCAGGCTATGACTTATGCCATAATGCTGGACTTACCATTTGCTTACAGCTCTAATGGAGATGGCTTTGCTGAGCACGATTTTCTGACGGGAAAAGAGCGCCAGTTTGGCCTGGACGAATTTCCAACCGAAGAAGAACTAATTGCTCGTTATAAATCTGAATCCGGATTGACCTCTGCACAGGAACAGGTCCTTCAGCAGCCCTACTATTCGGATCAGAACACCTATTCTCCTCGGTACTATCAGCGGATTGCTATCAACCGTGCGGTTGATGCGATTGCACGGGGTCAAAATCGTCTGCTGCTTGTAATGGCTACCGGCACTGGCAAGACCTATACAGCCTTCCAGATTGTTTACCGGATGCTGCAAAGTGGTATGAAGCAAAAGATCCTGTATCTGGCTGACCGGAATATTCTGGTCGATCAGTCTATCCAGCAGGATTTTGCTCCCCTTGAAAAGGTTACGCACAAAATTAATGTAGCGAAAGATGATAAAACGACTATCACTTCCCATCAGGTGTATTTTTCACTTTATCAGCAGTTGGTGGGTGATGATGACCAGGAGCATTTCAGCGAGCTGTTCAGTCCGGATTTCTTTGACCTTATCATAGTGGACGAGTGTCATCGAGGCTCTGCAAAAGAAGAAAGCCGCTGGCGTCGCATTCTGGATTATTTCCAGTCGGCGACCCAGATTGGTATGACAGCCACGCCCAAGGAAACCAAATATATTTCCAACCTGACTTATTTTGGTGATCCTATCTACACTTACAGTCTGAAAGAAGGAATTGAAGACGGCTTCCTTGCCCCGTTCAAGGTCATCAATGTAATGACAGACATTGGCGAAGGATGGCGGCCACGAAAGGGGCAGCTGGATATTAACGGAATCGAGATTCCTGACCGGGTCTATACCAACAGTGATTATGACTACAATATCGTCATTGAAGATCGAATTCAGCAGGTAGCGAAGGAAATCACCCGGTATCTTAAATCCACGGATCGTATGGCAAAGACTATCGTATTCTGTGCCACTGAGGATGCTGCGGAGCGGATGAGGCAGGCACTGATCAATCTGAACTCTGATATGGTGAAGGAACATCCGGATTATGTGGTTCGAATTACCGGCAGTGATGTGTACGGCAAAAGTAAGCTGGATTATTTTATTTCGGTTTCTGCTAAATATCCGGTTATTGCTACCACCTCCAAACTGTTATCAACCGGTGCGGACTGTAAAATGACAAAACTAATTGTTCTGGATGAAATGATTGGGTCTATGACTGAATTCAAGCAGATCATCGGCCGTGGTACCCGTCTGCGTGAAAAAGACGGAAAAACACATTTTGTTGTAATGGATTTCCGCAATGTAACTCGTCTGTTTGCTGACCCGGATTGGGATGGTCCCATTGAAATTGATCCCGGCTTTACATCTGGAGGCACTAAACCTCCGATAGCTCCTGGAGAGGACCCTGTTGATCCGCCGGTGCTGCCAATAGATCCAAAGCAGAAACCCATTGTAGGAAAAGACGGCTGCAAAGTAGAAATCATCCACAAAACGGTCTCTGTCTATGATGTGAACGGAAAACTGCTGCGGCAGGAAAGCATCGTTGACTACACTAAGGAAAATATTCGTGGGGAGTATGCTTCTCTGGATAACTTCATCCGGCAGTGGACGGCTGAAGAAAAGAAAGAGAAAATCCGTGAGCTGTTTTTAGATCGTGGCATTGATCTGGAAGCAATGAAAGCAGATCAGCATATGAGCGATGTGGATGACTTCGATTTTATCTGCCACGTTGCTTTTGATAAAAAGCCTTTAACCCGCAGAGAACGGGCAAACAATGTGAAAAAACGTGACTTCCTCAGTAAGTACAGTGGAGTCGCACGTGAGGTGCTTGAAGCACTTCTGGATAAATATATGAATACCGGTATTTATGATCTGGAAAAGACAGAGATATTAAAACTGGATCCCTTCCTGAAGCTGGGCAAACCTTCGAAGATTGCCGGATATTTCGGCGGCAAAGCCGGCTATATCAAAGCTGTTCAGGAACTGGAACAAGCCATTTATGAAGAAGAGGTAGTATAACAATATGAGTAATTTATCTGGGTTTGTAAAGAGAATACGGGATATTATGCGCAATGATGCCGGCATCAACGGCGACGCCCAGCGCATTGAGCAGATTGCCTGGATGCTCTTTCTGAAAGTATATGACGCTAAGGAACAGGAATGGGAATTTGATGATGACGATTATATGTCTATTATTCCAGAAGAATGTCGCTGGTCCAACTGGGCGCACGATGATAAGTCCGGCACAGCAATGACTGGCGACACACTTCTGAATTTTGTCAATAACACCCTGTTTCCAACACTGAAAACGCTGCCGGTGGACGCAAAAACTCCGATCAAAAAAGCAATCGTGCAGACTACCTTTGCCGACGCCAACAACTATATGAAAGACGGCGTTCTGCTACGTCAGGTCATCAATGTGATTGACGAGCTGGATCTCAGCGACTATGAAGAAAGCCACGCTTTCGGCGAAATCTATGAAACAATCCTGAAAGAACTCCAGAGCGCCGGTTCTTCCGGTGAGTTCTACACGCCCCGTGCCGTGACCGATTTTATGGCGCAAATGATACGCCCGCAGATTGGCGAAGGGATGGCGGACTTTGCCTGCGGCACAGGCGGTTTTATTACCAGCTGGCTGAAAGAACTGCACAAGCAGGTGAAAAATGTAGATGATGAGGAAGCCTATGCTTCTTCCATTTACGGAATGGAAAAGAAACAGTTCCCGTATATGCTCTGCATTACCAATATGCTGCTGCACGATCTGGATGTTCCGCAGGTCTATCACGGAAATTCTCTGCTGCGGGACGTATTGGACTATACCGAGGACGACCAGTTTGATGTCATCCTGATGAATCCCCCCTACGGCGGAAGCGAAAAAGCGGATGTAAAAAATCATTTTCCGGCTGATCTGGCAAGTTCTGAAACAGCTGACCTGTTTATGTCTGTCATTATGTATCGCCTGAAACAGGACGGTCGTGCTGCTGTGATTTTGCCGGACGGTTTCCTGTTCGGCACCGACAATGCCAAAATCAGCATCAAGAAAAAGCTGCTCAGTGAATTCAACCTGCATACCATCATCCGGATGCCGGGCAGTGTGTTCTCTCCTTATACTTCCATCACCACCAACATTCTGTTCTTTGACCGCACATATCCCACCGAGGAAACCTGGTTTTATCGTATGGATATGCCGGAGGGCTATAAGCATTTTTCCAAGACAAAGCCGATGAAGTTAGAGCATTTTGCGCCGGTTATTGAATGGTGGAATAACCGTCAGGAAATTTCAGTGGACGGTTTTGACAAGGCAAAAAAGTACACGGCAAAACAGCTTGCCGAAGATTTCGGCTATAATCTGGACCAGTGCGGCTTCCCCCACGAGGAAGAAGAAATTCTGGCCCCCATGGATCTGATGCAGCGTTATCAGGAGGAGCGGTCTTCCCTCAATGCAGAGATTGACCGGGTGCTGGATGAAATATCCAGAGGCCTTGGATTGGAGGGGTAAATATGGTCAATAGTGGTATGCTGATATGCAGCTTTTACTTAAAAAAGAGATTCCAGCGGGGCGATGATGAGCCACTACCTCTAAACTCTGAATATGAATTTAAAGACGAAGATGATAATTCACAATATTTTCAAGATGCACTAGGTATTCTGTCGCAATTTTGCACCGAAAGCATCGAGGGAGCCGATGACGAAAAATCGATGAAACTATTTTCCGTCGTCGAAAATTCCGTGCAGCGTGAGGATAAGGCGGCTTACTCCACGCTTACATTCATCGTCAGTTCTGGAAATTATGGAATAGAGTCTACCATTACAGATAGGCATACACGACAAGTTAAATATCAATGCGGAGAAGATGATGCCGCCGTAAAGCAATTTCGCTGTTTGGTTTTCATCCCCAAAGATACTCAAAGAGTTACCGTAACTAAAGGTATCTTTGTGTTCCAGTCATTGGGAACCTATGGTATCAAAACGATTACTGTGAAGCAGATGAAATCTTTCTGCGCCGATGTAGGGTTAACACTGGAAACTAGAAGTGTATCTGTACGAATGTTTATTGAAAAACTAATTGAAAAAGGAAGCCTCTACAAAGTAACCTTGATTCGGGATCGTGTTTCTCCGGATGGTGCTGATAATATGCTTGTATCTACTGGACGGGAAGAACGGTCATACATTCACCCACGATTCAAAGAAACTTGGGTTGAAAAGTTCTTAAACGCCATTGATGGTGTGAAGGATGATGACCTTTTGGAATTTGACGATACTCTATATGAGGATATTACAGTAACCTTTAAATTAGGAAAAAATTACCGTACGGTACGATTAGCAGAAATAGATCATTTCAGTGTTGTGGAAGATATTCCGGAGCATATCGTACAGCGCAGCAAAACTGATGAAGAGTGCATTACCAAGTATATGTTAGATACTGCAACTGCTTATGCTCAAAAGATGATTTTTGCCGCAGAGGAGGTGTAAATATGGATTTGATAAAATTCATAGGGTTAGCACTTGTCCTTCTGTTTGTGCTTATAAATACGTTTTTTCTTTTCCGCAAGAATGAATCTTTTTTCAATTTACGGGATGTAATAAAGGATCATCTCGGACTGTTTCGCAATAGCAAATCACAATATGTAATCTTTTATATAAGTCCTTTGTTTTTTGCTATGGGACTGTCTATGATCTATGAGGCCGGAGAAACATTCTATACAAATCTCAGTGTGATTGTTAGCGTTTTACTTTCTATGTTATTGGCAATCCTAAGTATTTTGACGGGAAAAGATTACTCTTCAATCGAAGATGATAACCAGCGTAAAAATATCAAAAATGTAACCCAAGAAACGATTACGGCAATAGTTTTTGATTCAATGCTTTGTATTTTCCTGCTTTTATATGGGTTGGTTATGATTGTTGTTGACGGAGTCACTTTCGATGCTGAAGTTGTGAAACGAATTTTTGCGGGTATTGCATATTACAGTTTTGCTGTTATGTTATTGAATCTTTTATTAATTGTGAAACGAATGAGCCGAATTATTGAGTTTGATTTCGGTGTGCAAAAGGAGAGCAAAAAATGACACCACAGGAACTGAAAAACAGTATTTTACAACAAGCCATTCAGGGAAAACTGGTGGAACAGCGCCCCGAGGAGGGCACGGCAGAAGAACTCTATCAGCAGATTCAAGTAGAGAAACAGCAATTGAAAATCAAGGACAACAAGAAAGTTGTTCCAATAGATGAAGAAAACCTTCCGTTTGACATACCCGACAGTTGGAAATGGGTTGCTTTTGGAGATATTGCAGATTTTCATATGGGTAAAACACCGCCTCGTGCTGAAGTCGAATGGTGGAATGAGGATGTTCCCTGGGTATCTATCGCAGATATGCCTGAAAGTGGACATATTTCAAACACGAAAGAGAAAGTAAGCCAAATTGCATTAAAAGAAAAATTTGGCGGGATGATTTCAAAAACAGGTACACTATTAATGAGCTTTAAGCTAACTGTTGGACGTGTATCTATCCTGGATATTGATGCCGTACACAACGAAGCTATTATTTCAATTTTTCCATTTTGTAACAATGAAGGGTCTATGCAAAATTATTTATTTGAGATTCTTCCTCTTATTACACAATTTGGTGATAGCAAAAACGCAATTAAAGGAAAGACTTTGAATGCAACAAGTATCAGTAATCTTTTAATTCCTCTTCCACCTCTTGCCGAGCAGAAGCGCATTGTAGCCAAAATTGAGGAACTGCTGCCGCTGATTGACCGGTATGAAGTGGCATGGACTAAGCTGGAAGATTTCAACAAGCGTTTCCCGGAGGATATGCAGAAATCCATCCTACAGCAAGCAATTCAAGGCAAGCTGGTAGAACAGCGCTCCGATGAGGGCACCGGTGAAGAACTTTATCAGCAGATCCAGGCGGAGAAACAGCGCCTTATCAAAGAAAAGAAAATCAAAAAGGACAAGCCCCTGCCGGAGATCACCGACGACGAAAAGCCTTATCCGATTCCTGAAAATTGGACCTGGGTAAGATTCGGAGATTTAGGTAGTTATAAAAAAGGTCCTTTTGGCAGTGCATTGACTAAGAGTATGTTCGTATCTAAAAGTGAGACCACGGTTAAGGTATATGAACAGAAAAATGCCATTCAAAAGAATGTTGAGTTGGGAGAATACTATATTACTCGAGAATATTTTGAAGCTAAAATGCAAGGATTTGAAGTTTTTCCAGGGGATATCATTGTGAGCTGTGCTGGCACCATCGGTGAGACATTCGTAATGCCAGAACACTTTGAACAAGGAATTATTAATCAGGCACTTATGCGAATGAAAATTTTTAAGCCTTTGTATATTCCTTATTTCCTTGTGTTCTTTGATTTTGTTTTAAAAAATAATGCACGGAGCGGGAGTAAGGGATCTGCAATTAAGAATATTCCACCTTTTGAAGTCTTAAAGAATTATCTTGTTCCCCTCCCACCCCTTGCCGAGCAGAAGCGCATCGTCGCCAAAATCGAGCAGCTCCTGCCCCTGTGTGAGAGGTTGAAATGAAAATCAAATTTCAATTTAAAATGGCAGTTAGAAATATTATACAAAAGTCGTTAGATGTCTTCAGGCGACTAATGATCTTTCTAAAATTTCCTCATATCTGGACATGCTTTATTATCCTAATTTTTGCAGCTGTTGCCCTGCTGGTTTCGTACCAGTTAAATACTCTAAATGAAAGTTACTGGTCATCCATTTTTGCAAATCTGTTTGCAGGCTTACTGACTGGCTTTGTGATTTGCATCATTGGAAGCATCAAGCAAATATCAATTTTCAAAATGAAAGAGAAAAGGAAATGGCTGTCCCATCTGTCTGAAATGATTCTTGATTATCTTTCCTATCATCACAAGATTTTGAGTTTGCGCTTTGACAAGTTTGATGGAAACGAAGATGTCTTTGAGTTGATCTATGAGACAGGTTCCCGTGCTAACTGGGTCAATGAAGAAATAATTCAGAGTTCGTTTAGCAAAATATTGTCATTCAATACGATTCGATACTGCAAAAAGAACTTTGATTATGATGCACTTGCTCTTTGCAATGAATATCGAGAATTACACGAAAAGTTAGAAATGGTTGATATTGATTGCCCGAGTTCAAAGGCTATAATAAAGTACTTTGAAAGTGTAAATTGGTTGCTTTGGAGACTTAATTCCGAAGTCCGAAAAGCAATAGATGATTTGGATATTCGCTTGTCTGGAATACAGAAATCAATAATCTAATACCTTTCAATAGAGATTAAGGGTTATTCGATTTTTATAATTTAGCAATCAGAAAAGAAGTGATACATATGCGTAGAAAAAAATACTCTTGCCCAAATGGATGTAAACTTCCTTCAAGAAAAAAGACTCTACAAGAATATGGTGACGAGACATATGGCTTTGAATATTTGGATTTTACCTTCTGCCCTTGCTGCGGAGCGCTAATGCCGGAAACGTTAAGAAAATTAAAAGGTTTTTTTGAAATATATCACATTAACCCAGAATTGGAACGGGTAAAAGAATTAGTATATAAATCAGAATTTGAAGCGGCGGCACGAGAGGCATTTGTTTCGGTAGAAACTGCATTAAAGAAGAAATCCGGTTTGGAATCTCACGGCATCGATTTGGCTACACGTGCCTTATCTTTTGATGTTGATAAAAAAACTGGTGAAGTAAAGCGGGCTCCGCTCATTGCCATCAATACATTAAAAACTGATTCAGAACGTAACGAGCAAGAGGGTATTCGGTATATGTTGATGGGCTTTTTCCAAGGGCCGAGAAATATTTTTCAGCATAATCATGTCGGATCAGGTGTATCTGATGTAATATCAATCATAGTACAAGCCTCTTTCTTTTTAGACTTATTAAATGGTCACACAATTACTAAAAACGGTCATTGGATTCCAACAAGAATCGATTACCGAGAGATATATCGTAAAATGCCTAAACGAATAGATCGTTTCAAATTGATCTGTAAACTTCGAAAAAGAGAACATTATATAAAAAGATTAAATCAAAAAGAACAAAAAATGAAAGAGTAACTACCTTGTAGAAATCAGGTGCTGAAACTTTCCGGTACTTGATTTTTCTCTCTTACAGATAATTGAAGCATTAAATCTATCTCTCAATATTTGTGTTCTTGTGTACAGAAATAGTGTCGGCATCATCTCAGCGAGCAGTCTGTTTATACTCCCAAAAGTCGTAAAACAGTATAATCGTTAGGAGCTGGCTCCTAAAACCTCCCTTTGAAAAATCTCATAAAAAGATCAGCGGGTGTCGGAACTTTCCGGCACCCGCTTTTTCTGTTTGTAAGAATATATTTTTTGATTTGGGTATTAGGGCCAGCCCTAAAAAATTCCCCTTTGGCAGCTGTGGCTATCCAAAGGGGATGCTCGCTTAGATGATACCTTAGATG
The DNA here is from genome assembly GCA_020026225.1 of Phocaeicola sp. Classification (GTDB taxonomy): domain Bacteria; phylum Bacteroidota; class Bacteroidia; order Bacteroidales; family Bacteroidaceae; genus Phocaeicola. Next base: position 378 of record JAHHQU010000073.1, on the reverse strand, counting down.
ATACAGGATGTTTTTTATCGCTGCTGTCTCACAAAGCCCGGAACAAATTTCGGATGTGCAATTCTGTTGTAATCCTTCTTGAATTCCGCAAACAGACTCTTTCTCTGGACGATATGCACATTGTCATATTGCTTACTAAGGTTCCAAAAACTTTCCGGCACCCGGTTCACGGTGAGCAGATAATATTCGTTTTTGTAAAACGGTCGCTGCTGAGTTGTAGCCTGATCGATTTCCTCCCAAAGTCTCCCGGTAAGCCCTTCCCCTAAAGCCGAATCAAAGTATGCATAGTAACCTGTGTCGGTAATATGGGCAAAGTCAAAACATACACCGCCGATTTCAATATCATAGTTAGAAGGGTCATCTGTGTCGATGTAGCAA
>JAHHQU010000072.1 GCA_020026225.1 Phocaeicola sp. | reverse complement strand
AGACAATATTAATATTTTATGCTGAATATAAAAATATTTCAGATCACTTACTTATACTTATTTTTTAATATCCAATATACAAATTTGCGAGAAGTTTTTGAATTCTACAATTTATAGACTAGCATTTTTGTTAAAAAAACAGATTTTATTATGTAAATTATAGCGAAAGAGAGCGAATAGAGCATTCTTGACGTTCAATGATAAAAAAAGGAGAAAGATTGATTATCTTTGCGGGCTCGATATAAAATCGTGATAAAATGATACTAAAGACGTTAAAATCATACTTCGGATATACCCAATTCCGTCCACAACAAGAGGAAATTGTCAAGAATGTTTTATCAAAAAATGACACGCTTGTACTGATGCCTACCGGAGGAGGGAAATCCATCTGTTACCAATTACCAACCTTATTGATGGAAGGCACCGCCATTGTTGTTTCTCCACTCATTTCTTTAATGAAAGATCAAGTAGAGGCACTGCAAGCAAATGGTATCATTGCCCGTTCCATGAACAGTACAAATACAGAAACGGAAAATGCTACCTTGCGCTACGAATGCATGCAGGGTAGAGTAAAATTATTATACATATCTCCTGAGCGTCTGCAAATTGAAATGAACTTCTTATTGCGCGATATCAAGATTTCTCTCTTTGCCATTGATGAAGCTCACTGCATTTCTCAGTGGGGACATGATTTCCGACCGGAGTATACGCAGCTGAAAACGATTCGACAACAATTTCCTCACGTGCCCATCATAGCTCTTACCGCTACCGCTGATAAAATTACTCGCCAAGATATCGTCAATCAGCTAGCCATGAGGAACCCCCGAATCTTTCTTTCATCATTCGACCGCCCCAACCTCAGTTTGGAAGTGAAAAAGGGATACCAGCAAAAAGATAAAATCCGTACCATCTGCAAGTTGATAGAGCGCCACCGAGGAGAAAGCGGAATCATCTATTGCATGAGTCGAAAAGGGACAGAAAAGGTGGCACAACTTTTAGCTGACCAAGGCTATCATGCAGCAATTTATCATGCCGGACTGAGTAATCTGGAACGTGAACAAGCCCAAGACGATTTCATTAAAGACCGTGTCCAAATTGTATGTGCTACCATCGCTTTTGGAATGGGAATCGACAAATCCAATGTACGATGGGTGGTTCATTACAACCTTCCGAAAAGTATTGAAAGTTTCTACCAAGAAATAGGTCGAGCAGGACGAGACGGACTGCCCAGTGAAACCATCTTGTTTTATTCTTTCGCCGATATCATCCAGTTGTCTAAATTTGCTTCAGAAAGCAATCAGCAAGAAATCAACATGGAGAAGCTGAACCGTATGCAGCAGTATGCCGAAAGTGATATCTGCCGCAGACGAATTCTCTTGAACTATTTTGGCGAGATGATGGACCACGACTGCAACAATTGTGACGTTTGTCACAATCCTCCCCAGCGATTTGACGGAAGCATCATTGTTCAGAAAGCGCTGAGTGCCATCGTGCGTACCAACCAACAAATCAGCACGCACACATTAATCGACATTTTAAGAGGTACATTTTCTCCTGAAGTCATATCAAAAAATTTCGACAAGATAAAGACTTTCGGTGCTGGTCACGATATTCCAGGAAGAGATTGGCAGAACTATTTGCTCCAGATGCTAAATCTGGGCTATTTTGAAATAGCATACAATGAAAACAATCATTTGAAAATGACAGAAGCTGGAAAGAAGATACTGTTTGGAGAGATGAAAGCTCCCTTAGTCGTCATCAAGCAGGAAGACTTCACTCGTACTAAAACGACTTCTCGAGGACGTAAGAGTCAAATGGAACGACCGCATACAATATCTATTCCAACGGTATATGAGAACGAAAACGACCAACTCTTCGAAGCTCTTCGCGTTTTGCGAAAGAAACTGGCCGACCAGCAAGCGATTCCAGCATACATCGTCCTTTCAGACAAGACTTTACATCAATTGGCTACCGATCGGCCGAAGACATTGGAAGCCTTATACGATATCAATGGATTCAGTACCTATAAGGTAGAAAAGTATGGAAAAGATTTCATTCGGGAAATCAAGAAATACAGCTGACCATACGATAAGAGGTGTCCTTATCTTAACTTTAGATAAGGACACCTCTTCCTGTTTCCGTTCACAAATGAACAGTGTATAAAATCGCAAGGGTTATTTACAAGACTTGAAGCGGTCATTCATAGCAGAACGAGGTATTCCCAACTGCACTGCTTTTTCAAAAGCTTTCTTCGCTTCTTTCTTCTTTTTCAACATCAAGAACACATCTCCCAACTGACAATAAAGTTCAGCATCGTGGGGAGCAATCCGTGTAGCCGCTTCCAGATCGGCCCGAGCTGCTTCTGGAGAGTCCTCCGCAAGTTCTAAATTGGCACGCATCTTCAATAAGGATTCATCGGACGGGTAATCGTTGATCAACAGATTCAAGCCATCCCGAGCCGAGACCATCTTTCCTTGGTACTGGTCCAATAGCACCAAACCGATATGCGCCGATTTATGCTTTGCATCTTTCGCAACAATCACATTATAGTCAATACGTGCCTCATCGTATTTTCGCTGCTCCATATAGATATATGCACGGTACAAACGAGCCTCTATATTCTCTGGTGACAAATCGATGACATTGCAAAAATCAAGATAGGCTTTGTCCAGTACCCCTTTATCCAAATAGAGCGTTCCCCGGTTCAACAAGATTGTTGTAACATAGGGAGTGATATTCAAAGCCATTGTATATGACTCAATGGCCTCATCTGTTTTTCCCAAACGTTTCTGTACCGTTCCCAAATTGGATAAGAGCAAGGAATTACGGACATTTTTCGGGTCCATACGCAAAGCCTGCATAAACAACTGTTCCGCTTGTGGCAAACTGTCTTTCAATGCACAAGACATGGCTTTATCGACCAACTCATGATAAGTTTGAGCATGGACAGAAAAAGACAAGAACAAGACTAAGAACAAACAATGTATACGTTTTCTATTCATCATAGCATTCCAATATTTCTGACAAAGGTAATAGAATATTCAGCTACTTATGGAGATATTAAAAACTTTTTGTAAGTTTGAACATTCATTATCCAATCTTTAAAACTTATGACATTAGAAAAAGCAATCTTTGCCTGCGGATGTTTTTGGGGTACACAGCACCAATTTGACCGTGCAAAAGGAGTCACCCATACAACCGTTGGATACATCGGAGGAAAAGAGGAGCATCCTACTTATCAAGAGGTAAAAGCACACCATACAGGCCATGCAGAAGCTGTACTGGTGGAATACGATGCGGAACAGACTTCTTTTGTAGAACTCTGCAAGCTCTTCTTCGAAATCCACGATCCGGCACAAACCGATGGTATCGGTCCCGATTTGGGCCCACAATACCGAAGCGAAATATTCTATTTGAACGAAGAACAACTGAATCAAGCAAAAGCAGTGATAGAATTGCTTCGCTCCAAAGGATATGAAGTAAATACCCGACTTACTCCCGCTACTGAATTCTGGGAGGGTGAAGAATATCACCAGAAATATTACGACAAAACAGGTGGAGAACCTTATTGCCATATCCGAGTAAAGAAATTTTAATTCGTTCCACAAGCCAAAACAACAATCGCCGTTTTGCTCTGCTTCTTGTTTGTCGAAGCAGTTTGTCAAAACGGCGATTGTTGATTTATTTAGCAGATTGATTTCAGCATCCTTACAAACGCTATAAATCTTTCGGGAAACAGTCCTGAGACTAAAAACTGCAGACTATAGTTTATAGGTATTCATCTGACAAGTTCCTTAAGGAGGAAGCATCAATGGGTACGAATATACTCTACAATCCAGTGTCCAACTTCTTTGGTTCCATACTTCTTTCCGCCCTCCACTTGAATTTCAGGAGTACGTACACAAGCGTCCAAAGAAGCCTCCACCGCCTCACGAATCAAGGCTCCCTCCTTCTTTAGGTCGAAATATTCAAACAACATAGCCACGGAAAGAATCTGAGCCAGCGGATTGGCAATATTCAATCCCTTAGCCTGCGGCCAAGAACCATGGATAGGTTCAAACACCGGAGTAGATTCACCTGTAGAAGCCGAAGGAAGCAACCCCATTGAACCACTGATACAAGACCCTTCATCAGTCAGAATATCACCGAAAGTATTTTCGGTAACCAAGACATCAAAGAAGGTGGGTTCTTGAATCATACGCATCGCTGCGTTATCCACATACATGTAATCGGTTGTTACCTCTGGATAAGACGCAGCCATCTCTTGGGCAATCTGTCTCCATAATCGAGAAGATGCCAATACATTGGCTTTATCGACAACAGTCAAATGTTTCCGGCGCTTCATCGCATACTCAAAACCGACCTTCAGGATACGCTCGATTTCCGGCCTACTATAGAAGTTCGTATCGTATGCTTTTTCATCATCTTGGTATTTTTCTCCAAAATACATTCCTCCCGTCAATTCACGGATGCAAATAAAGTCAGCACCTTCCACTAATTCGGCACGAAGGGGAGATTTATGAAGAAGACATTTGAAGGTCTGCACGGGACGAATATTGGCGTACAGGCCCAATTGCTTACGCATAGCCAGCAGACCTTGCTCTGGCCGTACTTTCGCTGTTGGGTCTTGATCAAATTTCGGATCTCCCACTGCTGAAAAAAGCACTGCGTCCGACTGGCGACAGAGTTCAAACGTCTCGTGTGGAAAGGGGTTTCCCACTTTATCTATCGCATCCGCTCCACAGATGGCATATTCATAATTCACCGTATGACCAAACTTCTCACAAACAGCGGTCATTACATCTACTCCTTGTTTTGATATTTCCGGACCAATTCCATCACCGGGCAATACAGCTATTTTAAAGTTCATAATATGTTGATTTAAGTATTCTCTCCATTTACCCAAGAGAATATAAGGTTGTGTTATAGGTTTTCTTCCAATCAGTCATTGTCAATCAGATTCAGCATCTTAATCGTTGCCTTGATAGCTGCCTCCGTTTGGTCAGCATCAAACCCTCGGGTTCTGAATTCCTTATCCTCATAATTCCAAGTGATTACGGTCTGAACAAATGCGTCTGTACGTCCGCCAGGAGGTATGCTCACCGCATAATTGACCAACATCGGAAGCTGGCGCTTCAATGTTCCTTTGTAGATTTTCTGAAGAGCACGCACAAAGGCATCATACTGACCGTCACCCGAGGAGCTTTCCTGATATACTTGTCCATCAATCTGAATGCTCAACGTCGCTACAGGCTTCAATCCTTTAGTCAAGGTAACCAAATAACTCAATAACTTGACTCGATTATTGGCTTCATCGTGTTTCAACACGTCACTGATTATATAAGGAAGATCTTCCAAGGTTACCAACTCCTTGCAATCTCCCAGTTCTATGATGCGTTGGGTTACCTTATCCATAGAAGCATCGTCCAGGTCCAATCCCAAACTCTGCAAATTCTTTCGGATATTCGCCCTTCCTGAATTCTTACCTAAAGCATATTCACGAATACGGCCAAAACGTTCTGGCAACAAATCATTGCAGTACAGGTTATTTTTCGTATCTCCATCGGCATGTATACCCGCTACTTGCGTAAAGACGCTCTGTCCCACAATGGGCTTGTTGGGAGGTATGACGACTCCTGAATAGGACTCTACCGCACGACTGACTTCATTCAAGCGACTTTCATCAATATGTGTAATGGCATGAAAGTGATCTTTCAATATGGCCTGTACACTGGCCAGCGGTGCATTTCCTGCTCGTTCACCCAATCCGTTGATTGTGGTATGCAAACCTTTTACCCCCGAAAGTACGGAAGCCAACACATTGCTGACCGCCAAATCATAGTCATTGTGTGCATGGAAGTCAAAATGTAAATCAGGGTATCGCTTACGCATCTTCCGCATATACTCAATGACTTGTAAAGGGTTCAGAATACCTAACGTATCGGGAAGCATGTACCGTTGGATATCAAGGGTCTTCAACTCATCCATCAATCCGTATACGTAATCCAGACTGTCTTTCATGCCATTGCTCCAATCTTCCAGATACACATTCACCTTCAATCCTTTGGAATGGGCATAGTCGACCGTCTCCTTGATATCTGCCAAATGTTCTTGAAGGGTTTTATGCAACTGATAAAAACAATGTCTTTCCGAACCTTTCGCCAACAGATTGATCACCTTTCCTCCAACCTGACTAATCCAATCTACGGAGACCTTTCCATCAACAAATCCCAAGATTTCAACACGGTCCAGGAATCCCTGGCGAGCCGCCCATTCACAAATGATCTTCGCTGAATAAAACTCTCCTTCTGAAACGCGAGCCGACCCAATCTCTATACGATCTACCTTCAATGCATCAAGAAGTAACCGGGCTATCATCAACTTCTCATGGGGTACAAACGATACGCCGCTGGTCTGTTCACCGTCACGCAACGTAGTATCCATGATTTCTATTACTGGTCTATTCATAACTTTCTCTTGCATTATCCATGTTCCGTCCTTTCTCGAAAGCTTCTATCTGCTGCTTGCTGCCTACCAAAAAATCAATGTCATCCAAACCATGCAGCAAACAATGTTTCCGATAAGCATTAATTTCAAACGACTCCTTATGGCCTGTTACTTTATTAACCACAAACTGTTCGGGGAGATTTACCTCAACTTCCATCTTCGGATTCTGGAATATTGTATCGAATAATTCTTTCAAGAACGATTCGCTTACCACAACGGGAAGTACAAAATTATTCAATTCATTATTTTTATGAATATCCGCAAAGAAGCTTGAGATAACCACCCGAAAACCATATCCGGCAATCGCCCAAGCAGCATGTTCTCTACTGGAACCACTTCCGAAATTTTTTCCAGCTACCAAAATCTGTCCTCCATAAAGCGGATTGTTCAAAACAAAATCAGGATTGGGACTTCCATCTGCCTTATAACGCCAGTCACAAAAGAGATTGTCTCCAAAAAATTTTTCATCACGCGTGGTGGCCTTTAAGAAACGAGCAGGTATAATCTGATCGGTATCCACATTTTCTAAAGGCAAAGGGACACACGTACTGGTTAGAATATTGAATTTTTGTTTCATAATTACTATTTATTAAAGGAAATCACGCGGATCAGTAATCACACCGGTTATCGCTGCTGCAGCGGCAGTCAACGGACTAGCCAAAATGGTTCGTGAACCTGGACCTTGACGTCCCTCAAAATTACGATTGCTGGTAGAAACAGAATACTTTCCTGATGGAATTTTATCGTCATTCATAGCCAGACAAGCACTGCATCCTGGTTGACGAATTGTAAAGCCTGCTTCCTCCAGAATCTGATCAATCCCTTCTTCTTGAATCTGACGGGCAACGGTCCATGAACCTGGCACCAGCCAAGCAATGACTTGGTCCGACTTATGACGTCCTTTTACCAAGGAAGCAAAAGCACGGAAATCTTCTATACGTCCATTGGTACAGGCACCCAAAAATACATAATCAATAGGATGACCAATCAATGAAGTCCCGCTTTGTAATCCCATATAATGCAAGGATTTCTCAAAAGATTGCTTCTCTACCTCACTCATTCCATCCGTTAGTGGAATCGTCGAAGAAATGCCCATTCCCATACCTGGATTCGTTCCATAAGTAATCATCGGCTGGATATCAGCAGCATCGAACCGGACTTCCTTATCGAATACCGCATCCGAACCGCTCTTCAGGCTTTTCCAATAAGCCAAAGCCTTCTCCCATTCCGCTCCTTTGGGTGCATAGGGTCTATCTTTCAAATAAGCAAAGGTCACTTCATCAGGAGCCACCATGCCTCCTCGCGCTCCCATCTCTATCGAAAGATTGCACAATGTCAAGCGTCCTTCCATCGTTAAATTGCGTACGGTTTCACCGGCATATTCCACAAAATATCCCGTTGCTCCGCTGGTAGTCATCCGAGCCATCATATAAAGGGCTACATCTTTTGCGGTGACCCCTTTTCCCAACTTTCCTTCGATGGTAATTCGCATGGTCTTGGGACGAGCTTGCAATAAGGTCTGAGAAGCCAAGACCATTTCCACTTCGGTGGTTCCAATACCAAAAGCAATAGCTCCTAATGCCCCATGCGTAGAGGTATGAGAATCCCCGCAAACAATCGTCATTCCTGGCAAGCTCAGTCCTTGTTCCGGTCCTACTACGTGGATGATTCCGTTCCGCTTGTCCATCATTCCAAAATAGTTCAATTCGAAATCAGCTGCATTTCTTTCCAAGGCATCTACCTGACTCTTGGATACGGGATCTTCAATGGGCATGTCCTGATCATGGGTAGGAGTGTTATGATCGGGCATACAATAGATTTGCTGGGGACGAAAACATTTCAATCCACGCTCGCGTAACCCTGTAAAAGCTTGTGGACTGGTTACCTCATGGCAATATAATCTGTCAATATACAATTGAGTGGGACCGTCATGTACCTGCTGTACGATATGAGCGTCCCATATTTTATCAAATAATGTGTTCACGGTATCAATTATAAAGAGTATGAAAAAAACATGTGCTGTCAAGGGTTAATGCCTGAATTTGTTGATGCAATCGATGAATGCTTCTACAGAAGCGGCGATAATATCCGTATTGGCGCCAAATCCATAGAATATCTGTCCATTGTATTCAACTTGCATGTGTACTTTACCCACATCATCACTTCCCTTGCTGATAGCTTGAATGGTAAATTCCTTTAAAGTCATCTGACGACGAATGATCTGCTTAACCGCCTTGATTGCTGCATCTACCGGACCATTGCCTGTAGCGGCAGCTTCAAACTGTTCTCCAGAAATATTCAAGCCCAAACTGGCCACTGAGCGTACGCCCACTCCACTGGTGACCTGAAGGTATTCCAATTTTATATGATGATTCACATTCCTGTCGGCACCCGCCAATACTAAGACATCATCGTCGGTAATATCTTTCTTCTTATCAGCCAACTTCAGGAAATCTTCATAGACCTTATCCAATATTTCTTGTGTCATCTCAATGCCTAAAACATGCAAACGATGCTTTAAGGCTGCACGTCCGCTGCGGGCCGTCAATACGATAGCACAATCATCAATACCTACTTCTTTCGGATCAATAATTTCATACGTACTGGTATTTTTCAACATGCCGTCCTGATGTATCCCGGAAGAATGTGCAAAGGCATTTTTACCGACAATCGCTTTATTGGGCTGAATCGGCATATTCATCAAGCTGGAAACCATTCGGCTGGTGGAATATATTTTTTTCGTATTGATGTTCGTATCAATGTTCAATTCGTGATGAGAACGGAAGATCATGGCGATTTCTTCTAAAGAAGTATTTCCTGCCCGTTCACCGATTCCATTTATCGTCACCTCTACTTGACGTGCACCGTTTAAGATTCCGTTCATGGTATTGGCGGTAGCCATACCTAAATCATTATGACAATGCGTTGAAAGAATGATCTTGTCTATGCCGTCGACATGCTCTTTCAGAAACCTTATCTTCTCGCCATATTCCTCGGGAAGACAATATCCCGTAGTATCTGGAATATTCACGACAGTAGCTCCTGCCTTGATGACCGACTCTACCACACGAGCCAAATAAACATTGTCCGTGCGTCCAGCATCTTCCGCATAAAATTCAACGTCATCTACATAACGTCGAGCATACTTCACTGCAGCAACGGCACGTTCCAATATTTCATCTTGATTCGAATTAAATTTATATCGTATATGTTGTTCTGAAGTGCCTATTCCAGTATGAATGCGTTTATGCTTTGCATACTTTAAAGCTTCTGCCGCCACATCAATATCTTTCTGTACCGCACGTGCCAATGCACAGATTGTCGGCCAGGTCACTGCTTTGGATATTTCTATAACAGACTGGAAATCTCCAGGACTTGAGATCGGGAATCCTGCTTCAATGATGTCAACGCCTAAAGCCTCCAATTGCTTTGCTATTTGAATTTTTTCAACAGTGTTTAATTGACATCCGGGGACTTGTTCACCATCACGGAGTGTGGTATCAAATATAAATAGTCGATCACTCATGACAAGTTGTATTTTGGTTTCATAGTTTTATTAAAGCAGAAGCCTTTCACACCAAAAAGTGAGAAAGGCTTCTGCATTTTTTGTTTCAATTTACATTGATTGACACATACGGTTCGCTTCTCACTGGCTACCCAGCAGAATAATCATCAAACCGCTTAGTAAATAATGTAAAATCAACATATCTATTTTTTTAATAGGATTAATGCAAAGATAAATATTATTTCTAAAGATAAAAATTATAGCTTAGAAAAAGGGAATAGACAAACCCGTGAAAATTCATGTAGTTAGAAAGGAAACGAAGTGACCAACAAGAAGTTTATGTAAACAAAAAAGCCCCGAAGTATTTCTACTTCGAGGCTTCCGTAAAACGGCGACTACCTACTCTCCCACAATCTGCAGTA
>JAHHQU010000071.1 GCA_020026225.1 Phocaeicola sp. | reverse complement strand
TATAAACTAATTTGCTGAATATCTATAGATAAAGATGTTCTTAAGGGACGACTAACTAGCTTTATCCGAACATCATGCTCACCCGTTTGATACCGGCTACCAAAGCATCTATTTCTTCTTTTGTAGTATATAAGCCCAAAGAAGCACGTACAGTACCTGTGATGCCCAAACGAGTCATCAAAGGCTCCGCACAATGGTGTCCGGTACGTACGGCAATACCCAAACGATCGAGCAAGGTACCCATATCAAAATGATGAATATTACCTACCAAGAAAGAAATGACACCACCTTTATGTTCCGCCTCGCCAAAAATGCGCATACCTGGAATCTCTTTCATGCGCTGCATGGCATATACCGTTAGTTCATGTTCATAGGCAGCGATTTCATCCATTCCAATAGCAGAAACATAATCCAAAGCTTTTGCAAGAGACGTGGTACCGATATAATCGGGAGTACCCGCTTCAAATTTGAAAGGAAGTTCATTGAATGTCGTCTTTTCAAAACTTACATTCTGGATCATCTCTCCTCCTCCTTGATACGGTGGAAGCTCATTCAACAGATTCTCTTTTCCATAAAGCACACCAACCCCTGTGGGTCCGTACACTTTATGACCACTGAAAACAAAGAAATCAGCGTCCAAATCTTGTACATCCACCTTCATGTGAGGAATACTTTGAGCTCCGTCCACCAAGAATGGAACCCCGTGAGCATGAGCCGTAGCAATCATCTCTTTCACAGGATTGATAGTACCCAATACATTGGATACTTGAGCAACCGATACCAGTTTGGTACGTTCAGAGAAGAGTTTCTCATACTCATCAAGCAACAGTTCTCCACAGTCATTCATGGGAATCACTTTCAACACGATTCCTTTACGTTCAGCCTGAAGCTGCCAAGATACGATGTTACTGTGATGTTCCATTACGGAAACAATCACCTCATCACCGGGCTTCATGAAACGCTCTGTAAACGAAGAAGCCACAAGATTGATACTTTCTGTCGTACCACGAGTGAAGATAATTTCCGAAGTACTGCGGGCATTGATAAACTTGCGGACAGTTTCACGCGAAGCTTCATGCAAATTTGTTGCCTGCTGCGACAAGAAATGTACCCCACGATGCACGTTAGAATTGACAGAATAATATTCCTCGACGATTGAATCTACCACACAACGTGGTTTTTGGGTTGTAGCTCCATTATCAAGGTAAATCAACGGCTTTCCATAGACTTCACGCGAAAGGATAGGAAAGTCTTCTCTTATTTTGGCTATATCGTACATATCTGAGAATATTTTTTTGCTATTATTTACTACAATGAGAACAGCAAGAGCTACATTTGTTCAATTCTCCACGGAAACGTTTCTCGACCAACAGATGCAAACGGTCTTTCAACACGTCGAGACTGATGGTATCAATCACTTCATTGACGAATGCGAACATGAGCAACATGCGTGCTTCTTTCAGACTGATACCGCGCTGCTGCATATAAAATACGGCATTCTCATCCAATTGGCCGACTGTGGCTCCGTGAGAACATTTGACATCGTCTGCATAGATTTCCAATTGTGGCTGCGTATACATACGTGCTTCACGACTGGCACAAATATTTCGATTGGTCTGTTGAGAATCAGTTCGTTGTGACCCTTTTCGTACCAATACCTTGCCTGCAAAAGCTCCGATGGCCTGATCGTCGAGTACATACTTGAACAATTCGTTACTCTTGCAATCCGTAGCCTTGTGATCGATGAACGTGTTGTTGTCGACCTGTTCGTTACGATCTACGATGGCCATACCGCACAAATTGATGTTGGCACCCGGACCATCCAAAGTAACTTCAGTGGTATTACGGGTAGTACCGTTATGCAAAGTCATACCGTTCAGAAGCACATTGCTGTCTCTTTCCTGATGCACGAACAAGTTGCTGAAGCGAATCGAGCTGTTGTGAGTTTCTTCCAATTCATACAAATCGAATTTAGCATTTGCCCCAACAAATACTTCAATGACCTGTGTTGCCAAGAAATTCACATTGTCCATCGCATGGTCGCACATCAACATTTTAGCCTGCGCTCCCTCTTCCAGAATAATCAGCACACGGCGGTTCACCATGAAGTTCATGTCAGCACGAAGCACATTGATCAACTGAATCGGTCGTTCAATTACCACATTCTTCGGTACATACATGAAAACACCATCCTGAGCAAACATGGTATTGAAAGCCGAAATAGCATCCTTTGACGTATCGGCCAAATGTCCATAATATTTCTTTGCCAATTCAGAATGTTCTGTAGCCAAGTCCTTCAAGCTTCCGAACAACACTCCTTCAGGCAATTGTGCTGTAGGAGAGTCGTGCTTGTCAAATGCATCATTCACTACAAAATAAAGAGATGTACTCATATTCGGCACATCACACTTGAACACCTCATGCGGATTCACAGGAATGGGCAGACGGTTCAAGTTCAATCCGTAATCGGGAGCGAAACACTTCCCGACTTCCGTATATTTGTACTTTTCCATCTTACGTGTAGGGAATCCCTGCTTTTCAAAATCGGCGAAAGCCTTTGCACGAGGTGCGTTCATCACGTCACAGCTGTGCTCGCAGATCATCGCCTCACACTGAGAGAAAAGATCGATATATTGTTGTTCTGCTTTCATGCTTATTCTCCTAATTCTTTCTTAATCCAGTCGTAACCTTTTTCTTCCAATTCAAGAGCCAATTCAGGACCGGCAGTCTTTACGATACGACCTTTGTACAATACATGCACAATATCTGGCTTGATGTAATCCAACAAGCGCTGATAGTGAGTGATGACGATACAGCTTGTTTCTGGAGTCTTCAGTTTGTTAACCCCTTCAGCTACAATACGCAAAGCATCTATATCCAAGCCAGAATCAGTTTCATCCAAAATGCTCAATGTTGGTTCCAACATAGCCATCTGGAAAATTTCGTTACGCTTTTTCTCACCGCCTGAAAATCCTTCATTTACAGAACGGTTGGCCAACTTGCTGTCCAATTCCACCACTTCACGTTTCTTACGCATCAGTTTCAAGAACTCACTTGCAGTCAAGGCTGGTTCTCCCTGGTATTTACGCTTTTCGTTTACCGCAGCACGCATGAAGTTGACCATGCTTACTCCAGGAATCTCAACAGGGTACTGGAAAGACAAGAACAAACCTTCATGACTACGGTTTTCTGGAGCCAGTGCCAACAAGTCCTTACCCTTGAATGTTACAGAACCTTTAGTTACTTCGTAAGCAGGATGACCTACCAATACATTACTCAATGTACTCTTACCAGAGCCATTAGGGCCCATAATAGCGTGAACCTCACCTGGTTTTACCGTAAGGTTAATACCTTTCAATATTTCTTTGCCATTAATGCTGGCATGTAAATCTTTTATCTCTAACATACTACTTGTCTTTATTTTATCCAACACTTCCTTCCAGCGAAATGGAAAGCAACTTCTGTGCTTCCACTGCAAACTCCATCGGAAGTTTGTTAATTACTTCTTTTGCATATCCGTTTACAATCAAGCCGATAGCGTCTTCTGTATTGATACCACGCTGATTGCAATAGAACAACTGGTCTTCTGAAATCTTAGAAGTCGTTGCTTCATGTTCCACTACCGCTGTTTCATTGTGAATATCCATATATGGGAACGTATGCGCACCACAAGTTCTGCCCAAAAGCAACGAGTCGCACTGGCTGTAGTTACGAGCATTATCGGCACGTTCGGCTACTTTCACCAATCCACGATAAGAGTTCTGACTCTTACCGGCACTGATACCCTTACTTACAATAGTAGAACGTGTGTTCTTACCTAAGTGAATCATCTTTGTACCAGTATCTGCCTGCTGATAGTTATTAGTTACTGCTACAGAATAGAATTCGGCAGTCGTATTATCACCAGCCAAGATACAGCTAGGATATTTCCAAGTAATAGCCGAACCTGTTTCTACCTGTGTCCATGACAACTTACTATTATTACCCTTACAGATACCACGTTTAGTAACAAGGTTGTATACACCACCCTTACCTTCGGCATCACCTGGGTACCAGTTCTGTACAGTAGAATATTTTACTTCTGCATTTTCATTTACCACAATTTCCACGATTGCAGCATGCAGCTGATTTTCATCACGCATAGGAGCCGTACAACCTTCCAGATAAGATACATAACTATCATCATCTGCAACAATCAAGGTACGTTCAAACTGACCTGTATCGACTGCATTGATTCGGAAGTAAGTTGAAAGTTCCATCGGGCAGCGAACACCTTTCGGAATATAAACAAATGAACCATCACCGAATACGGCAGAGTTTAATGCTGCATAGAAATTATCACGGTATCCAACTACAGATCCCAAGTATTTCTTTACCAAGTCTGGATGTTCACGAATTGCCTCACTGATAGAGCAGAAAATAATGCCCTTTTCCATCAATGTTTCCTTAAAGGTAGTCTTGACAGAGACTGAGTCCATAACAGCATCAACAGCCATTCCGCTCAACGCCATCTGTTCCTCCAATGGAATACCCAATTTATTAAATGTCTTCAATAATTCCGGATCCACATCATCCAAACTTTTTGGACCTTCTTTTTTCTGTGTAGGATCGGCATAGTATGAAATTGACTGATAATCAAATTCAGGCATATCCAGATGTCCCCAGCGAGGCATCTCCAAGGTCAACCAATAACGATATGCTTTCAGACGGAATTCCAACAACCATTCGGGCTCCCCCCTCTTGGCTGAAATCAGTCTGATGACATCCTCATTCAGTCCCTTTTCTATAATGTCTGTATGGATATCGGTAGAGAAGCCATACTTGTACTTCTCTTCCGTTATTTCCTTTACATATTTATTGGGTTCTTCTTGCATAATTCAGTTAAATTATATCTGTTTCAAATAACTCTTTCGTTACATTTTTTATAGTGGGGATAAATATATTTCCCACTTCCTTCATCGGATAATATAACAACGAAGCCTCTTTTACGGTTCGCTGAACCAACTCATCTTTTGTATCAATGAACTCAATAAAATGAATCAGCATGCTTACCAGCAGTGCATATTTTACAGCTCCTATCATAACTCCAGCCAATCGGTTCAGGATTCCCAGATGAACAATATCCAGTACACGGGAAATCAATGAAGCCACCCACAACAAGGCCATAGGGACCAAGAACCAAATAAGTAGGAAAGCGATAATCTGGGCAACAGTAGCATTAGTCCCTAATTCTACCGCCATACGTTCTCCCACCGTAAAATACAGGGCACGTGCCAACAGCAATCCGGCAACCAGACCGACCAAAGTTGCAATCTGACGGACCGCTCCTTTAGAAAAGCCCAGCACAGCTCCCACTGCCATAGCTCCGATGATTATCCAATCAATCATCTCTATATTCATAGTAAACTTTCATTAGAGTAAACGAGAAATAGCAAGGGGTACAAATTCTGCACTGACTGCCATACTCCAACACAATTTCCCAATATCCCCTAAATTTTAAGCGCAGATTACACAGCCACCCAGTTGAATAATCAAATCCGTGTGTTCCATGTAATCTGCGCTCAACAATATACTGTAATCAATCGTTACAATGTCTGTTTAACTTCTACCTCTTCGTAAGTTTCAATAATGTCACCTACCTTCAAGTCGTTGCAACCAGTCAAGCTGATACCACATTCAAAGTTAGTACCTACTTCCTTCACATCGTCCTTGAAGCGTTTCAAAGCATTGATTGAACCAGAGAATACTACAATACCATCACGAATCAAGCGAGCCTTGTCGCTACGTTTCACTTTACCGCTCTTAACAACCGCACCGGCAACCATACCTACCTTGCTGATGTTGAAGACTTCGCGAATTTCGATATTTGCAGTAACCTGTTCCTTCAATGTCGGTGCCAACATACCTTCCATTGCAGACTTCACTTCCTCAATGGCATCATAGATGATTGAGTATTTGCGAATATCTACCCCTTCTTGTTCTGCCAAACGAGAAGCACTACCAGAAGGACGTACCTGGAATCCTACAATGATGGCATCAGAAGCTGCTGCCAAAGATACATCAGATTCTGAAATCTGACCTACACCCTGATGGATGACATTAACCTGAATCTGTTCGGTAGACAACTTGATCAATGAGTCGCTCAACGCTTCTACAGAACCATCCACGTCACCTTTGACGATGATGTTCAATTCATGGAAGTCACCCAAAGCCAAACGGCGGCCCACTTCATCCAGAGTAAGCAATTTCTGTGTACGGAGACCCTGTTCACGCTGCAACTGTTCACGCTTGTTGGCGATTTCACGAGCTTCCTGATCGGTATCGAACACATGGAATGTGTCACCCGCAGCAGGTGCACCGTTCAAACCAAGAATCAAGACCGGTTCTGCAGGACCTGCTTCTTTCAAACGCTTATTACGTTCGTTGAACATCGCTTTCACCTTACCGTAATACTTACCAGCCAATACCACATCACCTACATGAAGTGTACCGTTAGAAACCAACATAGTAGCTACATAGCCACGGCCTTTGTCCAAAGAAGATTCAATGATAGAACCTGTAGCCTTACGGTTCGGGTTAGCCTTCAAGTCAAGCATTTCGGCTTCCAGCAATACCTTTTCAAGCAATTCCTTGACACCGATACCCTTCTTGGCAGAAATATCTTGTGACTGATACTTACCACCCCATTCTTCAACGAGGAAGTTCATCTGAGCCAATTCTTCCTTAATCTTATCAGGATTAGCAGTCGGTTTATCTACCTTATTAATAGCAAATACGATAGGTACACCTGCTGCCATCGCATGATTGATTGCTTCTTTTGTCTGTGGCATGACATTATCATCGGCTGCGACGATAACGATAACCACGTCGGTTACTTTCGCACCACGAGCACGCATTGCGGTAAATGCTTCGTGACCCGGAGTATCCAAGAAAGTGATGCGACGACCATCTTCCAACTTCACATTATAAGCACCGATGTGCTGTGTGATACCACCTGCTTCACCGTCGATTACATTCGCATTACGGATGTAGTCCAACAAAGAAGTCTTACCGTGGTCTACGTGACCCATCACTGTAACGATAGGAGCACGTGGAAGCAAATCTTCTTCAGCATCTTCTTCCTCTTCGATTGCTTGTGCAACTTCTGCACTTACATATTCTGTCTTGTATCCGAATTCTTCGGCTACCAAGTTAATTGTTTCAGCATCCAAGCGCTGGTTGATAGACACCATTACACCAATACTCATACAAGTAGAGATGACCTGAGTAACAGGAACGTCCATCATGTTTGCCAATTCATTAGCGGTAACGAATTCAGTAAGTTTCAATATCTTACTTTCTTCCTGTTCCATTTCCTCCTGTTCCATCTGGCGGTTCTGGATACTTTCACGCTTTTCCTTACGGTATTTGGCTGCTTTATTTTTCCCTTTATTAGTAAGACGAGCCAGTGTTTCTTTCACCTGTTTAGCTACATCTTCATCGCTCACTTCCTGTTTTACAACCGGTTTTTTGAAACGATCTTTGTTAGCATGTTTGCCACCCTGGTTCTGAGAATTCTTTCTGTCGTTTTTACCGCCTCCCTGATTTTGCTGAGATGCATTGCTGATATCTACGCGTTCCTTATTAATACGGTTGCGTTTTTTCTTCTTTGCTGTATCATCATTAGAGCCCGATCTTTCTGACTTGTCATCAGATTTACGGATTTCCTTGATAATAGCGTCTTTCATCTGCTTGCGCTGTTCCTGACGCTGCTTATCTTTTTCTTCCCGTTCTTTACGCTTTTCTTCTTTTGATTTTTTCTTCGGTCGAGTAGACTGATTCAATGCAGCCAAGTCAATCTGGCCTACTACATTAATTCTGGATTTGAACTCAGTCGGTCGAATCTTGAAAACGCCATCTTCATTCTTATCTTTTTCTACTTCCGGTGTTACCTTATTTTCTTCCATCGGTTTTGCTTTCTCTTCTTCTGCCTTATTCTCCGGCTGTTTGGATTTTTCTTTTACAATTTTCTCAGGCTGCGGTTCTTCCTTTTCAGGTTCTACAACGGAGGTCGGTTTCACTTCTGGCGCTTCCACCTTTGCTGGCTCTTTCTGTTCCGCTTTCTCTTCGTGAACAGGCTCCACTACAGCCGGTTTATGTTTTTTCTTGTTCAGACTGTCCAAATCGATTTTGCCAATTGGCTTGAATCGTTGACGTTTGTCTGCAATTTCTACAGTTTCTACCTTCTCCACTTTTTCTTCCTTTTCTTCGGATTTCAAGTCGTCAATAGAAACTGAGGCCTTATTACGTTCCTTATTCTGCCGTTCTTTAATTTTTTCTGACTCAAGCTTCAATTCTTTATCCTTGCTGAACTCCTTGACCAAAGCATCATATTGTTCTTGGCTAATCTTTGAGTTTGGATTTTCTTCGATTTCAAAGCCTTTCTTTTTCAAAAACTCCACAGCTGTAGCGATTCCTACATTCAAATTTCTCGTTACTTTATTCAGTCTTATCGTCATGTAAATCAATTAACAATTAAAAATTAATACTCAAACGGCAGAATAGGAGGGAATCAATTTTCTTCGAATTCCGCCTTCAATATACGTAGTACGTCATCAACTGTAGTGTCTTCAAGATCCGCTTTTTCGATAAGCATTTCACGAGGAGCGTTCAGTACACCTTTAGCTGTATCAATGCCGATTCCCTTGATAGCATTGATTACCCACTCGTCAATTTCATCTTTGAATTCATCCAAGTAGATATCTTCTTCTTCAGCATTTTCGTCCAGTTCACGGAATACGTCGATAGTATATTCAGTAAGCATACATGCCAACTTAATATTCATACCGCCTTTACCTATAGCCAACGAAACTTCTTCCGGTTTCAAATAAACTTCCGCCTTCTTTTCTTCTTCATGCAATATGACAGAAGAAATCTTAGCAGGGCTTAACGCACGCTGGATGAACAACTGGATATTGGATGTATAGTTGATTACATCAATATTTTCGTTGCGCAATTCACGCACGATTCCATGAATACGTGAACCTTTCACACCTACACATGCTCCAACCGGATCAATACGTTCGTCATAAGATTCAACAGCAATCTTCGCACGTTCACCAGGGATACGAGCGATCTTACGAATAGTAATCAAACCGTCGTTGATTTCTGGAACTTCCTGTTCAAACAAACGCTGCAAGAACATAGGAGATGTACGGCTCAAGATGATTTTCGGATTGTTGTTCTTATTGTCCACGCGAGCTACCACAGCACGGCAAGTTTCACCTTTACGATAGAAATCGCCTGGAATCTGTTCGGTCTTAGGCAACAACAATTCGTTACCTTCATCGTCAAGCATCAAAATTTCTTTCTTCCAAATCTGATAAACTTCGGCGCTGATCACAGTACCTACCTGATCGATATACTTGTTGTACAAGCTGTCCTTTTCAAGTTCAAGGATTTTAGAAGCCAATGTCTGACGCAAATTCAAGATTACGCGTCTTCCAAACTTTTCAAAAAAGACCTCATCGGTCACTTCTTCACCCACTTCGTATGAAGCGTCGATTTTTCTTGCTTCAGTAAGGGAAATCTGGAGGTTCGGATTAGTCAGTTCCTCATCGGCAACCACTTCACGATTCCGCCATATTTCAAAGTCTCCTTTATCAGGGTTGACAATGACATCGTAATTTTCATCGGTGCCAAACATTTTCGCTATCACACTACGGAAAGATTCTTCCAATACACTTACCAAGGTAGTGCGATCAATATTCTTCAATTCTTTAAATTCCGAAAATGTGTCAATTAAGCTGACAGTTTCCTCTTTTTTGGCCATAATTATTTAAAGCTAATTAAGTATTTGGTATATTTTATCTCATCGTACGTAAAGGTGAGAAGCTGTTCCACTAACTTCGGGCGTTTTTCACCTTCAAGTTTCATTTTTGTTTCTACAGTCAGGGTAAACTGATTTTCATTAACATCTGTCAGCACACCTTTGTACTTCTTGCCGTCTTTTGCCAAGACTTCCACATCGCAACCGATGTGAATGATGTACTGCTGCAAGACCTTGAAAGGTTGGCCGATACCGGCAGAACCTACTTCAAGTTCGTAATCCTCTTCATCACGATCCAATTTTGACTCGATGTAACGGCTCAGTTCAACGCAATCGTCAATCCATACTCCATCAGCATGATCGATTTCAACTACAATTTTGTCATCTGGGCTCACTGATACATCAACTAGAAAATAATCCTTATCTTCCAGCCATTCCGAAACGATCCGGGTTACTACGTTTTTTTCTATCATTTATTAACTATTAAGAACAAAAAAAGGAGCTTAATTGCCCCTCCACCTTTCTTCCATCTCGGTTGCAAAGGTATAAAAAATCTATCGTCCTACAAAAAAATATCCGCTTTTTATACTAATATAAAGGGAATTAGTTTAAAGAACCCGTAAATCGTTGGCTTTCGATACGAAAAAAAAAGAATTTGAAACGACTTATTATTCTTGAATGCAGATGATTAAGCGAATTTATTAACGTGAGTTCGACGAATTCAGAATAATGCAAGCTGTGTGTCAATCGTTC